>NZ_JBFAXK010000006.1:0-382128 GCF_040680715.1 Nocardia sp. NPDC051981 | reverse complement strand
TGGCTGATCCCTGATCCTTTCCGATGATCAGGTCACCTTCCCAATGGCCGGGCACGGCCCGGTCCTCGACCTCGGCGGGCCGTTCGCTGATCATCGCAACCCCTCACGATCGAAGGTGTTGCGACGATCCCTAGAACCTGCCACACCGGGTGGGGGCTCAGCAGAGTCTCTACCAGCAGCGATATATGCGCTGGCCCACTTCTTCGGAGAGGCTCAACGACGGGAGCAGGATCGGGCCATGGGGCAGGCCCAGCCGCTCGAGGTGTTCACGGCGTTCCAGATAGGTCAGCGTGCGCAGGTCCTGGCCGCCGAGACCCACCAGATCGAACACATACAGGCACGCCGGCATCGCCCCGATCAATGCTGGGCTCGGCCTTGTCACGCCCAGCCGGCGCCCGATAAGGGGAGAACCGCGGCACCCCCGTCACGGTCCGGGCCACCAGTTCACCGTCGAGGGTCATCTCGCGCCCCGCGGCGGCGATACCACGGCGTGGCAGATCTCGGGGAAGTCCGGGTTGGGGAGTTGCCGTTACGGCTGATCATGTGGCACACGCCGTCGGAAATCCATGCCAGGCAGCGGATTCCGTCGTACTTCCATTCGTAGGCGTACCGGGGATTGTCGGCGGTCGGCGCGGGCGTGGCGAGCATCGGCGCTGGATGGCGCATCCATACGCCGACCGCTACCCGAAAAGATACCGAATGGTCGCATTAGCGTGACGCTCCGGAATCCCGCACTGCTGGTGGAACATTCGCCGGAAGGTCCGTGCCGGGAACTACCGTGGTGCGCCGATCGAGCCGGTGCTGGTCATGTGGGTGTGGGCGGCTCGGCGGCGGGGTGCATGACGGCGTTCCACCACGATTCGAGCCGACTCGGCTCCGGCCAGCGCACTACCGGCACATCGTCATCGGAATCGCGGGTGATGGCGGGTGCGGTCGAATGCCGTTTTCCCGGCCGGCGGACGGGTCTGTCGCCGCGTGGTTCGCGTGGGGTTGCTGTCATGGCGCACCTCCGAAATCCCTTGCCCGGCGCCCGGTCTCACCGGGGCGGGCTGGATTCTCAACTCGCGGCGGCGGTGTACGCCGAGGTCGACCGCGCGCGAGGAATGCCACGAACGCCCAGGGCAATGCCGAGGGGTCTGCGCCACCGCTGAGGGGGCCGACCTGCGCCAGCGTAGGCGTTCAAGGTCAACGGCAGGCCACGTCCGAGCCAATTCCCGGGGTTCGAGCCGATTCCCGGGGTCGGTCTACACCCCGAGATCGATCCGGCGGGCGCAGCCTGGCGCACTCGGTACGGACGACGTACCGATCGGATGGGGAGAGCGCATCCCCCACTGACCAGATCGGATGAACAAGGGTCTCGCTCCAGCATCGCGGTAGTGCACATGGGGCGAGACCCTCGTATCGGCTCAACCGTCGGTGTTGTGTGCTGCACCGACAGCTGGGCGCGTACCGAAAGGTCGGCCTTCTCAACCGGTCGGTGCCCGATCGTGGCCGTACTGATGATGAGGTCGTTATCGTCCCCGCGGGCCCGCATCGCGCAAGGGCTTGGCGGGTGGCGTACGGGCATACCATTCATTCAGGGTTCATAAAAAAGCCTGGTCACTCGCGGCTGTGCAGGGCGCTGACCGCGAACGGTGTCTAGGCCCGGTGCGCCCCGAAACCAGGTGATGGTGATGAATCACCAAACCGATCCCGTCCTCATGACCTCCTCGGCATCGACCACGCTCGACGACACCCACGTCTGCACCGTCTGCGGCGAGATCGACGTTCTGACCGCGCCTGCGTTCCAGCGCTGCTCGACAGCCTCGACACCGGCGAATCGACCCGCGTCGACATGAGGGCGGTGAGTTTCTTCGGCGTGGCCGGCGTACGCGCCCTGCTCGCGGCCCGCGATTTCGCCGACCGGCGCCACTGCGCGATGTGTATCGATGGCTCCTACTGCGTCACACGGGTACTCGAAGTGGTGGGTCTGGCAGCAGAATTCGACATCTGCGAGCAGCGCCGACCGGCCGATGTCCGAAAACGATGATCGTCGGTCGCGGCCGCGTTCGACCGCATCGAGGTCGCCGCCGAAAATCGGGCGTATATCGAAGCCACCGCAGCTGAGGGTTATCGGTCGCCACGCCGGTTCCACCGCTAGATCAGCTCCTACCAGGGGATATTCCCGAACTTCATTGGATTCTCGGCGATTGCCGCGGGAACCCCAGATGAAGGCATCGATCAATTGCTCGGAAGAATCTGGCGGGGTTATGGTTGTGGCGCGCCTGTGCTATTCGCCGTGCTGCGGATGTATCGGCCCGTATTTCCACCGCTGATTCGGTAGCAGTCGACCGAGTAATTTTCCGCGCACTTTGCGCGGGGATAGCCCTGGCGCAATCGAGTTGAATGGATCATTAGAAGGATCAGCAATGTTCGCAATGACCAGGCAAACGGTGGCTCGGGCCATCCTCGCCGGTGCGATTGCGGTGGCTCCGGTCACCGCCGTGACCGTGCCGGTCCAGGCCGATGTGGTCACCAACTACACCCCCGCTCCTGTCGATCAGCACGGGGACCACAGCTGGGACAGTAAGCACCACTTCTTCCCTCCGGGCTGGGGAATCCCTCCGGGATGGTTCAAACATCTGCTGCCGTTCGACTTCTTCGATTGGTTCGATTGGGACTAGTCGAGCGTTCGATACGACCGCCGGCGCCGACACTCGCACGCGGACGCCGATGTTGCGATGCGCCTGCACGCATGTCCGGATTGTGATGTCCGAAGGATGGGCGTGAGCAGGCGCAACGACCCTACGAGTGATGAAGCCAGCGGGTATTCGGTTCCCCGGCAGGCCCGGATGGTGGCGACATGGGCGTGGTCCTGACCGATCGTGCCGGCTACCCCGCGCGCTGCACCCCGGCCCGGTCCGCGGCGTAGCGGGCGCGGGTATCGGCGAAGATCGTGACGCCGTGCCCGCCGCTCCCGGGTATCACTGCCGGCCTGGCATGAACGGCCCGCCTGCCCGGCTGGGCAGTCCGCTCGAGGGCCAGTGATTGACGGGCCCGTCAGCGGGTAGACGACCGATGTCGGTGCTCGTTCGGCCCCAGGCCGAGTACACCCGATATGGCGTGTTGCCCGCCCGCCCTGTCCGGACCTGCGCGCTAGACGCGCACGCCGGGGGCGGGCAACACCCTCCGACAGGTGAGTAGTAACGGAGCTCGAACCAGATATCGCTGCTGGTCAAACCTGGATTCATTATTTCTGGGGTTCTGCCCGAACTCTGACAACGCCTGATCCTGGAGATCCGTGTGGCGCATCGAACTCGTGGTGGGTCGTCGGCTTGGTGTCGATAGTCAGCTCTGTTGTGGAGTGAGCGATCGTGCCAGCTGTTCCAACATCGGGTTCAGGCGTGGTCCGAGTGCGGCGACACCCATTGCGGCGGCGACGCCGGCCCAGGCGAGCGGGCCGAGCGGGGTGCAGCCGAAGAACTGGCTGACCAGCGGTGTCTCGATCAATGCGGCCAGGACGGCAGCCGAACCGATGACCGTGACCAGGACGAGCGGGCTGCGTCGTCGTCCGGTCGCGGTCTGGACGAGCTGAGCACCGACGACCCCGCACAGCGCCATCGTGCTGGTTCGACGCGCCGAGCCAGGAGTGAGGGTGCCGATCAGCCAGGCCGTGGTCGCCGCGAGCGTCGTGGTGATCCCGCGGCGGCGGATCTGACGGGTCAGCGGGTCGCCGAGTTCCGCGATACCGACGCGGCCGCTGTCGACGGCGTCCTCGTCCTGGTCTGTCTCATCTCTCGGGGTGACCGAGAGCGCCATCGCCGGGAACATGTCGGTCAGCAGATTGACCAGCAGGATCTGGCGGGTGGACAGCGGCGAAGCGCCCGAAAGCAATGTGCCGAGCACGGAGAAGCCGATCTCACCGGCGTTGCCGCCGATCAGCACGCTGATCGCGTCCGCGACGCTGCGCCACAGCGCCCGCCCTTCGGCGACGGCATCGACCAGCACGGTCAGCTCATCGCTGGTGATCACCAGGTCGGCCGCGTTCCGCGCTGCCGCCGAGCCGTGGACGGCGATGCCGACTCCGATGTCGGCGGTGCGGATGGCGGCGGCGTCGTTGGCGCCGTCGCCGACCATGGCCACCACGCGCCCGGCTTCCCGGAGTCCCTCGATCACGTGGAGCTTCTGCTCGGGTGCGACGCGGGCCACCACGTCGCTGTTCCGCAGCAGTCGCGCCCGGCCGGTCCGGTCCTGGGCGGCCAGCTCGTCGCCGGTGACCACCGTGACATCATCTGGCCAGCCGAGCTGCACCGCGACCGCGCGGGCGGTCTGCGGATGGTCGCCGGTCAGCATGACGGGCCGGATGCCCGCCCGGCGCAGATCGGTCACCAGCGGTGCGGAGCTGCGGCGCGGGGTGTCGGCCAGGGCAAGGAAGCCCAGCAGGTCCAGGCCGGCCAATGGTTGTGCGAGCACATCGGCGGGATCGTCCCGGCGCGTCAGCCGGCGACCGGCGACGGCCAGCACCCGCAGGCCGCTGCTGGCCAGGGACTGCGCTTTCGCGCCATCGGCAGTGTCGTCACA
Source organism: Nocardia sp. NPDC051981 (assembly GCF_040680715.1). Lineage (NCBI taxonomy): Bacteria > Bacillati > Actinomycetota > Actinomycetes > Mycobacteriales > Nocardiaceae > Nocardia > Nocardia sp. NPDC051981. The sequence goes on along the minus strand of NZ_JBFAXK010000006.1, from coordinate 377,568 downwards.
GGCGGGCAGGATGACTTCCGGTGCGCCTTTCGCCAGCAGCATCCGGGCGCCCGTCGGATCGGTCGCGACGGCGGCGGCGTATCCACGGCTGGCTTCGAAGGGTTGGACCTCCACAGGCGTCCACGGTGATCCCGGCGGGGTCACAGCGAGGATCGCCTCGTCGGTGGCGTGGGCGTGGATGCCTGCCTCGTGGTCGGGCGTGCGGCAGGACAGCGCGGCGGCGTGGAGCAGGGTGGTCGCGGCGGTGGAGTCGGCTGGGTGCTCGACCCCGTCCGGGGTGGCCAGGCGCACCACATGCAGGCGGTTCTCGGTGAGCGTGCCGGTCTTGTCGAAACAGATGGTGTCCATCCGGCCGAGCGCCTCCAGGGCGCGCGGGGTGCGGACCAGGATGCCGATACGGCTGAGGCGTCGGGCCGCGGCCAGTTGCGCGACTGTCGCGACCAGCGGCAGGCCCTCCGGGACGGCAGCCACCGCGACTGCCAGCCCGCCCCGGACAGCTTCGCGCACCGGCCGACCGCGCAGCAGCGACAAGCCGGTCACGGCCGCACCGCCGAGCAGGGTGAACGGAAGCACGGCGCTGGTCAGCTTGTGCAGCCGGGCCTGCACGCCGGGCGCCGACGGGGTGCGGGAGGCCAGATGCTCGGCACGGCCGGTCTCAGTCTGGTCTCCGATTCCCACCACGACGGCACGGCCGTGACCGGCGACCACCGTGGTGCCCTGGTACGTCATGCAGTGGCGGTCGGCCACCGGTACCTGGGGCGTGGCGTCCACGTGCTTGGGGGTCGGCAGCGACTCACCGGTCAGCGAGGACTCGTCGACCTCCAGATCGTCGGCGGCCAGCAGTCGGGCATCGGCCGGTACCACGTCGCCGGTGTAGAGCTCGATCACCTCACCGGGAGTCAGCTTTTCCGCTGCGATCGTGCGGGTTTCGCCCTGGCCGAAGTCAGCCACTCTGCGGGCTTGCCGACGCTGCTCCCGCTTCAGCCCGGACAGCGCACGCTCGGCCCGAAACCGCTGCACCCCACCGATCAGAGCGGTAACACCCAAAGCGCCGAGCACCATCAGCGCGTCCACAGTGGACCCCAACAGGGCCGACGCCGTCGCGCCGACCAGGAGCAACGGTGTGAGCGGATCGTGCAGTTCCGAGCGGATCGCGCTGACCAGGCCGATCGTCAGCCGCGCCGGAGCGAACACCGGCAGGCGCGCGACCCGGCGCACGATAGTGCGAGGGTCAACCAGCGCGGCCGGCTCAGTGGCACGGACGACTCGCAACCGGGCCATCGCCTCCTGGGGCTGCAGAGAGTGCCACGGAATCCGCGGCGGCGGGTGTGGTGCGCGGTCGGTACTGACCTGTACGGCGGCACGCCAGCCAGAGACGAGCGAGGCGGCGGCAGCCGCATTCACCGGAGAGAGTCGAACGCCGAACGGGAAGGTGACGCGTTTGGAGCGGGCACCCCGGGTCACCACCATCAGCCCGGCGAGCGCCGCGCCCGCCTCGGTGAAGATCCTGGCGTGGTTCGCGACTGTGCGCGCGGCGGGGATCGCCGCCAGGATCCGCCACGCCCCGGCGAGGCCGTGCAGCAACAGGGCGTCCGCACCCCACACCACCGCGCTGCGCTCGTCGGTGAGCGAGACAGCGATGTCACTGCTCATCAGGCCTGCCAGCACATCGCCGCCCTCCGGACCCAGTTGCTGCTGCGTCCCGGCCTCGCCGACGGGAACATGAGCCACCGTGAGAACGACCCGTCCACTGCCCTGCAGCTCCCGCACCACATCGGCCAACGGCCGTTCCGCGCCCACGAGTTCGTCGGCCAGCGCACCGAAATCGCCGAGCGTGCCATCGTCCTGAACCACGACGTACAGTCCGGCCCGGCGGGCCGCGTCCAGCGCGGCCTCGGCCAGCGGGTCGATCTCCCAGCCGACGAGGACAGAGCCGATATCTCTGCCGCGATCGGAGGCAATCATCAAACCGGTCTCGGCGAACCGGCCCTGGTCGGGTACCGGCCGCAAATCGAGCTCCCCACCCGACTTCTTCAACGCCGCCGTGGCGGCCTGCCACAACCTGTCGTGTTCCCAGTCGGGAACGTTCGTGTTCACATCCAGCACCGTCCGCCGGGTGCTTCGCAGCGCCTGCGGGTGCAGCACTACGGTGTCGACCAGCTCCAGTTGCCTCAGCCGGTCGAGGTTGCGCACCAGGACGCCTTCGCGGGCCAGCTCGGTATACAAGGTCGCGGCGAAGACCGCCGGGCCGTACCGGGCAGCCTTCGGGTTCCCGGCCAGTAGCGCCTCCGCCGCCTCCTGCACATCGCGGGTGACCAGCAGCGCTGCGGCCGCACCGGATACGGTTCCGGTGACCGCCTGCTCCCGGAACCATTCGCCCGGATACCGACGCAGCGGCGGCCGGGCGGCCTGCCGGCCGGCAAGGCTCAGTCGCTCCGGTGCGCAGACCGTGTCGTGCGCAGCGTCGAAGGCGGCAGCCCTGGCGACGGCCTCGGCCAACTGGCTAGCCCGCAGCGCAGCATCCAGTGCCAGGGCGGTGGGCGACTGACCGATGGCTTGCACTGCGGCGTTGGCCGCGGCCAACACCAGGTCGGTGGCCGAGCGTCCCAGACGACGCCGCAGCATCCTCCGTATGCGCGGATCCTCGCGCAGTAGCGTCACCCCGGCAGTGATCAGAGGCGGCGCGCTGTGCAGCCGCACCGTCCGGGCGGCCAACGCCGTGGTGACACCCACCGCGTCGCAGGCCAGGGCGAGCGCCCCGGACCGGACGCCTCCGGTGTGACCGGGGTGAGCGGGCTCGAGAACATCCTCGTCCGGACGTTCCAGCTTCTGCCCGGCCGCGAGCTCGGTGGCGCGATCCACCACCTGCTCGGTGACCGCGTCCTGGGTCATCTGCACGACCAGCCGGGCCAGCCCGCCATCCCAATACGCGACCAGGACGTCCGGGCGTTTTGCCAGGGCGGTCGCCACCCGTCCGGCTGCCGTCTCCATGCCACGCACCGTGGCCCCCGCAGCGGGCCGCAACGGCAGCTGCACCCGCGATCCGGCCCGCCAGTACCCCCGACCCGGCGTCGCCGCGTTCACACCGACCCGCCCGACACGGACAGCGGTCGCCGAGACCGACGCCTCGGCACGCACAGCCGTGCGCACACCAACATTCACCGCACCGGCGGCCACCCGGATCGAGGCACCAGCTGTCGGAAGAACCCGGCGAAACACTCCGGCCGGCGCCGCCAGCGCGAGGTCGAACCCCATCTCGGGCAGCCTGATCAGCAGACCTGGGACCATCGCTCACCTCGCCGAGCTGCCAGCCGATCGTGGTCGAAGTCGACCGTGCGGGGGTTCGTCGCCAGGTTGACGGGTTCGGTCTCCCTCACCGTGGTTTTCTTTGCCGTGCGCGGTGTCGTCGATGCCTGCCCCAACCCCGCCAACGCCTCCTCGACCGCCGTTTCACCAGGCAGATGGCTCACGGTCGATTTCACGGTGTCACCCCGGCAATGCAGCGTCGATGCCGCCGAAGAGGACGGTTCCCTTTCCGTGCTCATGAATCAGTCACCTCACAGACCAGACGTACCCGACGCCTCCACGACGAAACGACGTCAGGTACACCCATGAGCGCGGCGCACGGCACGCTGGCGAACAAGCGGGCTGCATGGATCCGGCTTCGAGCATGTGCCGGATAGCGCATGAGCGCATCCCGCCGGAACAGGCCACCGACCGATCGAGCGCCGTGGGTGGCGAGAGTCCTGGTAACTCAGTCCAACGTGTGTACTGATGCGGGATTCGCGCGGCAGAGCGGTTTCAGCACCGTGACCGATCGCGGCCCTCGAGCCCAAGGACCTGACCCGCGAGGACGCCCCGGCCGAACTCGTCGCCAAGGAGCGCGAGATCGCCGAGGCCACCGCCGGCGAAGAGGGCAAGCCGGAGGGCGCGCTCCCGAAGATCGTCGAGGGTCGCGTCAACGGCTTCTGCAAGGACGTCGTCCTGCTGGAGCAGCCGTCGGTCACCGACTCCAAGAAGACCGTCAAACAGCAGCTGGAGGCGCCCGGCGTCACCGTGACCCGCTTCGAGGCCGGCCGGGCCTGATCACCTGAAGCATCGAAAAGGCCCTTCGCCCATGGGATTCCGAGGAGCGAAGGACCTTTCTCGTCTTGCGGTGGCGGAGGTGCTATCCGATCCCGTTGCAGGTGGCGGACAGGGTGCAGGGGCGTGCGCCGCCGAGCAGGACGTTGAGGAGGTCGGCGGGCGCGGCGAGCAGCGGACCGGCGAGGTTCGGCAGTCCGGCCTGGGAGCTGCCTTGGCCGGCGGCGACGGCACTACCGGTCGGAATGGGACCGGTGGTCGCGCCCCAGATCGGATCCGCGGTGGCGGGTGTGAGGGGTATTTCGGCTGCGGCCGGCCCCGCGACGGCGACGAGGCCCGCCGCGAGGGCGAGAGCAGCGAATCCTGCTCGGACCGTGCGGTTCTTGGTGTTCACGCGCCGAAGATACGTGAAATAGCTTCGTTTGCAACGGGATTGAGCGCCCACGGTTCCTTGGGCAGAGCTTCCAGGGCCCCACCCAGACAGGGATGCCTGCTCGCCCACCAGCTCGGCGCCAACCGCATCGTCTTCGAATCCAACTACGGGCGGCCACATGGCGCGCGCCATTATCACCCAGGCATGGGAAGCACTACAACGCACCGGAGATGGAGCTAAAGTCTGATATATATACGGCCGCAGGCTACTCGGAGCCATCCACATTCGAGTGCCGTCAGGCTAGCCGCAGTGCGTTTCCAGGGAGACCCTCGTTCCGACCGCTCGCCGGTAGCCGAACGATGGCCGCACTCCGCGTATGACCTTGCGAACCAGAGTTCTTGGACGTGCGATCAGTGTTTACTGTTCGCACACAATTAACGAGACGTAACGATCGATCAAGACCGTGACGTGTCAGCTGACACTACACTCGGATTCAACCCCTCCAGATCGAGGGTTTCACCGTTCGAGCCTGTCAGCGCCAACGCGGTGTCGCGCTCCGTGCCGCGATGCACGGAAATCACCAGACGTCCGGGATCGACGCTGTGAGCTGTCGGCATGCCCTATCCGCCGGCGGGCCGCGTCCGGCACCAACACGACCCAGGAGGACTCCGTGGGCCACCAGCACACCCCTGCCGCCATCTCGACCGCACGCGCCATTGGCGATGTGAGACAGCTCGATTCGCTCGATCTGCACCTGCTCGATACCGAAACTTCGACTACGCCACTGCATATTGGCGCGATTACGCTGCTCGACTCCGCATCAGCAACGAATGGACCGCTCGATTCCGAAGCACTGCGACGGCTTTTCGCAGAGCGGCTGCCCCTCGTCGCGCCGCTACGCCGCCGGGTGCGCACGGTCCCGTTCGGATTGGACCTGCCGTACTGGGAGGACTGTGCGGAGATCGACCTGAAATACCACGTCCGGGATATCCGGCTGCCGGATGGTGCGGATGATCGAGAACTCGCCGACTACGTCGCGCGCCGCCATGGTCAGCCGCTCGACAGGTCGCGTCCGCTGTGGGAATGCCACCTCGTGTCCGGACTCTCGGGCGGGCGGCAGGCCGTCTATACGAAGGTGCACCACGCGGTGATCGACGGCGTCTCCGCCGCCGAGGTCATGGCAGCAATATTCGATATCTGCGAAACACCCTCCGCCACACTGCCGTCGACTCTGGAGGTACGTCGCGGCCGGACACCATCGACCGTTGAAATGCTCGCGCGCAGCCTCCCGAACGCGCTCACTCGACCGGCTACCCGATTCCGCGCCGCCCTGCGCGCCGTGCCGACGCTGCTGCGTTCCGCCGATGATCTACGCACCAAGCACCCCGACGTACCGTTCAACGGTCCCCTCACCAGCGCCCGTAGCGTCGCCTACACATCGCTGCCCCTCGATGCGGTGAAAACTATCAAGAACAGCGTCGATGGGACGGTCAACGATGTCGTGATGGCCTTGTGCACCACCGCGTTGCGGACCTGGATGCGCGACCGCGGCTTCGCCACCGACCGACCGCTGCTGGCCGCCATACCCGTATCGGTGCGCACGCCCGAGCAGTTCGGTACCGCAGGAAACCAGTTTTCACTCATGCTCACCACGTTGCCGATCTCCGAGACCGACCCACGTCATCGAGTGAAACTGTTGCGGGACAATCTGCTTGTCGCCAAACAGCGATTCCGCACCCAGTCATCGAACCTGCTGCACGAGGTCACCACACTGCTGACACCACTGCTGCATGGCATGCCCACCCGAGCTGTGATGCGCGCGGCCGCGTCCACTCTTCCCCTGGTCAACCTGCTCGTCTCGAACGTGCCGGGTCCACAGATACCGTTGTACCTCAATGGAATTCGCGTGCTCTCGAGCCACCCTGTCTCGGTGCTCACCGAGCTGTCAGGCTGTCTGAACATCACTGTCATGTCCTACGACGGACACCTCGACTTCGGAATTCTCGCCTGCCCCGACACCGTTCCGGACGTCTGGCAAATCGCTCGGAATCTCGAGGACGCACTGGCCGAACTCCAGGCCTGACTGGGCCCGACCGGGACATTCCAGTCCGGATACCGAGCATGCGGCGAAATCCTCGGCCACGGCGGAGTAGCCCGCGCGGACATCAAACGCTGACGTGAGGAAGGCGGGGCCATGACCGACGACATGCCGGTAACCGAGCAACACACTGCCCGCCATACACCTGGAGACCACGCGCCGCACGATCACGTGGACGTCCGCAAGCTGCCGACCCCCTTCGGGCTTGAGTTTTGAGCACAGCCGATAGACCGCAGCGAGGAGTTCGTCACGGCCTACGAGAACCAGCCGGAGCATCGGCGGCCAGGCCCACCGCACCGTTGACCGCGGTCGGCCGCACGAACCTGCTTGATCCAGCAGTCGGTTTTCGGCGCCGCGCCGCTTGGCCATGATCTGCACGAACTCGTGCGCGAGCTGAGCGAGGACGGTCAATTCCGGGCAGACGGTCAATGGTTCGTCGAGGTGGGCGCGAGTAGCGATCACTACGCCCAGCGGCGGTTTCCTCCATGTTTCGGATCGAGGGAGGTACTGGGTCGAGGCGATTAACAGAACACCGAAAAGTCCAGGACGACGATTACACCGCATCGACTTCGCAGCAACCCTCGCAGTCGGCGATACGCTGAAGGCGCAACTAATTACGTTGTGCCACAGCATGATTCATGATCCGATCCACACACGTGGATGGTGAACATCCGGAAACCTCCAATTTTTCCGCAGGCGACCAATCGGAAACACTCCGAGCGTGAACTTGGTCCATCGGTGACCACCCGGACAACCAGCGGGCGCACTGCCATTCACCGAATTCACACCGACCACGCTCAGGAGACGAACCATGTCGGCACCCACCACATCGACCTCCGAGATCGATAAGGCGATCGAGGAGAACATCGTGAAATCGCTCGCCGAAATCCCGCACCCGGCCCTGCCGAAGGGCACCAGTATCTACGGCGGCACCAAGATCTTTCCCGATTATCAGGCGGAGGCGGGTGAGACCTATTTCACGCTGGTTCACGGTATCGCCCATGAATCGTCGGTGAGTTTCGTGGCCATTCTGCAGGCGACGCGCGCGCTCCGCAAAGGTTTCGAGTCCGCCATCTACTTCTACGGTCCCGGCGCGATCAACTGCCTTGCCACCCGCGGCTTTCCGACCACCGGCGACAGCGGGTTCCCCGGTGAGCAGAACATCAACGAGGCCCTCGCCACCTTCATCAAGGAGGGCGGGAAGGTGTTCGCCTGCCGGTTCGGTCTCGCCTTGCACGGTGCCCGCGAGGAGGACCTCATCGAAGGTGTGATCCCGGCGCATCCCCTGGACGTGCAGGACGCGCTGATCCACTACGCCCGCAAGGGCGCCATCATCAACTCCACCTACCAGCTGTAGGCCGACCGTCATGACCGAGGTATCCACGCGAGTAGATCTCGCACTCTTGGGCATCCGCGTCGATGTGCCGGTGCAGCGCCGTTCCGGTGCCGGCCCCAGCGACGACGGTCATGTGCTGTTCGGGGGTGCCGGCGCTGCCATCCCCCTCCGCCCCGAGAGCCCATACACGATTCGTGCCGATCGACTGCTCTACGAGGGCACCGATCTCGGCGTGACCGTCGAACCGGTGCGCCGACCCCGTTTCTACGACCTGCGCACGGCCGACGGCCTGGCGTACGAGCAGATCGCCAGACTGCACGGCAAGGACGTGCTGGCGACCACGGTGGTGCAGACCTGCGTCCGCTACGGCGAAGACCAACGGTGCCGGTTCTGTTCCATCGAGGCGTCGCTCGCGGCGGGCAGCACCATCGCGGTCAAACGACCCGATCAGCTCGCCGAGGTGGCCGAGGCGGCGGTGCGGCTCGACGGTATCCGGCAGCTGGTGATGACCACCGGCACCTCGGCCGGAAAAGACCGTGGCGCAAGGCATCTCGCGCGCTGTGTGCGGGCTGTGAAGCAGGCGGTGCCGACCCTTCCGATCCAGGTGCAGTGCGAGCCGCCCGGCGATCTGGCGACGCTGACCGAACTGCGTGACGCGGGAGCCGATGCGATCGGCATCCATGTCGAGTCGCTCGACGATCGAGTGCGGGCTCGTTGGATGCCGGGAAAGTCCACCGTGCCGCTGTCGGAGTACCGGGCGGCCTGGGCCGAGGCGGTGCGGGTATTCGGCCGTAACCAGGTCTCCACCTATCTGCTGGTCGGTCTGGGCGAAGACCCGGACGAATTGGTCTCGGGTGCGGCGGAACTCATCGCCATGGGCGTGTACCCGTTCGTGGTGCCGTTCCGGCCGCTCGCGGGAACCCTGGCCGTCGACGTCGACGGTGCGAGCCCGCCGACCGCGGCGGTCCTCGAGGACGTGACCCGCCGAGTAGCGGCGGAACTGCGCCGGACCGGCATGCTCGGCACGGACCAGAAGGCCGGATGCGCGGCCTGTGGGGCGTGCAGCGTACTGCAAAGCGCGGGAGGCTGAGATGACGACCACCGAACCGACGGCCGCACCCCGATCCTGGCTCAACGAACTGTCCGGGGCGCGTGCCACATCGCCGGATTACTGTGTCCTGTCCGGACATAGGGCCCCGGCCGAGCCCGAGGACGGATTCCTCATCCGGCTCGCCGAGCCCCGGCAGGTCGCCGCGTATCACGCCTTGCGCAGAAAGAATTTCGTCGTCGAGCAGGGCTTGTTCGCCGGCAGCGACACCGACGACATCGACGATGACCCCCGGACCCGGATCCTGGTCGCGCTCGCACCGGACGGTGCCGTGCTGGGCGGAGTCCGCCTGGCACCGGCCACCGCCGAGGATCTCGGGTGGTGGACCGGCAGTCGCCTGGTGGTGGACTGCGGGCGGCGCACCCGGGGTGTGGGCGGCGCACTCGTGCGAGCGGCGTGCGCGTACGCCGAAACCCATAACGTGCTGCGGTTCGAGGCCACGGTGCAGACCCGCTACGAGTTGCTGTTCACCCATCTCGGGTGGGTCGCACTCGCCGAGACCACCGTGGCCGGTGCGCCGCATGTGCGGATGCGCTGGCCGATCGACCGCATCGAGCGGCTGGCGCGATCCACCAAGGCAATGCTCGGGCAGGCGCTGTGCGAGTTGGGCGATGCGCCGATGACGCTGGGCGGCACCGGATTCCGAGGTGATGACGGCGCACCGGTACCGGGCTGCGACCTGGTCGCCGCGTGCGACGCGATCCTGCCGTCCATGGTCGAACGTGACCCGGAATGGGCCGGATGGTGTGCGGCCCTGGTCAACCTCAACGATCTCGCCGCGATGGGCGCGGACCCGATCGGCCTTCTCGACGCGGTCGCCGCGCCCACCCGGTCGCTGCTGACCCGGGTGCTCCGGGGCCTGGGTGCGGCCAGCCGCGTCTGGGAGGTGCCGGTGTTGGGTGGCCACACCCAGTTGGGTGTCCCGGCGGCGCTGTCGGTCACCGCGCTCGGCCGTACCGCCCGGCCGGTGCCCGGAGGAGGCGGTGAGGTCGGCGACGAGCTCCGGCTCACCGCTGATCTGGGCGGCGGCTGGCGGCCCGAATATACCGGGCGACAATGGGATTCGTCGTCACATCGGAGCGGCGCGGAATTGCGGGCACTGGGCCGGTTCGTCTCGGACACCGGTCCGAAGGCCGCGAAGGATGTCAGCATGGCCGGCATCGCCGGGACCGCGGGCATGCTCGCCGAGGCCAGCGGTGTCGGGGTCGAACTGGATGTGGCCCGCATCCCGCGCCCGCCGGGCGCCGAGTTGGCCGACTGGATCACCTGCTTCCCCGGCTTCGCGATGCTCACCGCCGATCGCCCCGGCACCCCCGTCAACCCCGTAGGCCCGGCGACGACCGCCGTGTGCGGCGTGCTCAGCGCGACTCCCGGCGTGCGGCTGCGCTGGCCTGACGGAGAAATCACTCACGCGCTCGAAAGCGCGGTAACCGGATTGGGACACTCATGACCGAACTATCGATCTCCGTGGCCGCCGCCGAATTCGGCCGCGACATGGAGGCGTGCTACGCCACCATCGGCTCACTGATCGAACAGGCGCAGGAACGCGGTAGCCGGCTGCTGGTGCTGCCCGAGGCCTGCCTCGGCGGCTATCTGCCCAGCCTGGGCGGCGGCGGGGAGAGCGAGGAGGCCAAGCAGCGCCGTCTGCGCAGTCTGCCGCCGGCTCTCACCCTCGACGGCCCGGAACTGCGCCGCATCGCGGCAATGGCAGGTGAACTCGTCGTCACGCTCGGATTTTGCGAAGCCGATGGCGATCTCCGCTACAACGCCGCCGCGACCGTCACCGGCGACGGGGTGCTCGGCTCCTACCGCAAGGTGCATCAGCCCCTCGGCGAAAACCTTTGCTACGCTGCCGGATCCGAATACCGCGCCTTCGACACCCCGGTCGGCCGCATGGGCATGCAGATCTGCTATGACAAGGCATTCCCCGAAGCCGCACGAGCGCTGGCACTGGACGGCGCGCAGATCATCACCTCGCTCTCGGCCTGGCCCACCGCCCGCACCGCCACCACCGAACGACTCGAGGACGACCGCTGGACCCAGCGCTTCGATATCTTCGACCGCGCTCGCGCAGTCGAGAACCAGGTGGTGTGGGTCGCGTCGAACCAGGCCGGGACGTTCGGCTCGTTGCGCTTCGTGTGCAGCGCCAAGATCGTCGGTCCCGGCGGCGACGTGCTCGCCACCACCGGTACCGAACCCGGTCTCGCCACCGCGACGGTCGACGTCGATCACGCACTCGAATTGGCGCGCGGCGGCGGCATGTACAACCTGCGCGACCGACGCCCCGAGCTCTACCACAGCGTCGTCGCCCGCCACGGCGTGGTCGGGCAACCCGCGGTGCCCGAAGAACTGGAGGCGATCCATGCCTGAGATGACATTCGACATCCGCTGGCCGGACGGCAATGTCCAGTCCTGCTATTCGCCCTCGCTGGTGATCCACGATCATCTGGCCACCGGCGTCGACTATCCGATCGACGACTTCCTGACCCGTGTCTCGAGCGCTTTGAACACCGCGGCCGAGCGGGTGCGCGAGAAGTTCGGCTTCTACTGCACCTCCGCCATGCACACCCTGGACGCCATCCAAGCAAGCGCAGCACAGGCCCGGACATCACCGGGCACGGTACGCGTCCTGTCGATGACTCCGCCGTCGGTCGAGGCGGCAACCACCGGAGGAAAACCATGACCCCCCAGGCAGACTCGGGTACCGCCGTGGAACACCGCGACGTCGTCGTGATCGGCGCCGGACAGGCCGGGCTCTCCATCAGCTGGCATCTGACCGCACGCGGCATCGACCATGTCGTCCTCGAACGCGACACCATCGCCCACGAGTGGCGCGACACCCGCTGGGACAACTTCACTCTCGTCACTCCCAACTGGCAGTGCGTGCTGCCCGGATACAGTTACAACGGACCGGACCCGCACGGCTTCATGAAACGCGATGAGGTCCACGCATGGGTCCGCGCCTATGCCGACACCTTCGATCCGCCGGTTCGCGAACACGTCGCCGTCACCGCGGTCACGGTAGCGGTCGACGGCGGCTTCGACATCCAGACAACATCGGGCCCACTGCATTCCGATCAGGTGGTGGTCGCAGTAGGCGGCTATCACACGCCGACCGTGCCTCGCTTCGCCGAGCGGTTGCCGAGCTCGATCCGGCAACTCCACTCCGCCCAATACCGTAGCTCCGCGGACCTGCCCGACGGCGCCGTCCTCATCGTCGGTACCGGCCAATCGGGAGCACAGATCGCCGAGGACCTCCATTTGGAGGGTCGGCAGGTGCATCTCGCGGTCGGGACCGCGCCCCGCGTCGCCCGCTTCTATCGGGGCCGCGATTGCGTCGCGTGGCTCGAGGACATGGGCCACTACGACATCCCGATCGAAGATCAGCCCGGTGGGCTGGGCAAGCGGGAGAACACCAACCACTACGTCACCGGTCGAGACGGCGGCCGCGATATCGACCTGCGCCAATTCGCGGTCGAGGGTATGGCGCTCTACGGCCGGATGGTCGATGTCGCCGACGGCACAGCGCATTTCGAGCCGTCGCTGGAGCGGGACCTCGATGCCGCCGACGCCGTCGCCGAGAGCATCAAGGACTCCATCGACGCCCATATCGCCCGTGCGGGGATCGACGCGCCCACCGAACCGCGCTACCGCCCGGTGTGGCGTCCCGAGCACGAGATCACCGAAATCGATTTGTCGGCAAGCGATATCACGTCGATAGTGTGGTCGGTCGGGTTCCGCACCGACTACCAGTGGCTGCGCGTCGGCGTCTTCGACGGTGAGGGCCACCCGTGCCACAAGCGCGGCGTCACGACCACGCCCGGGCTGTACTTCCTCGGGCTGCCCTGGCTGCACACCTGGGGCTCGGGCCGCTTCGCCGCCATCGCCCGCGACGCCGAGCACCTCGCCGGGCAGATCACCGCCATCGCCCGCACCACCGCGGCGGCCTGAGGCGCAACCCATGGCCGTCACCCGAATAGCCGCCGTCGCAGCACATTTCGGCGCAGACATCGCCCGCGCCCTGGACAAGATCGCCGGTATCATCGACCGGCTCACCCAAGACGGCGTCGACCTGCTCGTGCTGCCCGATGCGAGCCTCGGCGGCTACATCGGAGACCTCCGCAACCCGGACCCAGCCGCCGGGCCCGAGGCCATCGACCCCGATGGACCCGAGTTCCGGCTGTTGTGCCGGTTGGCCGGGGACATGACGATCTGCGTCGGCTATGCCGAACACGCGGACGGTGCCCGCTACAACGCCGCGGTGTGCCTCACCGGCGACGGGGTGCTCGGCCGCCACCGCAAAGTACACCAGCCGGCCGGGGAACACCTGGCGTACGCGGCCGGAGATCGCTTCGCGGCCTTCGATACCCCGGTCGGCCGGATCGGCATGCTCATCGACTACGACAAGACGTTCCCGGAATCCGCGCGCGCTCTCGCTCTCGACGGTGCCCGCACCATCGCCGCGCTGTCGGCCTGGCCCGCCAGCGTCACCGATCGCGCCTCCCGGATGCCCAACGACCGGCAATCCCGCCTCTTCGACCTGTACGACCAGGCCCGCGCCGCCGAGAACCAGGTGGTGCTCGCCTCGTCCAATCAAACCGGAATCACCGGCGACCTGCGCTTCCTCGGCCAGGCCAAAGTGGTCGGACCCGGCGGTGACATCCTCGCCAAAACCTGGTCCAAGGGCGGCCTCGCGGTGGCGGACGTCGACATCGACGCCGAAGTCGAGCGAGCCCGGCGCGTCCTGCGGCACCTGGAGGAACGGCGCGTCGACGCCTACCACAACCTGATGACCGAAAAGAGCGGCGACTGATGCGGATCGCACTTCTCACCTACTCCACCAAACCCCGTGGCGGGGTCGTGCATACGCTCAATCTCGCCGAGGCGCTCACCCGGCTGGGCGCGGATGTCACCGTATGGACGCTCGGACGTGGCGGTGACGCCGCCTTCTTCCGCCCCGTGGATTCCTCCGTGACAGTTCGCGTCGTTCCCTTCGCCAGTGCCGACGGCGAACAGGTCGGGACGCGGATCATGCGTTCCATAGACGCATTGCGGCAGGCGTTCACTCCCGAGGACTACGACATCGTGCACGCACAGGACTGCATCAGCGCCAACGCCGTCGACCGCCGCATCCGCACCATCCACCACCTCGACAACTTCACCACCCCCGAACTCGCCCGCTGCCATGAACGCGCCATCGTCGAGCCCTACGCACACATCTGCGTGTCGGACGCCGTCGCGGCCGAGGTCCAGGACGGATGGGGCCTGCGCCCCACCGTGATTCCCAATGGTGTCGAATACGACCGCTTCGCGGCCGCCGCAGATGACTCTCCCAACGCCACGAATGCTCGCGCCGCCTGGCGACGCCGACTCGGACGGTACATCGTGGCCGTCGGCGGCATCGAACCCCGCAAGGGCAGCATCGACCTGCTCGAGGCGTTCGCCCTGCTACGACGCGATCATCCGGACCTGCACCTCGTCTTCGCCGGCGGCGAAACACTCTTCGACTACCGCGACTACCGGGCCCAGTTCGATGCTCGCGCAACCGAACTCGACATCCGCCCCACCATCCTCGGCACCGTCCCCCACACCGAACTCCCCGCACTCGTGGCGGCGTCGGCCCTCCTCCCCTTCTTCTCCACCAAAGAGGGATTCGGACTGGCCGCCATGGAAGCCCTCGCCACCGGAATCCCCGTCGTAGCACGCGATCTCCCAGTGCTGCGCGAGGTATTCGGCGACACCGTCAGCTACGCGGCCACTCCCGCCGAGCTGGCCACGGAACTCGCGCGAGCGTTGGTTCCCGACCCGCGCCGCACCGAGCACGGCAAAGCCCTCGCCGCGCTGTTCAGCTGGGACCGAACGGCCCGATCCCACCTCGAGTTCTACCGCACCCATTCCACAGCAGTACCGCCCCGAATGCTCACCACCCAACGCTGACCGCAGAGAACATGGAAATCCCCACCAACCTCGCGCACATCCAGTCCGTCGACTGGGCCAGAATCCCCTGGGACACATTGCTCGTCGAACAGACCGGCGCGAAAATACCTGTCAAACCCCTCTTCGCCGATCCCGTGGGGCCGATGGTGTTCTAGGACAGTGTGATTCGAGTTGACCGGTGCATTTGCCCGGGATTCGGGTGTGAGGCGCTGTCGGTGCGGGGTGTCGGGGCCTGCTGGCAGAGTGTGCGGCGAGGTGGCAGTGGCTGATTCGAGGGAGGTCTGCGCGGCGTGGGAAGACGGGTTCTGGTGACCGGCTCGCGGTCGTGGGAGGACCGGCGCGTCATTCGGGATGCGTTGGCCGAGGTGTGGGATCGGGATGCCGTTCTCGTGTCGGGGGCTTGTCCGACCGGTGCCGACGCGCTGTGTGAGGCGTGCTGGACTCACTGGGGTGGGCAGGTCGAACGGCATCCAGCGGATTGGAAGCAGTTCGGTCGGCGCGCGGGCTTTCAGCGGAACGCAGAGCTGGTGCGATTGGGCGCCGATGTGTGCCTGGCCTTCATTCACGACGGTTCGGCCGGTGCCAGTCATACTGCCGATTTGGCGCGACGAGCTGGTATCCCGACGCGCGTCTTCCGGTCCGGGATCGTGCCCGAGGGCGTTGGGCGCTGAAAGCGGTCCTGGCGATTGTGGTTGCCGGGACCCGTTTCGTGTGCGGTCGAGTGGGTCTGGTTCGGGTCGTGTCGTGGGTGGGGGTCAGGATCGAATCGGTTTCGGCCAATAGTCCGCAGTCAGGCGTTAACCCGGTGTTCCGAGGGCACTCAGGATCGCCAGTGCGTCCTCCCGCGTGGATGAGTACACATCCGAGGCGAGTTCGCGAAGCTGTGCCACGAGTCGACTCCGGTCCGCCGCATTGCCCCACCGAGGATCGCTCGTGATCGCATCCCGAATGTCCTCGGCAGTCGGCAGATCCGCCGAGCACTCGACCAATGCCGCTAGGACCAGGCATAGTTCGTACGGCGCGTCATAATGCTGGCCCAAGAAACCTTCAGCCGTGGCATGTATGGCCGCGAGGTCCTGCCCGTCATCCTGCAGCCGACGCAGCAGACCCGATACCCCGCGGATGCTCGCATTCATAGCTGCCACTCTGACACAGTGTCATTCGTGGACAGCGATTCGTTCTGGCGCATCATCGACGCCGCCGGCACAGACCGTGCACCGTTCGCCGAAGCGTTGGTCGATCACCTGGCGGACCTCGCCCCGAATGAAATCCTCGAATACCAGGACCGCTTCCTCAATATCCATGACGCCCTTTACCGCTGGGACGTGTGGGCAGCCGCATACCTGATCGGCGACGGTTGCTGCTGGATGAAACAGGTCCGCGAGGCGCGACTGCCCGAACTCGAACCCTTCTTGACCGGTCTCGATCAAGACCACGATGCCGCCGTCGCCGGCCTCATCCTTCCCTACAGCAGCGGCCCGATCGAGGGCGTGAACACGAAGACAAAGCTCATCAAGCGGCAGATGTATGGCAGGGCCGGCTTCCAGCTACTCCGCCACCGAATCCTGTTGGCCTAGTTCGCTATCCGCCACCACCGAAAGAGGGACGGAGCCGTTGTTCGTACAGTCCCGTGACACGATTGCTGTTGATTACCCGAATGAGCGGTGAGATTCAGTGCAGGTACGACGCTCCGTTGACATTCAGGACCGCGCCGGAGCTCCACGTGGCTTCCGGGGAGGCGAGATAGCGTACGGCCGAGGCGATTTCCTCGGGTTGCGCGACGCGGTCGAAGGGGCTCTGGGCCCGGACGCCGTCGGTGACGCGGTGGGCGACGCGTTCGGTCGCCACGAAGCCGGGTGCCACCGACGCGACCGCGATTCCGTAAGGAGCCAAGTAGACCGCGAGCGATTGGCCGAGGGCGTGGACGCCCGCCTTGGTGGCACCGTAGGCGGGGTAGTCGGGTTCACCTCGGAACGCGCCACGGGAGCCGATATTGATGATCCGGCCGGGGACATCCTTGTCGATCATGTGACGGGCAGCACAATAGGAGACGTTCGCCGTACCGATCAGGTTGACATCCACAGTCTTGCGCCAAGTCTGCTGCCATTCGGCATAGGAGGTTTTCGCGAGCGGATGCGCCAGATTCACCGCCGCATTGTTGACGAGCACATGCACGGTGCCCAGCGCCTCTACGGCCGCCGCGACAATCCCCTCGGCCGCCTCCGGCGAACTGATATCCCCGTCGATGAGCACATGTCCATCACCTGGCAACCGCCGCAACGTCTCCTCGCCATCGGCCTGCCCGGACGAATAATGCACCGCCACCCGATCACCGTTCTCCGCGAACGCCACCGCGATTGCCCGCCCGATCCCCCGCGAAGCCCCTGTCACCAACACACCGCGACTCATCCGTGGTTCTCCATCTCCCTACCCTGCCATCCTCGATGAAGATGAGTCCACACGAGCGCAGTCGGTCGGCAGCCATACCTTGGGCCAGGTGTGTGAACGTAACGGGGAAGCTCTGACGATGATCACTCTGCCTCAACTCTCAAAGCGCGAACCAGTTCCGAGGGGCCACATCACCCGGACCGAGATCATGGGGTCAGGTCAGGGGAGATCGTTGGTGTCGCGTTGGCAGGTGAGGTCGGCATCGGGGAGGGTGCCGTCACGGAAGTAGGTATTGACGACGTCGTTCACGCACTGGCTCAGGTTGGAGCCGAGGACGCCGTGAACGCGGGTGTCTGCCAGTGTGACCATTCGTGACGCTGTCAGGTCCTGGTGCAATGCAAGGCCCTGCTGGTAGGGGGTGCGGGTGTCGCGGGTGGCCTGCAGGATCAGGGCTGGTGTCGGGTTGTGCACGGCGGTGGGTGGCTCGACCGGGTCCGGCCAGAACGCGCATGCGGTGATGTTGTTGGCGAACGCGCCGAACACCGGTTGGGTTGCCCGGACGCTTTCGATATTGCGGCGATACCAGGCCAGATCCCGGGGTGCGGCCTTGTCGCCGCACAGGACCGCGGCCATGCCCGAGGCATCCAGCGGAACGGGACCGCTAACCTTCGCTTTCAGCTGCTCCATGTCGATGGGCAGCCCGGACACCGCGTCGGCCAGGGTCCGCACAAGCTCGGCGAGGCTGGCGTTCTTCTTCGGATTCGACAACAGCGACAGCAGCATCATCGGAACGGTGTGTTCATCGATGAGATAGCCGTTGCCGATGACCGGATGCGTGGCGGCACGTCGGATCATGTCCTCGACAAAGGCTCGGACCTGCGGTCCGCTGTTGCCGAAGTGGTAGTCGGCGTC
Organism: Nocardia sp. NPDC051981; assembly: GCF_040680715.1. Taxonomy (NCBI): domain Bacteria; kingdom Bacillati; phylum Actinomycetota; class Actinomycetes; order Mycobacteriales; family Nocardiaceae; genus Nocardia; species Nocardia sp. NPDC051981. The sequence continues at coordinate 359,333 of NZ_JBFAXK010000006.1, read as the reverse complement.
GTGGCGGGCTGCCCAGATCGCCCAGTCGTCGAGCCCGGCCTCGTTGACGGCGCCCATGTCCTGGTACGTGCCGATCCAGTAGCGGTCCGGGTCGATGGCGCTGTCCAGCACGATCCGGTCACTGTGCTGAGGGAACATCTGCGTGTACACCGCGCCCAGGTAGGTGCCGTAGGAGTCGCCGTAATAGTTGAGCTCGCGTTCGCCGAATGCGCTGCGGATGACATCCATGTCGCGGGCGGTATTGCGGGTGGTGATGGACCGAGCCTTCTCGGGATCGGGTATTACGCAGGAAGCCGCGAGCGCGGCGGCCAGGGTGGCGTCGCGCGCGTAGCCGAAGGCGTCGAAGCCGGCCGAGAACAACATGCTGGGCAGCGGCAGCGCACAACTCATTCGGTCCGATCGGCCGATCCCACGCGGGTCCATGCCGATCAGGTCGTACCGGGCGCGGACATCCGGTGTGAGCCGATCCCGCAGGTCGGCGATCATGCTCAGGCCCGGACCGCCGGGACCGCCGGGGTTGGACAGCATGATCCCGCGTCTGCGGGCCGGGTCGGTGGCCGGGATACGCGAGATCGCTACGGTCAGCGTGCGCGAGTCCGGTCGGTTGTAGTCGAACGGTACGACAACGCGCGCGCACTGAGCCCCCGCACTGTCGAGCACCGCATCGTTACACGGCGTCCAGTCCAGCGGCTGGTGATAGAACGACTCCAGCCCACCCGGGATGTCGTCGACCGGATCGGCGCTTGCCGGTCCCACGGGCAACGTGGCGAATGCAGCTGCCGATATGACTCCCAGAACGAGCCATCGTAGCCATGTTGTCGGCATCGCATCTCCTGCCCGCGACCTCCGTGTACGCATCCCTGATTCCGCCGTACAGCCATTTCCGGGGTCTCGGACCAGCACCCTACAGCCGTTTGCTGAAACCGGCTTGGCGAGGCAGAAATTCTCGGGAGCGTCACACATGCTTGCCCGGTCACATCATGGTTGCGCCTCTGACATCTGGTTTTGCCGGGCGCGCGACGTGCACGGCTCACAGGCCGGCGCGATAGCGGCGTATGCCGAGCAATAGCCCGCCGCGTCGAGACCGGGTACCTGCGCTCGCATCCGCTCGGTCCGGCGAGCCTTCTCCGCTGCATTGGGCGGCCTCGCCCGTCGTCGGAAAATTGCAGCTGCAGATGCGGGATCGTTATGTTACCGTGACCTAGATCTCGAATTGGTACGACTGGTTGTGCGGGCCCCGAGTGCCTGCGCGTCGGATGGTTGGACGCGGGAGGCGTGATGGAATTCCGGCACATGTTGTCGACATATCGAAAAAATGCTTGCCGCACAGCGTATTCGGCAACCGATACGCCCGGCCTGCTGGTTGGCGGCACGCCCGGGCAACCAGTGATGTGGTGGCGGATCGGCCTGCAATGGCTTGCGGCCCTCATACTCGCCATGATCGTGCTGCCGGCAGGATTGTCGATGCCGGTCGCGCGAGCCGCTTCGCTGTCCCCTGGCGACGATCCCTTCTATGCCGCACCCCCCGATCTCGCGTCACATCCGAACGGCGCGGTACTCGGAGCGCGGACGATCCCACTGCTCGGTCTGCCGGTACCGGTGACTGCATGGCAATTGCGTTATCGCACAACCGATTCCGAAGAGCATCCGCAGCTGAACGTGACCACGGTGCTGGTGCCACCGGTGCCCTGGAACGGGCCGCGGCCGGTGTTGTCGTACCAGGTACCCGAGAACAGTCTCGACGCCCGGTGCGCGCCGTCGGTCACGCTGCGCGGCGGAAGCGACAACGACATGGCGAGCGCCATGCAGGATGCGCCGTTCATCGCGGACGCACTGCTGCGGGGATGGGCCGTCGTGGTCAGCGATTACGAAGGGCCGCAGTCCCGGCTCTTCGACGGCGTGACATCCGGGCGTGGAGTTCTGGACGGAATCCGGGCCGCACGGTCGTTCTCGCCGGCCGGCATCGATGCCTCGAGCCCAATCGGCGCCTGGGGATACTCGAGCGGAGCCTTCGCCACCCTGTGGGCCACACAGTTGCGTCGGGAATACGCGCCAGACGTGCAATTGGTCGGCACCAGCGCCGGCGGAATCCCCACCGATATCCCGGCCGTAGCACAACGCGCCGACAGCGCCGCGGGGGCGATACTGATCCTGCTCGGGCTGGCCCGCAATGAACCCGCCTCCCGATTGGCCGACTTGTTGAACGACCGGGGCCGCCGCGCGCTGCTCGCCGCGGACACCTCCGGCTGTGGTGCGGATCTGTCTCAGGAATACTCCGACATCCACGTCGACGATTTCGCCACAGTCCCGAACCTGTTGGCGCAGCCTGCTTTCCGCAACGCCGCCCTGCCCAATGAACTCGGCCGCACCACCCCCGACACCCCGCTGTACCTGTACCACAGCGTCGCCGACGAGAAGATCCCCGTTGCCGGCTACACCGCCCTCGTCGATACCTACTGCGCGCAGGGCGCCACCCTCACCGCGATCCACTCGCTGTTCCCGACGCACATCGGAGCCGCCGCGGGCGAAGCACTCGGCGGCATGAATTTCCTCGCCGACCGCTTCGCAGGCGCCCCACAAGCCGCGGGGTGTGTGGTGGAGTAAGCGCCGGCTCACCCGGTACCCTCGCCGGGCCGTTGGCCGGACTCACCTTCACGACGTTCAACCTCGGAGTCGCCGCCGGTGCCGTCGCGGTAGGGAGAACGCGCAGCGCCGCTGTCTGTGCTGCTGCGGCGGCTGTCCCGTACTTCGTCCCAAAAGGACCCACATCCGCATGTCACCCTTCCCGACGAGCGCTCCGGTGCTGTCCTGCGGCATCTGCGCACCGACATGGATCGTCTTCGTCGGATTGGCTGAGGGGCAGAGGGGAGCGGAGTGCGTGGAGCAGGAGCAGACTGGTTACCAGGGAGGTCGTCATGCGAGCGATACAGGGCCTGCTCAATGTGGTGTTGGGGATCGTGACGGCCGTGCTCGGCACGGTAGTCGGGTTGCTCGCGACCGTTGTGTGGATTCTGGGTGCGGTGTTGTGCGCGACGGTCCTGCTGATCCCGCTGGGACTTCCTGTCATCAAGCTCGCCAACCGTCTGTTCGGTGCTGCTCGACAGCTGATGCATATCCCGTAGACGGTCGGGCCATCGTTTTCCGGCATGGACCCACATGCGGTGTCCCGCGGATGACCGCGGGGGGCGGCGGTGAAGATCGCGGGGAGGACCTCGATCGTGACCGACATGTCGGTGCCCGCCCTCGCGGCCTTCTACCGTGTACGGGTGCAGGCCACGGCGCCGCGGCCGAATTGGAGATGTTTCAAGCCGCCTGCGGTGCTGTGAGATGGACACGGATGTGGTCGAGCAGTTCACCGTTTCTGAGCGGTTTGGGCAGGTAGTCACACGCACCGGCCGCGTAGGCGTCATCGATGGCATCGGGATCGCCGTCGAGGCAGACCGCGATGATGGGAATCGGTGCACGTTTCCGCAGTTGTCGGCACAGGTTCGCGCCTGGCAGGTCGGGCAGGTCCAGCTCGAGCAGCACCAGATCCGGATTCCATCGCTGAGCCAGGGTCAAGGCGCGCTGCGCGTCGGGGGCGGACATCACCTCGTGGCCGGCGTTGGCCAGCACGAGTGCCTCGATCTCTGCCATCGCCGGGTTGCTCTCGACGACGAGGACCTTGCTCGGCCGAACCGCAGGGGTCGGCGGCATCGTGGATTCTGTTGCAGAGCGCGGGAATTGGCTCATGGTGGATCCTTCGTAGACGGGTCACCGGCCGTTGAATCCGCAGCGTCATGGAGCTGGATGGGGGTGGCCCTGTGATCGCAATGTCGCCAACGCGATCGACGTGCCTTCGAAATTATGCCAACCCGCTATCTTTCAGCAATGAATCTGTGAACTGTTTTCATGGCGTTCACATGACCAGGGCTTTCCTCCGGCATCCCATGGCTCGCCGCGCCGATGTCCGGCATTCGGAGAACGGGCCCGCTCCGGCCGAGGCAGCACGGGTTCCCGCACACTCGCCACCCGCAACGATCCCGATCGTCGCGCTCGTCTCGAACTCTCCTCCGCAGCTGGGCGTATGCGAAATGGTAAGGGCCCCGATAGATTTCGTGTATGACAGACGATCGGATCGAGGACGGCGAGTTCTTCGGAGCCACCGGCCTGCAGGACTGGCGTCGCGAGTACATGGGGGCTGCATGTGATATCGCACCGGCTCTCTGGCCGCCGGTGTCGAACTGGCGCAGGCCATCGCCGCGTTGCCCGGCACCGACGACGGCCGACCCGACATCGACATCCGCGGCGACGCTGTCTACGTGCGGGTCATCACGCTCGCCGACGATTACACCGGGCTGACCAAGCGAGATGTCGAATTGGCCCAGCAGATCACGACCCGACGAGGGCCCTGCTGTGAAACAGAGGCCTCTCGCGGTCAGTGTCACCTGGTACACGAGGGCCGGGACTGAGTGCCATCGCCGCCGGTCAAGCCAACTTCGTTGTTTCGCGCGGTCCGGAACCTCTTGTTGACCAAGATCATCATTCGGTGCAGGTGTCAGTGGCCATCGGCCGAGTGGGTCGCCGCGTCCTCCGGTCGTGTGGTGTGCATGCCCCCAGGCGGTCGGGCGGTCGTTCCGGATCGAGGTTCAGGGCAGGCCCAGCGATCTGACCAGGTCGATCATTTCGGCGTGGTGCAGTGCAGCAGAGTTGCGTGCAACGGGATCGATATGACCGTCTACCTCCAAGGCCACCCAGCCGTGCATCCGGCCCCACACCCGCAGTGCGAGCACCGCCGCGTCGGCGGGTACGTCCGGGAGGTCTTGCCGGACCTTCGCGGCATAGTCCGGCTGCAGATCGGACCAGGAGTTCTCCTCGACCTGGCCGCTGTGAGCATCGAGCCATACATCGGCCACCAATCGGGTCAGTCCCCTGCACACGCGGCGGGCGGTCCGGTCCACCGGCCCATCTTCAGGCGGCTGATATCCAGGAACCGGGTGCCCGTAGAAGAGCCGGAAACTTTCCGGGTGAGCCAGCGCCCATTCCCTCAGGCCCTGACCCCACGCGACCAGCCTGCCGCTGGGGTCGGTGTCAGGCACGGCGTCGACGGCAGCATCCAGGGCATCCGCCAGCGATGTACCGATTCCGCTGATCAGTGCTGTGATCAGGTCATCTCGGGTGGGGAAATAGCTGTATATGGCGCGGGGAGTCATTCCCATCTCACGAGCGATGCCGCGCAGCGAAATCGCCCCGGGCCCTGCGTCGGCCATCTGCTGTAGCGCGATCGCCATGATCTCCCGACTGGCCTCCGCACGCAGCCGCTCCCTGCGGCTCGGCACACTCACACCGGACTCGTTGTCGACATCACCCACCTTGACAAGATACAGCGTTTCAATACTCTTATGCGTGTCATTACTACACGCCGTGTCCTGGAATGGGGTCGGATGTCCGCTTACGTCATCGTCACTGTCGAGGTACTCGATGAGGAGGCAGGCTGGGCCTATGCCCCCGTGGCCCAGAAGTCGATCCTCAGTCACGGCGGTCGCTACCTGGTCGCGGGCCCCACACCCGAACCTGTGGAAGGCACCTGGGACTCACCCCGAATCCTGGTCATCGAATTCCCGGACATGGATCGGGTTCACCAGTGGTACGAATCCCCCGAGTACCGGCAAGCCCGGCAGATACGGGAAGGCAAAGCTCGGGTGCAGATGCTGTTCGTTGAGGGCTCACCGCCCGAAGGCTTCACCCTCCCGGCCTGACGACCATCTCCATACCGAGACCGAGAGCGTCGTTGGACACTCCGATGTTTTCAACCGTCGGCCCGAACGGGCCCGCCTCGGCAATCCAGAACCTCCAGCACGGTTGCCCGGCGATACGTCATGGTGCGCCAACTGGCCGCGTATCGGGATACGGAACCTATCTCGTCGGTGAAACAACCTATGCACCGCAGCTTTCCACTGTCTGAAACGGGGCATCCCGAGGGAGCGCTGCAAGTGGCCGAGGCGCTCGCGCGTCGCGACGACACGGCGTGGGTCAGCCTCGCCGGCGGCGGCGCCGAGGTCGTGTTTTCGCTGCATCCACGTGCCCAGCACACGCGCGAAGACCTTCTGGCGCAACGACTGCAGCGGAGTGCACCGGTCCTGGACGTCTCGGCGTCGATGATTCTGCATCGCTTCGTCGGCGCGAGTCCGGTCGATTCGCGTGGTCGTCGGCTCGCAGATCCGGCCGCCACGCCCGTCACCCCGGGCGATACCCGAATCGAGGACGCCGATCGTCCACTACTGGATCTCCTTGCCCGCGACGGACGAACAAGCTATGCGATGCTGGCCCGCTCGACGGGCCTGAGTCCAGGACGAGTCATGCGTCGCATCGAAGCATTGCAAGCCTCCGGGCTTCTCTACTTCGACCTCGACATTGCCCCCGCCGCACTGGGCACCCGGCTCGCGGCACTGCTGTGGCTCACTGTCACTCCAGCACAACTGGAACCAGTCGCGCAGGCCATCGCCGAACACGAGAACACGACCTACGCGGCCGCGATCACCGGACCGTTCAACCTGATCGCGACGCTGTCCTTCGGCAACACCAACGACCTGTACCGGCACATGACCACCGAACTGGCCGCTCTGACCGGTATCCATACTGCCGAAATATCGCCGGTGCTGCGGCAGCTGAAGCCAGCGGGTGCGCTCATGAACAGTGATCGACTCGCGCAACCCACACCCACGCGACGTCGCAGACACTGACCATCGGGCAGAACCCCGGAGTCTGGACACTGGCGCGGACCGAACCAGACGAGCAGCTCTGGAACAAGCCCGAAAATCGGCAGTAGCGGACTCCGCCAGCCTTGGATCGGCGCGGCCAGTTGATCTTCCGATGCCCCGCGTTGGCCGGTCGGTCAGCGCGGTATGTTGCTACTTCGTGGTCTCGTCGAGGGTGCCACTGACATAGAGCATGTCGCCCATCCGCAGGTCGTCGTCCTTCAGAGGCGGAAGGTCGTTGGCGGCCAGCAGGTCTCGGACGCTGATTCCGTTCAGGATCCAGCCGCGGTCGGTCAGGTAGGGAGCCGCTTCGTTGCGGTCACCGAAATATCGCAGACTTGCCATGTCGGGATCGAAACCGTCGGTACGGAAGCGTTCGGAGATGCGGTGCAGGCGTTCCTTCGTCGTGTCCTCCTGGCCTTGTTGCGGGTTGGGCCTGCTCTCGGTTGCCACTCTGCTTCCAGGCGCGCTGAGGTGAGTGATGGTGTCCAGCAGGCGATCCTGCGCCTCGGGCGGCAGGTAGCCCAGCAGTCCTTCGGCACTCCACGCGGTCGGGCGGGACGGGTCGAATCCGGCGGTGCGCAGTATGGCGGGCCAATCATCGCGCAGATCGACCGCAGCCACTCGACGGTCGGCAGTGGGCACAGCGCCCAAGTCGGCCAGCGTGCGGGTCTTGAATTCGATGACCTGCGGCTGGTCGACCTCATACACCACGGTCCCGGTCGGCCAGGACAACCGGTATGCGCGCGAATCCAGCCCTGCGGCCAGGATTACGACCTGCGTGATGCCCGTGTTCGTTGCGTCGCGGAAGAACGCGTCGTAGAACTGGGTACGCACCTTGGCCAGGTCGATCCACATCTGCTCCACCATCTCGTCGGGGGCCGCTTCGCCGGCCGCCAGCCGGGTGAGCAGGTCGATGCCGACCGCCCGGACGAGTGGTTCGGCGAACGGGTCGTCGATGAGCGCATCATCGGCGCGGGTCGCGATCGCCCGGGCCACCGCCGCCATGGTGGCGGTAGAGCCGACGCTGGATGCCAAGTCCCAGCTGTCTCCGTCGTACCTGGTCGAAGTCATGTTCTGTCCCATCCTTCTCCAGGCTCAGTGCGTATTCGGCAAGTGGCATAACGCTTTTCAAGCTTCAAGTCGATGTGTCGGGTTGTGAGAGGTCTCTGGCCCGAGCGTGGCTTTCGTTTGCCGTTGCTCCTCGACCCGAAACCGAGCCGAGGTGCCGACGAACCCGATCGATTCCTTCACCGACCTCGCATCGCCCGTGGGCGGCAGAGTATGTGCGGCCACCGACAACCGACGCACGCGAGAAGGTCCGCTGGGCCGGGATCACCCCAGGCCCAGCAGCCAGGGCAGCACCATGTGGATGGTGAGGCCCATCGACAACCCTCGAAGGTTCTTCGAGGCTTGTCGACTCATGCGGGCGTGTGTTGTACCAATTCCTGGATGAAGGCGGTGACATCCACGGGCTTTTCTTCTGCCATGAAGTGGCCGGCATCGATCGGCTTGTAAGTGGCGGTCGGGGCCCATTGCTGCCACAGGGCAGCTGCGTCGAATCCGAGGCGAGCCCCCCAATCCTGGGAGATCACTCCCACGGGCATGGCCAACTGGATGCCCGCTTTTCGGTCGGCTCGGTCCATCTCGAGGTCGATACCGGCGGTGGCGCGGTAGTCGGCGACGATGGACGGTACAGCGCGCGTGGAACTGTCGATGTAGTGCTGGCGTACGTGTGGTGGGAAGGTGGTTCCGCTGGGGTCCCAGGCGTCGAGGAACGAGCTGAAGAAGTCTTCGGCGACAGCTCCGATCATCCTCTCGGGCAAGCCTTTTGGTTGCGCCATCAGGTACAGGTGCCAGGCGACCGCTGCATCGACGCCGTGGAGCACGTCCCAGGTATCCATGGTCGGCAAGACATCCAGGATCCCCAAGTGCGTGATCTTCTCCGGGTGGTCGAGCGCGGCCCGGACCCCGACCAAAGCGCCGCGGTCATGGCCGATCAGGCTGAACTGTTCGTATCCGATTTCGCGTGCGATGGCGACGATGTCGTGCGCCATGGTCCGCTTCGAGTAGGTGTCCGGGGTCGTTTCCTCGGGTTTGTCGCTCGCGCCGTAGCCACGAAGGTCGGGCACGATAACCGTGTACCGCTCGGCAAGTTCACGTGCGACATGCCGCCACATGAGGTGAGTTTGCGGGAAGCCGTGCAACAAGACGATGGGGTGGCCGTCACCGGCGATGGCGACATTCAGATGGACGCTACCCTCCCCGGGGAGCTGTCGGTATTCGAAGCCGTCGATCGTCGTGCCCGTCATCGGCGCGCACCTTTCGTTGGTTGGGTTGAGAAATGTGTCGTCAGGAGAAGATGGCCGGCAGCGGCGGTTCAGGTCTCACGCTTGCTCGCAGAGCGGGAATCAGGATGGTGTCGACCAGGTGCGCCAGGTATTCAGGTCCTGCCGGAAGCCCGTTGAGCCTGCGCAGAAGCAGCACTGACCCGGCGATCTCCTCGTAGGGGAACGGTTTCGCGCCCGCTGGTAGCTCTCCACGGCCGATCGCCCCAGACATCACCGATGCCGGCAATTTGGCCCCGGTCGGCCCCGTCACCTCTTCGATATGGCGGCACAAGTCGGGGTCTTCCAGGCCCGCTTGGAGCAGCATCAAGCTCATTGTCGCGTCGGCCGAGCGCATAGTGGTGTCGAGCCGTTCGCACAAAGCGATCAAGTCTCCCCGCAGGGAGCCGGTATCCACCGCGTCGGCGGAGTTGCCGGACGCAGGGCCGGCCTTGACCGCGGCGACCACCATGTCACGCTTGGTCTCCCAGCGCCTATACAGCGTCGCCTTCGACGCCCGGGCACGACGCGCGACCGCCTCGAACGTCAACGCGTCGTAACCGACCTCGCCAAGCAGTTCCAACACGCATGCGAGAATCTCGACCTCGCGCACTCGATCCCGAGGCCGTCCAGTACGCACCCCAGTGGCCGCGTCCCGGGAGTGCTCATTACGAAACGACACGTTCTGTACCGTAACAGGGCGCAGACTCGACGTCCATCGGTCGGTGGTCATGCCGAAAGGACACGTGGTTACCTATCCGCCGAGCGCGAGCCGGGAGTTCATATTCAGTTCGACCTCGCCGTAGGGCAGTACATGAGACCAGAACAGTGGGGTCAGGACGCGTTCGTCCTCGGCGGTGAGCACGCCGTCCCATTCGGGGTCGGCGAGGATGCCCTGGACCATCAGGACTTGACGTAGACGAGAGCCGTCTGGCAGATCCGCAGGCACAGAAATGCCGAGAGCGGTCCGCTCACGCCGTTGCCTCCGCAGGCCGCCGACAGGTCCCCGCCGGGCGTCGGGGTTTCAGTGCTCGGGCGCGTTCCAGCGGGCGGCCGGGCCGAACAGGCCGGCGGGGTCGTAGCGGCGTCGCACGTCGACCAGGCGCTCGCGCTGAGCAGCGGTCCACGCGGCCATGGTTTCGGTTGCGGGTCGGCCGTGTGGATCCGTGGCGAAGTTCGGTGTCGCCGCACCGAGACTCCACGAGGACAAGGCGCCGATCACGGTATCCAACGCCGCGGGAACCGCCGCTGCGATCGGCGGCGCCAGGACACCGACGGTGAGGAGGTTGAAGGCCGCCTGCCGGCCCGCGACCATGGTGGGGGCCAGCGACTCTCGCGCGAGCGCGCCGCCGAGGGCACGGATCTCGGCCATGGTGATCGGCAGGCCGCCCGCAGGCCCGGCAGCCGCCAGCAGCGCATCGATGGCGGCGTCGGGCAGTTCGCGCAGGAGGGTCGAGCGATCGGCTGCCGGCATCGGGTCGACCGGGTCGTTGTGGATGGAAGCCAGTGCCGCGTAGGGCATTTCGGCGACCGTGTCCAGCAACGGGGCCGCCACGGGACGCAGCGGCGCCAGCAGCGCGGCGCCCTCGGCCGGGTCGCCGACATGGGCGTAGCGTAGGTGCAACACCGTGGCCCCGCGCAGCGGCTCCGGAATCTCTGGCAGCGGAGGCAGATTGAGGATCGCCACCGAACTGGTCACGCTCTCCGGCGCGGTCGCCATCCAATTCCGCCAGGCCCGCAACAGTTGCGCCGCGTCCTCGATCCGGTAGGTCAGGCCGCCCGCGTACACGGTGCGGATCGGGAACAGCCGGAAGGTCATCTGTGTGACGATCCCGAAGGCCGCACCGCCGCCGAGCAGCGCCCGGAACAGCTCGGGATCGGTATCGGGGGAGACTCGGCGCAGGGTGGCGTCCGCGGTCACCACCTCCATGCCGATGACGTGGTCTGCGGCGAAACCGTAGGTTCGGGCAATCGGACCCAGACCGCCGCCCAGGGTGTAACCCACCACGCCGACACTAGTGGACGATCCGGCGAGCGCGGCGAGGCCGAACGGGGTGGCCGCGTCCAGGACACGCTGCCAGCGCACACCCGCGCCGACGGTCGCGGTGTGCTGATCCCGATCGATCGACACCGCGTCCAGCAATGCCGTGTCGATGAGGATGCTCTCCGGCGTCGTAGGAGCGGCCCCGTGGCCGGTGGCCTGCACCGCGACCGTGTAGCCGGTCGCGTTCGCGATGCTCACGGCGGCCACGACATCGGCGGCGCTGCTGGCCACCACGATGGCCGCGGCCCGATGCTCGGTCGCGACATTGAATCCGGTCGCCGACAACCGGTAACCATCCTGGCCGGGCGTGTGGACCTCACCGGCGACCGCCGCTCGCAGGCGTTCGGCGAGCACGGAACTCGGCATCGGCCGCCGCCCGGTGGCGGTCGGTGCGGGCAGATCGAAGACGCTGGACATGGGGCTCCTGGAAGTCGATGGTGCTGATCGATTTCCAGGAGACCGCGGCGCGCTTAGCGCGAACTTAGCTCCCGCCCAGTAACACCGGCGGGTGCCACGCCGATCGCGCTCACCAGCGCATTCACCTCGGCGCGCGTCATGCTCGCACCCGCCGCCAGGCCCGCGTCGAAATCGGCCGGGGGCAACGCCGACCGGACCGCGTCGGCCTCGCGCGGCGCATCCAGCGGATCCATCACCTCCGGCAGGAACCCGATCCGCCTTCCCAGCGCCCGCACCGCCCCGAGCAGGCGGGCGCCGTCGGCAGGGCGGCCCCAGCGGGCGGCGAGCGCCGCGGCCGTGTGCACCATCACCAGCCATGAGGTGACATCCCCGTCCAGCTCCAGCGCGGTCTGCATGGTGCGCAATGCCGTGCGGGCGTCGGCGGCGTCGCCGGCGTCCATCGCACAGCGGGCCAGGGTCCACGATGCGGACGCGACCGGCCAGCGGTGCCCGCACCGCTCGGCGACCGAAACCGCCTCGCGCAGTGCGTCTCTCGCCGCATCCGGCCGCTCGGTGAAGCGCAGGATCATGCCCTCGATCATCAGGGCCTCGGCCAGCTGCCACGGCCGGCCGGCCGCACCGGTCTCGGCGACCGCAACCCGGGCCTCGTCCGCCGACGCGGGCGAGGGCGCGACGATCGCGTGCAAATACGTTGTCCACGACCGCATCCACGCGGCCGTGGCCCGATCATCGGCCTCGGCCGCGACCCGTGCGGCCCGCTCGGTCGCCTCCGCACCCCGGACCGGATCACCCGACAGGTAGTACAGCCCGCCGAGACCGCCCAGCGCGGCCGACAATGTCGGACCGTCGACCTCGTGTCCTGGCGGCGCGGTCGCGGCGAGTGCGCCCGTGATCGCCGCGATGCCTTCGCCGATGAACCCGCGCCGGTACCAGAACCAGTACAGGGCCGCCGCCAGCCGCAGCACATAGCCGGGGTCGCCCGCCGCGAACGCGGACGCGATCGCACTGCGCTGTTCGGCGATATCGGCGCTCAGCGCGTCCAGCATTTGCGCCGACCGCGCGTCGCGCAGATGCGCCGCCGCGGTCCGGGACCGGTCCAGCACGGTGCGCCGGTGCGCGGCCCGCACCCGGGCGATCTCGTCGGGTTCGCAACGGGCCAGCGCGAATTCGCGGATGGACTGCAGCATCCGATAGCGCCGCGGCGACGACGCGGGCTGAACTCGCAGTAGCGATCGGCGCACCAGACCGGTCAGCGGTTCGAGGACCGCCATCGGTGCGGACGCACCGTGCACCGCGGCCGCGGCGTCGATATCGAAACTTCCGGCGAAGACGGCGATATCACGCAGCAGCCGCGCCTCGCCGGGATCGAGCAGACGGTAACTCCAGTCGATGGTGTCGGCCAACCGGCGCTGGCGTGCGGGTGCGGTACGCGCGCCCCCGGCCAGCAGGGTGAATCGGTCGGCGAGGCCGTCGGCGATCTGCTGTTCGGACAGCACCCGCAGCTGTGCGGCGGCCAGCTCCACCGCGAGCGGAATGCCGTCGAGGTCGGCGCAGATCCGCCGCACCGGTTCGCGCACCCGTTCATCGAGCGCCCAGCCGTCGACCACACCGGCGGCCCGGGCGGCGAACAGCTCGACGGCGTCGGCCTCGTCCAGGGGCGAGACCTCGATGACGCGCTCACCGTCGAGCTCGAGTGGCTCCCTGCTGGTGGCCAGGATCCGGACCCGAGCGCAGTGGCTCAACAGCGCATTCACCACGGCCGCGACTCCGTCGAGGACATGCTCGCAATTGTCCAGCAGTAGCGTGCATTCCCTGTCCGCGAGGATGTCCGCGAGCCGATCCGGCGAGCTCGCCCCCTGGACCTGCATGGCCGCGGCCACCGTGGCGGTGACCAGCTCATCGGATTCGATCGGAGCCAGATCGACCCACCACGGGCCGTCCCCGGCGGGCAGCCGGCGGCAGGTCTCCAGGGCCAGCCGGGTCTTGCCGACGCCGCCGGTGCCGACCAGTGTCACCAGCCGTGCGGTGCGCACGGCCCGGCCGATGTCGTCGAGTTCGCCTGTGCGGCCGATCAACTGGGTGCGGGGTGCCGGCATGGGCATGACCGGTGCAATTGCGGGCGAGACGGCCGTCGCCGGCTTCGCGGCACCGAGCAGCAGATCCTCGTCGTGGCGCAGGATCGCGGTCTCCAGTTCGCGTAAGCGGGCACCGGGTTCGATGCCGAGCTCGGCGTCGAGCAGGCGGCGGATATTCCGCAGGGCCGCAAGGGCATCGGATTGCCGCCCGGCCCGGTAGCGGGCCAGCACCGCCAGCTCCCAGGCGCGTTCGTCGAGCGGATGCGCGGACACCAGATTCTCCGCGTCGGCCGATGCAGCATCGACGAGGCCGGCGTCGAGTCGCAATTCCACCAGTGCCTTGCGCGCCCGCAGTTCCAGCGCGCCCAGCCGCGCGATCTCGGGCTGCACGAAATCGGCGTCGGCCACATCCGCGTACGGTGCGCCCTGCCATTCGCCGAGCGCCGCCTCGTACGCCCGCAGCCCGGAATCGAGATCACCCGCTGCGCAGGCGGACTCGGCGACCGCGATCTGCTCGGCGAATCGGTGCGCATCGATCCGATCCGCAGTCAGATCCAGCAGATAGCGGGTACCGCAGCGGGCGATCACACCCTCGGCGCCGCGGCGGCGGTCGGGTTCGAGCCGATCGCGTAGTTTCGAGATCCCGAAATGCAAGGAACTCACCGACGGATCCGGGGCATCGTGCCACACCTGCTCCAGCAACCTATCGGCCGAGACTTCGCGCGGGAACGCGGCGATCAACGCCGCCAGCAATGTTCGTTGCCGCACACCGCCGAGATCGACCGGTCGCCCGGCGACGGTGGCCGCCAGACCGCCCAGCACCCGCAACCGCACCTGCGGCCGCACGGCATCGTCATCGACTTCACCCCGCGTGTCACCCACGGATCACCTCACTACAGCTCTCGCCCAGCAATCTAACCCGGCGCGGGATCCGCACCGCGCATCGACGTGGATTCGGCCAGACGTCTCGAACCTGATAGGTGGGGTCTCCGCTGCTACCGATACGAGGATCGCCCTATGCCGCAGCCGCAGCAGTCCACGATCGTGGACTGCTTCGCCATGACGATCGACTGCCGGAAGGGGCCCACGACGTGGCCATCGACCGAAATCCCGCTGCACTCGCAGATCACTGAGTCCGATGTCGTGCGCGTGATCTTCCCGCCAAGGGCGGCCGCAGAGAAGGAGGCCAGTGCGCCGGATCGGTGGACGCGGTGGAGGAGTTGTCTGCGAGCAGGTTTCGGGATCCAGGGTCAGTTCTTGTCGGCAATTCCGTGACCTGCCCGCGAACGTCGCTCAATTGCCCGTCCCTCCCAATTATCAACGCAAGTTTGAGTTGTCGAACTGGTCTGCTGGACCGAGCGTAGAGGCCGACCCAGACACAATCGCGGACTTGCGTTCCTCGTGCCAGCGACGCCATGCAGCCAGATCCGTACGGTCACATGAGGTTCCCCGAAATGGAAACGGAGCGGTGGCAGCCGATATCACCGACGCTGATGTCCAAGCTTGTCGAACACATCGCCCGACGCGGCGGAGAACCACCAACGCGACGAATCTTGCGCTACCGCAACGGAAGACCGATCGGCCGACGGCGCAATGAGTACCTGTTCGCGAGAGTACGAGAACACCTCCCCCGGGCCGCCGCCCACAGGTCAGCGCACACTGGATCCGGCACACCACACTCACCTTCGTCGAGAGGGAGTCCGGGCATGCCGTCGCCCGCGCGTATGCCGGCCACAGCGAGCCCGGCCGCGACAGCGGTGCCACGTTCACCTACGTCCGCGCGACGCCCACAGCAGTTGCCGAAGCCTTGACTGCCATAACCCGCGAACCCCACCCCCACCCTCTGGCCCGAGACGGCTGTCATCCGCAGTGCCGAAAACCGGTTCGGCCTCTCGGGACAGGGCCGGTCCGGTGTAACGGCATGAACCCCAATATGGGGCAGATCTGGCACGAACGCGTGACTGAGTAACGTGCCATCACATGAGTGATGACTTGTCGGGTAAGAGCGCGCTGGTCACCGGGGCCAGCCGGGGTATCGGGTTCGCGGTGGCTGCGGAGCTGCTGCGGCGAGGCGCCAACGTGGTGATTTCGGCTCGGAAGCCGGACCCGCTGGAGGAGGCGGCCGAGCGGCTGCGCGGGCTGGGGCATCCGGGGAAGGTGGTCGCGGTCGCCGGTAATTCGGGCGATGCGGCGGCTCGGGCCGAGCAGGTCGCCACCGCCGTGGCGCAGTTCGGGTCGCTGGATGTGCTGATCAACAACACCGGGATCAATCCGGTGTACGGGGCGCTGATGGATGCCGATCTGGATGCCGTGCGCAAGATCTTCGATGTGAATGTCGTTGCGGCGCTGGGGTATGTGCAGGAGGCGTACCGGGCGTGGATGGGTGAGCACGGGGGCGCGGTGGTGAATGTGGCCAGCGTCGCGGGGCTACGGTCGACCGGCGTGATCGCCGCGTACGGAGCGTCCAAGGCGGCGCTCATCCGGCTCACCGAGGAGCTGTCGTGGCAGCTGGGTCCGAAGATCCGGGTGAACGCGGTGGCGCCGGGCGTGATCAAGACCAAGTTCGCGGACGCGCTGTACTCGGCCGACGAGGAGGCCGCGGCGGGCATCTATCCGATGAAGCGGCTGGGGTCGCCGGAGGATGTGGCGGCGCTGATCGGATTCCTGGCCTCGAACGAGTCGTCGTGGATCACCGGCACGACCGTGCGGGTGGATGGCGGCCTGCTGGCCACCGGCGGCATCTGACACCGACCACACCGAAAACTCGCGCCCGGCACCAGGAATGGGTGCCGGGCGCAGTGCTCAGCGGAAGGCGAGCGCGCCCAGGGTGTCGCTGTGGCGGTACTTCACGTACTTCTCGACCGTCGCCTCGTCGACGGCCGGGGTGGCGGTGCCGACGGTGATGACCAGGAACTTGCCCTCGTTGCCGTCCTTCCATTTGCCGGTTTCGAAGTTCTTGATGTAGCTGCCGTCGGGGAGCACCACGTCCTGGTCATCGAACTGGCCGTCGGCGCTGGAGGCCTTGCCGGCGTCGGACATGGTGAGCACCAGCTGAGTCAGCATGAGTGCGCCGTTCTCGGATTTCCACGCCATCTCCGAGGCGCGCGTGCACCCGAGGCCGGTCAGCGCGCCCGACTCCTCGATCGGAGCACAAGAGTCGTAGTCGCGGCCGGACACGTAGGTGGCCTGTAGCGCGACGTCGCCCAGTTTGAAGTTCCAGTCCTTGCCGTATTCGGTGTAGCTGAAGCGGCTGCCGCCGGGCGCGGACTTGGAGGTGGTGGGCGCACCGCGGGTGGTGGCCGGGGCGCTGGTGGGGAACGACGTGGTGGTCGTCGTGGTGGCGTCGGCCTGCGAGGAGTCGTCCTTCTTCGAGACCAGGACGATCGCGCCGACGGCGACCGCGAGCACCACGATCGCGCCCAGCACCACGCCGATGATCACGCCGGTGTTCGACTTCGGCGGCTGCGGCGGTGGGAAGCCCGGCTGCTGCGGAAAGCCCGGGCTCTGCTGGAAGCCCGGCTGCTGCGCGTAACCCGCGTCCTGCGGATACCCGGGCTGCTGTGGATATCCCTGCTGCCCAATCCAATTCGTCTGCGTCGGCTGCCAACCCGCCGGGTCGGCCTGCTGCTGTCCCGGCCAGCCGGCCTGCGGCGCCTGCTGCTGGCTGCCGGTCTGCTGAGCGGGGTGGTCCCACCACGCCGGATCCGGATCCTGCGGCGGCTGCCCGTGCACGGTGGGGTCGCCGCCGAATCCGGCGGGTGGATACGTCATCTGCTCACCTTTCGCGGCCTGCCCGAGCCCTCCCCGGCCCGGCATCATTCCCGAAGCGTAGGCGGGCGACCCGGCATGATCCAATCACGTGGTGACCGATGATCTCCTCATCTGCGGTGCGGGCCCGGCGGGGCGAGCCCTCGCCCACCGCGCGCTGGCGCACGGACTCTCGGTCACGATCGTCGATCCGCACCCCTGGCGGCGATGGACGGCCACCTATGCGGCCTGGGCGGATGAGCTGCCGCAGTGGATCGCCCCGGCGGCGACGGGGGCGACGGTCGACCGCCCGATCGTGTGGGCGCAGCACCGCATCGAATTGGATCGCCGCTACATCGTCTTCGATACCGCGCGCCTACAGGATTCGCTGGACGTCCCGGGGGCGCGGGTCCTGCAGGACAGCGTGACCGACATCGCGCCCGCGGCCCGCCACCGGCACGACGGACTGGATCTGCCGTCGGTGCGGCTCGCGTCGGGTTCGGTGCTCGCGGCCGGACGCGTCATCGACGCGCGCGGAGTGGCCCGCTCCCCCGGGCTGGCCGAGCAGACGGCATTCGGGGTGATCGTGGACCGGGCCCGCCTGCCGGAGCCGGAGACGTATTTCATGGACTGGCGTGCGGACAACGGCGCGGAAACCGATGCGCCGCGGTCGTTTCTGTACGCGGTGCCACTGGACGATGAGCGGGTCCTGCTGGAGGAGACGTGCCTGGCCGGGCTCCCGGCGCTGGATCAGCGGACGCTGCACGACCGGCTGACGCACCGATTGCGTTCCCGGGGAATCACTCTCACCGGCACCGAACCGGTCGAACGCGTCCGGTTCCCGGTGCACGGCGGCCGGCCGAACGCCCGCACGTTCGGCTCCGCGGGCGCTTTCACCCATCCGGCAACGGGATACAGCGTCGCGACCTCCCTGCGGATGGCCGATGCCGTCGTAGCCGGGGACCCCCTCTGGCCGGGTCCGGCGCGCGCCGTGCACCTGCTGCGCCAGGCCGGATTACGCGCCCTGCTGGCGCTGCCGCCCGCCGACCTGCCCCTCTTCTTCGAGGCTTTCTTCGCACTGCCCGTCGAATCCCAGCGCGCCTACCTCTCCGGCCGCGACGACCTCCGCGGCACCGCCGCCGCCATGATGTCACTGTTCGCGGCGCTCCCGTGGCGAATACAGCGCACACTCGCCATTGCCGTGGCCCGGCCGCCTCGCCACATACCCGACGCCTCCCGAGTCACACCCGTATCCGCTGAGGGCCCCGCGTAGCGCAGTAGGTCGACGGTTATCGGGAGCGCGTTCGGTATTGATCTACACGAATTCTCCCGAATTGCCGGTCCAAAGCAGTCGCTGATGGTCTGCTGGTGGGGTCGCAATCCCGAATAGGGGAGGTTCCAACGATGTTCGACCTTCCACGATCCAGTCACCGTGCACTGCCGAGGATGACCGTTTCTGATGCGCTCGCCGCGCAGAAAGCACACGCCGAATGCCCGATCACAATCTGCCCGATCAAATTGCAGGCCAGGACATTTCTTTTCGGTGAATCGCACCGCAGACCGAATGGGGTGGGACGTGGACGACCAGAGTGACATCGAGATTCGAGCGCTGCAGGATGTGATAGACGCGGTCGAGGATCGATTGCGGCGTTTCGAGGCGAAGGACGGTGTCGTGCTCGCGGAGCGGTCCGAGGTGTATGCCACCGTCATCTACGCGGTCATCGCCAGCGCGCGCGCCTCCGGCCACTACGGCGCGGGAAGCCTGGCGCGAGCGCCACTTCTGGACGAGATCCTCCTGGGTGCCGAGCCGGAGCCCTGGGAGACAGCGATGTACGCCGCGGTCGTCGATCGGGCGTTGACGCAGTGAAGCACGGGAGCCGCCGGCCCCTCATCGGTCAGCGGCTCCCGGGCCGTGAAGCGGGGGTCAGCCCCACTCGCTCGTGGCCGTCAGTCCCACTCGCTCGTGGCGATGTCGCGCGCGTCCGACTACCGGCAGCTGCACGGTGAACCGCTCCACCACCCAGCCCGGCGGCAGCGCCGACGCACAGTGCCCCTGCGGTGTCCACGATCCCGGCCGGCTCAGTACGACGCTCATTCGATCCAGCTCCAATCACGGTCGGGGTCCTGGTATTCCAGCCCGATCCAGCCGTCGTATCCGGCGGCGTCCAGGGCGGCGAAGAGTGCCTCGAAATCGAGGGTTCCGGTGCCGGGCCGGCTGCGCGCGGGCGCATCCGCGATCTGCACGTGCCCGATCCGGGGCGTGTACTCGGCGATCACGCCGAACAGATCCGCCCCCATGCGCGCGAGATGGTAGAGGTCGCAGAGGAACCGGAGATTGGGTTCGCCGACCGCATCGATCACCTGTACGGCGCGCGCCGCCGAGACGATCGGATAGTCCGGCGACTCGATGGAATTCAGTGCCTCGAGCACCACCTGCGCCTCGATGCCCGCCGCGGCGCGCGCGGCCAGTCGCAGGTTCTCCAGCGCCAGCTCGTCCTGCACCGCCGGGTCCACACCGGGAATCCGGTTCCCGTACAGGGCATTCAACGACCGGCATCCCAGCCGCTCGGCGATCCCCACGGTGACGTCGATATTGTCCCGGAATTCGGCCTCGCGCCCGGGCACGGACACCAGTCCCCGCCCGGCGGGCACCAGGTCGATGAAGTTCAACCCGACCAGCTGCACCCCGGCGTCGGATACCG
This sequence comes from Nocardia sp. NPDC051981, assembly GCF_040680715.1. NCBI lineage: Bacteria > Bacillati > Actinomycetota > Actinomycetes > Mycobacteriales > Nocardiaceae > Nocardia > Nocardia sp. NPDC051981. The sequence goes on along the minus strand of NZ_JBFAXK010000006.1, from coordinate 339,284 downwards.
CGGAGACGAACGCGTCGACCTCCTTGTCCCCGGGCACCGGGTTCTCGCCGAACGGCCACCAGAACTCGACCGCGTCGAACCCGGCGGCCTTCGCCGCCGCCGGACGCTCGAGCAGCGGCAGATCGGTGAACAGGATCGAGCAGTGCACGTCGAACTTCCGCAGAGCACCGTCGGCGGTGTACTTCATCGGGTCGTTTCCTCCCTGTAGGTGTGCCAGCTACCGAAATCGGTGATGTCGATGAGCTGCGGGCAGGAAATGATCGGGCGGCGCAACAGCATGGACAGCACCGAGCGGTTGTCGTCCAACGCAATCACACCCAGTTCGAGCTCCGGCGGCTCGGCCGGGAGCAGGCGGGTGCGCAGCACCTGCATCGGCACCTCGAACAGCTCGCCCGCGATGGGCGCGCCGCCGTAGGCCACCGGGTGCAGGCCGGGGAAGCGGTCGCCGACCGAATAGAACCGGTAGTGCGGCGCGGTCCCGACCGCCCCGGTGCAGGGCGCGCCCTCGAGCAGGTGGTTCAGGGGTCCGCCGCGCATGGCACCCCCGTTCAGGAAGATCAAAGGCATTGCCGTGGTTCTCTTTTCGTTCGACAGAAGTCAGGCGGTGAGCCGGAGGGCGTCCGGCGAGTCCGGGACGCTCACCTCCGGCACCGCGATCGCATCGCGATGGATCGGTCCGCCATAGGTGCCCAGAGGCATTCCGGTGCCCCCACGGCGGACCGCCACGATTTCGGCGGCGATGGAGACGGCTGTCTCCTCCGGAGTCCGACCGCCGAGATCGAGTCCGATAGGCGACTTCAGCCGCGCCAGTTCGGCATTCGTCATCCCGACCGCACGAAGCCGCTGGAGACGGTCCTCGTGCGTCCGCCGGGATCCCATCGCACCCACGAACGCCACCGGCAGACGAAGCGCCACCTCCAGTAGCGGCACGTCGAATTTGGCGTCGTGAGTGAGCACACACAGCACGGTCCGGGCATCCACCCGGGTCCGCGCCAAATACCTGTTCGGCCATTCCGCGACCACCTCATCCGCGTCGGGGAAGCGGGCGCGGGTGGCGAAGACCTCCCGCGCGTCGCAGACGGTGACGTGATAGCCGAGGAACTTGCCGATTCTGGCGACCGCGGCCGCGAAATCGATCGCCCCGAAGACGATCATCCGCGGCGGCGGCACATGGGATTCCACGAACACCGTGACCTCGGCGTCGCCGCACCCGATGGTGCGCACCGCGGTGGTGCCGGCGTCGAGCATGGCCTGGGCTTCGGCCACCACCCGTTCGTCGAATTCGGCTCCGGAGGTCCACCAGGTGCCCAGCGCCATCACGGCGCCGCTGTCGAGGTCGCGGACCATGGCCACGGCCTCCCCCTCAGCTCGCAGGACCTTCTCCACCGCATCGCGATTGGACTCGGTCACCGACTGGACGAACACCTGAATCGTTCCGCCACAGGTCAATCCGACCGCGAAGGCGTCGGTATCGCTGTAGCCGAAGGTCTCCCGGAGCGGTTCTCCCGTTCGCAGCGACTCGCGGCACAACTCGTAGACCGCACCCTCGACACAGCCGCCGGAAATGCTTCCGATGACGGTGCCGTCGGCATCCACGGCCAGGGCCGCGCCGATCGGACGGGGCGCGGAGCCGCCGATCCCGATGATGGAGGCCACGGCGTAATCCTTGCCCGCCGCATGCCATTCCAGGAGTTGTGCCGCGATGTCGCGCATGACTAGCCTCCCAGGGCCAATTCGATGCCGTTGATACCGAAGTAGGCGCCGAAGACGACGCTCACCACGGCCACCAGCCAATGGATTTCGCGGTACTTACCGCGAGCGAGCTTGATCACCGTGTAGGCGATCAGGCCCGCACCGACACCGTTCGTGATCGAGTAGGTGAAGGGCATGAGCACGATCGTGATGAAGGCCGGCACGGCGACCTCGAGATCGTTCCAGTCGATCTTGCGAGCCTGCGTCATCATGAGCGCGCCGACCAGCACCAGGGCGGGAGCGGCGGCCTGAATCGGCACCACGGCCGCGATCGGGGTGAAGAAGATAGCGGCACAGAACAATCCGCCGGAGATGACGCTGGCCAGACCGGTACGGGCGCCCTCACCGACGCCCGTCGCCGACTCGACGTACACCGTGGATCCCGCGCCGCCGGACAGGCCGCCGACGATCTGGGCGACACCGTCGGTGGTGAGGATCTTGCCCATGCCGGGCACCTGCCCCTTCTCGTCCACCAGGCCCGCCTCGTCACAGACGCCGAAAACCGTTCCCATGGCGTCGAAGAAGCCGGTCAGCACCAGGGTGAACAGCACCACCGTGGCGGTCACCGCACCCGCGGTGGCGAAGCCGCCGAACAGGTCGATGTGACCGATCAGACCGAAATCCGGGGAAGCGAACAGCGATTTCGGCTTCTCGGGCACGACGGTGCCCCACGCTTTGGGGTCGATGGTCGCCATGGCGTTGACGATGATCGCCAGCACGGTCGAGATGGCGATGCTGATCAGGATCGCGCCCGGCACCTTGCGGATGAACAGGGCGAGCATCAGCAGCAGGCCGACCGCGAAGATCACCGTGGGCCAACCGGCCAGATGGCCTTCGACACCCAGTGTTACCGGTGGCCCGCCGGGCGCTCCGTGTCCCACCACGCCGGAGGAGACCAGGCCGATCATGGCGATGAACATGCCGATGCCGACGCCGATGGCGTTCTTCATGGCCAGCGGAATGGCATTGATGATCATCGTCCGCAGGCCGGTGGCGGCCAGGATGACGATGACGATGCCCATCAGCACCACCAGACCCATGGCCTGCGGCCAGGTCATATGGGGTGCGGCCTGATAGGCGACGACGGGGACCAGACCGAGGCCGGCGGCCAATGCGAGGGGCACATTGCCGACCACGCCCATGAGGACGGTGGTCAGGCCGGCGGAGAAGGCGGTCGTGGTGGTCAGCTGAGGGATACTGAGCTTGTCCCCGTCCGCGTCGGTGACGCCGCCGAGAATTAGCGGAACCAGCAATATGACATACGCCATAGCGACGAATGTGGTGATACCGCCACGGATTTCACGCGATATGGTGGTCTTGCGCTCCGATAGCCTGAAGAACTTTTCGAGCGCGGAACCCCGCGTTTCCGGGGCGGTGATCGGTGACTGAGTCTGGGTCATGGCTGCCCTCCTATGGGCGTAGCCGACCAGCGGCCCGGGGTGCTGGGGTATCCCGGGCCGCGGATTCGGTGATGCTTGTTGTGGGGTCCCTATCGCGCTCCATCATTTCGAGCAGCGCGATCTGCCCCTGTTAATCAACTGTTCCGGATGATGTCTTCCGGACGCACGGGCACGCGGTTGATATTTCCGGTGCCGCCCCGCTTGCGGCAGGCATCGCGAATCGCTGCGGCGATCGCAGGCGTGGAGGAGAGAGTGGGCGGTTCACCCGCGCCGCGCAGGCCGTAGGGGGCGTGCGGGTCCGGGTTCTCCAGGATCTCCAGCTTCTGCGGGGGTGTATCGAGAATGGTGGGAATCAGATAGTCCGTGAAGGACGGGTTCCGCACCTTGCCGTTGGTGACCTGAATTTCCTCCATAACCGCCAGACCCAGGCCCTGAATGGAGCCGCCGTGGATCTGGCCTTCCAGCGAAAGCCGGTTCATGATCTTGCCGACGTCCTGAACGGCGTCCAGGGCAACGACTTTGACCAGTCCGAGTTCGGTGTCGACATCCACCACGGCCCGGTGCACGCAGACCGCGAGCTGGGTGTGGCTGGAGCCCTGCCCGGTCACCTTGTCCATACCGGTGGTCGGCTGGTGGTGGTATTCACGGGTCAGATCGATGACGTCGTCGCCGAGCACATCCTCGATGGTCGCGACCACTTCACCGTTGTTCTTGACGACCTTGCCGCACTCCAGCCGCATGAAGCCGTGCACGTCGAACTTCTTGCGCGCCAGCACGAACAGCTCGTCGGCCACCGCGCGGCAGGCGGTCATCACCGCGCCGCCGGTCATGTACGACTGACGCGACGCGGACGAGGAACCCGAGCTGCCGACATTGTTGTCCGAGGGGTGGCTGACCACCCGCTCGATGGCGAGCTCGGTGCGCGCGATCTGTGCCTCGAGGGTGATCAGACCCTGGCCGACCTCCGCGCCGGCGGTGTGTACCAGCGCGACCGGCTCGCCGCCGATCACCTCCAGGCGCACCCGGGCGGTCGAGTAGTCGTCGAAACCCTCGGAGAAGCAGATGTTCTTGATGCCGACGCCGTAGCCGACGCCGCGGTATACGCCTTCGCCGTGGGTGGTCTGCGACGCACCGCCGGGCAGGTTGCGGATGTCCGAGGTGTCCACGGACTCCGGCAGTTCCATGTCGCGCAGGCTGTCGAGCATCTCCTTCAGCGGGGTCGGCGCGTGCACGACCTGGCCGGTGGCGAGCGTGGAGCCCTGGGAGACGGCATTGACCTGACGGACCGTGACCGGATCCATGTCGAGGGCCTCGGCGAGCTTGTCCATCATGGACTCGTGGGCGAAACACGCCTGCACGACACCGAATCCGCGCATGGCGCCGCAGACCGGGTTGTTGGTGTAGACACCGTAGGCGTCGATCTCCAGGTGCGGGACCTCGTAGGGGCCCAGCGCCAGCGAGGCGGCATTGCCGATCACGTTCTGGGTGGCCGAGGTGTACGCGCCGCCGTCGAGAACGATGAGAACCTTGGCGTAGGTGATCTTTCCGGTCGCGGTGGCGCCGAATTCGTAGCGCATCTTCGCCGGGTGGCGATGCACGTGCCCGAAGAACGACTCCTCGCGGTTGTACATCATCTTGATCGGCTTGCCGGTGCGCATGGCCAGCATGCCGGCGTGGATCTGCATGGACAGGTCCTCGCGGCCGCCGAACGCGCCCCCGACGCCGGACATGGTCATGCGGATCCGGTCCTCGTCCAGACCCAGGCACGGGCCGATCTGGGTGAGGTCCCAGTGCAGCCACTGCGTCGCGACATAGAAGTCGAGCGAGCCGTCCTCGTTCGGGATGACCATGCCGGATTCCGGGCCCAGGAAGGCCTGGTCCTGCATGCCGACCTCGAACTCCTCGGAGACCACGACGGTGGCGAGGGCCTTGCCGATCTCGATGTCGCCGGAGCGCACCGGCTGGTAGCGCGCGATGCCGCCGCGCGACTGCACGGCCAGCCCGACCGGGTCCTCGACCACGGCCATCGGGTCCGTGATCGGTTCCAGCACTTCGTATTCCACCTCGACGGCGGCGACGGCGCGCCGGGCGATCTCGGGGTGGTCGGCGGCGACCAGGGCAATGGCCTCGCCGTGATGGCGCACCTCGTCGAAGGCCAGTACCGGCTGGTCCCAGGTGTGGTCGAGGCCGTAGACCTTGCGGCCCGGCACGTCCTCGTGGGTAAGCACGGCGTGCACGCCGGTCATGGCGAGGGCCTTGCTGGTGTCGACGCTGACGAGTTTGGCGCGGGCGTGCGGGCTGCGCAGGGTCGCGCCCCACAGCATGCCGTCCATCCACAGGTCGGAGGAGTAGGCGAATTCGCCCTTCACCTTGAGGGTGCCGTCCGGGCGGAGCGGGCTCTCGCCGATCCCGCCCTTGCCCGGGACCGCCACATCCGTGGGGAACCGAGTGGTGCGTGTGATGGTCATCGGTTCTCCTGCTTCATGATTCGCTGCCGTGCGGCGACGCCGGCCTGGCCGACGGCGTCGTGCGGCATGGTCTTGAGCTCGTCGTTCTCGACGACGGTGTTGCCCCCCACCAGCAGGCGCGCCAGCGGCGGCTGCGGGCCGAACACCAGCGAGCACACCGGGTCCTCGATGGCGGCACGGAAGCCGTCCACCTTCCAGACCGCGATATCGGCGAGCTTGCCGACCTCGAGGGAACCGATCTCGTTCTGGCGGCCCAGGTTCCGGGCGCCGCCCAGGGTGCCGACCTCGAGGGCCTGCCGCGCGGTCATGGCGCGGGGGCCGTGCACGGCGCGCTGGAACAGCATGGCCTGCCGCATCTCCCCGGCCATGGAGGTGAGCTCGGAGGAGGCCGCGCCGTCCACGCCGAGACCGACGGGCGCACCGGCGGCCAGCAGGTCCATCACTCGCGCGATGCCCGCGCCCAGCCGGGCATTGGAGGTCGGGCAGTGCGCGGAACCGGTGCCGGTCTTGGCGAACGCCGCGATGTCCTTGTCGTGCAGGTGCACCGCGTGGGCGAACCACACGTCGTCGCCGAGCCAGCCCAGCTTCTCCATGTATTCGACCGGGGTGCAACCCATCTGCTCGATGCAGTGCTCTTCCTCGTCGAGGGTCTCGGCGAGGTGGGTGTGCAGGCGCACGCCGTGCCGGCGGGCCAGCGCGGCCGAATCGACCATCAGGCCCTCGGACACCGAGAACGGCGAGCAGGGGGCGACGGCCACGCGCAGCATGGAGTCGAAGGACGGGTCGTGGTACGTGCGGATGATCTCCTCGGTGTTGAGGAGGATCTCTTCGCGGTTCTCGACCACCTCGTCCGGCGGCAGGCCACCGTGCGACTGACCGCGGTCCATGGACCCGCGGCAGGGGTGGAAGCGGATGCCCAGCTCGCGCGCGGCACGCACCTCGGCCTCGAACAGATCGCCACGGCCCTTGGGGAACACGTAGTGGTGATCGGTGGAGGTGGTGGTGCCGGTCAGCGCGAGCCAGCCCAGGCCGGCCGACGCCGCGCCGTAGACGATCTCGGCGTCCATGGTGGCCCACAGGCGGTACAGGCCGGTCAGCCACTCGAACAGGGTGGCGTCCTGGAACAGGCCCTGGGTGGCCCACTGGTAGAGGTGGTGGTGGGTATTCACCAGGCCCGGGGTCACCAGGCAGCCGGTGCCGGAGAGGCGTTCAGCACCCACCACCATCGGCGCAGGTCCTGCACCGAGAGCTTCGATCCGCCCGTCGTCGCCGACGACCAGGTAGCCGTTCGGGATCTCCGCACCGACAACCGGTGCGATATAAGCGTTTTCGATGACGAGTTTGGTCACTTGGCCGCAGCCTTCCGCTCGGCCGCCAGGCGAACGGCATCCAGAATCTTCTCGTAACCCGTACAGCGGCACAGGTTTCCGGCCAGCGCCTCACGGATCTCGACGTCGGACGGGTTCGGCACCCGATCGATCAGGTCGTGCGCCTGCACGATCAGACCCGGTGTGCAGAAACCACACTGGACCGCGCCGGCCTCCACGAAGGCCTGCTGCATGGGGTCCAGCCTGTCGCCGTCGGCCAGGCCCTCGACGGTGCGGACCGAACGACCCTCCACCTGACCGGCGGCCACCAGGCACGAGCAGACCGGGGTGCCGTCCAGATAGACGGTGCAGGAACCACATTCACCCTGCTCGCAAGCGTTCTTGGAACCGGGGAGGCCGACGCGCTCACGCAGCAGGTACAGCAGGCTCTCGCCTTCCCAGACGTCGTCGGCGGTTTCCTGGGATCCGTTGACGGTGAAGTTGATACGCATCAGGCCGCCCTCCTCTCCGCGGTGTAGTCGTTCCACGCCCAGCCGAGGGTCCGGCGGGCCATCACCGACAGCGCGTGCCGGCGGTAGTCGGCGGTGCCGCGCACATCGTCGATGGGCTTGGCCGCGGCGCCGACCAGACGGCCGAACTCGCGGGCCAGCTCGTCGTTCAGCGCGCCGGCGTTGTCCCAGTCCAGGTTGGCGGCCAGGAAGTCCTGCGCCTCCACCGGACGGATCGGGGTCGGACCGGCCGAGCCGATGCCCGCGCCGACGGTCCGCGAATCCACGTGCAGCGCAACGGAGAACGAGCACACCGCGATCACCATGGCGTTGCGGGTGCCGACCTTCGAAAAGTACTGCGGGCCGCCGGCGGGCTTCAGCCACACGGCGCGAATCAGCTCGTCCGGCTCGAGCGCGTTCTTCTTGACCCAGACGTAGAAGTCGTCGATGTCGATCATGCGGGTGCCGCGGGCGGCCGACTCGACCTCGACCACGGCATTGCCGGCCAGCAGGGCCGGGTGGGCGTCACCGGCGGGCGAGGCGCCGCCCAGATTGCCGCCGACGGTGCCGCGATTGCGGATCTGCGGAGAACCCACGGTGCGCGACGCCTGGGCCAGACCGGGCAGGCGGTCCTGATACCGGTTGATGATCTTCACGAACGGGACGCCGGAGCCCAGCCGGATCCGGCCGTCCTCCTGCTCGTCGACGGTGAAGACCTCACGGCACGGGTTCAGGTCCAGAATGGCGGCCGGACGGTGCCGGTCGAAGTTCAGCTCGACCATCACGTCGGTGCCGCCTTGAATCGGAACCGCCTCGGGGCGTTCCGCTTTCAGCTGGAGCGCTTCGGCCCAGCTTCCCGGTTGTAGGAAATCCATTGCAATCCTCTAGATATCGGTTCGACGCAGGTACGACAGCACTCAGCTGCCCCGGTACGTAGAGAAGGAGTAGGGGCTCAACAGCAGGGGTACGTGGTAGTGCTCATCCGGATCGGTGACCAGGAAATCGATGGTCACCGTGGGATAGAACGGGCTGACACCGGAGGTGTCGAAGATCAGGCGGTGGGCACCGGCACTCGGGGCGGGCAGATCCTTGACCCGGCCGTCGTCATCGGTGTGGTGCTCGGCGAGGATCTCCCCCGCCGCGTTCTCCAGCCGCACCGCCATGCCCGCGGCCGGGCGTCCGGTCGCGGCATTGAGCACGTGCGTGGACAGGCTCACTTGTCCTCCAGGAGTTTCCGGATCCGCAGACCGGTGATGTCGGCGAGCTCGCGGCGGACTGTCAGCTGCTCGTCGGCCACCGAGTTGCCGAGACGGCGCTGGAGCTCCGAGAGCATCTCGGTGGCACTGCGCCCGGCGGCCCGGATCAGGAAGACGTGGCCGAAGTGTTCCTCGTAGATCACGTTCCAGGAGGCCAGGTCGGCCTTCACCTGATCGTCGGCGTCGGAGGCTCCGGACTGTTCGTCGGCGGACCACTTCGCCTCACGCTCGGACTGGTGGGCGGCGGCCGTGCGCTCGCCGATGCGGGGGTGCGCCGACAGCGCCTCCTCGACATCGGTCCAACTCAGCTCGGTGACCCCGGTCACCGCCGCGGCGATCAGACTCGACTCGTCCGCGTACGGCCTGTTCGCCACCATCTTGCGTGCCCAGGTCCGCGACGCATTGCAGGTCAGCAGGTGCGTCTCGGCCTCTTCCAAGGGCAGCGAACCGAGCCATTCCAGGCGACTCGACATCCGACCTCCATCCGTCATTGGCGTGTGTCAACCACTTAACCCGGCGGGCGGTCATGCTCGAAAGGACGAGACCTCCGAACCTGTGTCCTGCTTCACAGGGGCGCGTTCGTAGTTACATCCAAGTTCGGTAACCGGGCCGTCACCGACTGTTAGCCTCGGGCATCATGCGGTTACGTTCCTTGCTCACCATGCACGATCTGGGCTTGCGGCTCGTCACCGGAGAGGACGAGCTGGACCGCTTCGTGCGCTGGGTGGTAACCACCGACATGCTCGATCCCAGTCGATATCTCTCCGGCGGCGAATTCGTCCTGACCGGGCTGCAATGGCGGCATTCCCCCGAGGACAGCGAGACCTTCGTGAGCGCGCTCGCCCGCGCCCGGGTGGCCGCGCTCGCCGCGGGTGACGCGCTGTACGGCGAAGCGCCCGACGATCTCGTCGCGGCTTGTAAGAAACACCGAATCCCGCTGTTCCGGGTCGAGGAGCGGATCGCCTTCGCCACCGTCACCGAGCAGATCAACCGGAAACTGTCGTCCGGACGGGCCGCCGACCTGAGCGCGATCCTGGACCGGCACCGGCAGCTGGTGTCCGGCGGCGGACTGGATTCGGTGCTCGACCTGGTGCATCGCACGCTGGGCACGCGCTGCTGGGTGGTGTCGGCCCTCGGCCGCGTGGTGGCCGGGCCGACCCGGGACCTCCCCGAACAGATTCGGTCGGCGTTCCTGGGCGCGCGGCGGCTGCCGCATGTGCTTTCCCACAATCAGGTGCGGTACTCGCTGTTCGCGGTGGACGCCGACGGAACCTCGCGCATCGCGGACTGGTTCCTGGTGTTCGAGAGCGACTACAAGGATTGGCCCGAGGAGCGGCGGGCCCTCATTGGGGAACTGGCCGCGGTGGTGTCCCTCGAGCGAGCCAGGCAGGACGATCGGCACAGCGCCGAGGGGCGGCTGGCCCAGGAACTGATCGAGCTGATCATGTCCGACGCCAAATCCGCCGACATCATCTCCCGGCTGGAGTTGACCGGGCTGGGACTGTCCGACCGTTACCTCGCGGTCGCCGCGACCACGGACTCCGGGGCCGTGCGGCCCGGTGAGTTGCGCGCCGTGTTGCGCGAAATCCTTTACGGCCGAAGCCCTGCCGTCGGTGTGGTCGACGGCGAGGTCATCCTGCTGGTCGCCCTCGGCGACGACAAGGCCCTCGACGATCGCATCCACCGGGCCATCGAAGCTCTCGAACCCGGGCTGCAACTGAGCCGGCTCTCGGTCGGCATCAGCGGCGCGGTCGACGGCGAGGGGTTGCGCGGCGCGGTCGAGGAGGCCCGCTACGCGCGGCGCATGGCCGCCGAACGGCAGCAACCCACCAGCGTGGTCCGCCACGACGAACTCGCCACCCACATGCTGCTGCTGGCCAGCGTCCCCGACGAGGTCCGGCGCATGTTCCGGGTGCGGCTGCTGGATCCGTTGCGCGTTTACGACCAGGACAATCGCGCCGATCTCGTGCACACCCTCGAGACCTTCCTCGAGGTGTCCGGGTCCTGGACCAAGTGCGCGGATCTGCTGCACCTGCACGTGAATACGCTGCGATACCGCATTCAGCGCATCGAGGAACTCACCAACCGCGACCTGTCCCGGCTCGAGGACCGCGTCGACTTCTTCCTCGCGCTCGCCCTACGATGAGCGCGCGCCCGGATCGACGGGCGCGATCGCCAATTACTTCGCCGGACACCGTAATCGACACACCAGCTCGGCTGGGTACATCTCGGCCGGAGATGGGTACGGGCCGCAGCGCGTCGAGTATGCGCGGCGGTCACTCATCGAACCAGCCGACCGGGCTCGATCAGCCGCGGTGGCAGAGCGCCATGCGGCAGGGCCGGGCCGATCGCGACGAGACTGCCCGGCGCGCGGCCCTTCCCCCAGCCGAGTTGCTCACGGTAGCGGCCGATGTGGGATTCAGGGATCGCGCTGCGGTCCACGAGCGGCGCGGCCTCGGGTGAGACGTAGAGGGCGTCGGCCGGGCAGTACGCCTCGCACATGAAGCAGGTCTGGCAATCGGATTGCCTTGCGATGAGCGGTATTCCGCTGTCGGTGCGGTCGAAGACGTCGGTCGGGCAGACGTCGACGCACTTGTCGCAGGCGATGCAGTCGTCGGCGCGGACCAGTTCGATCACGACGCCACCGCCGAGGTGAGACCGGTGGCCGCGGCGGTCGAGGTCCATACCCGGTCCAGGCCGCCGGACAGGATGTGGTGGTGCTGCGCCGGATCCAGGTCCGGGTGGTCGGCACGCTTGCTCATGCCGCGAGTTTCCTTGCGCGCCAGCGTGGATCGGTACATCAGCCGGCCGACCGCGGTGATGGCGGCGGCCTGCCGGGCCCGGATCCGCTCGGCACCGGTTCCGCCGCCGAGCCCGCGCGCGGCCCGCTCCCAGAGCTCGTCCAGTTCGGCCAGGGCGGGGCGGATGCGGTCACCGTGACGCAGATAGTTCTTCTCGAACGGGATGAGTTCGCGCTGCGCGGCCGACACGACCTCGTCGGCGGACACCGATTCCGTTGTCTCCGGCCGCAATCCGACCCGCCCGGCTCCGTGGACAGCGGAGGGATCGACGCGCCCCGCTCGCCGGGCGAAGGCCGCCGCGCCCCGGCCCGCCCAGCTTCCGGAGGACATGGCCCAGGCCGAATTGTGGCTGCCGCCGCCGGTGAATCCACCGCAGATCCGTTCCCTGGTCGCGGCGTCGCCCGCCGCGTAGAGACCGGGAACCGTTGTCGCACAGTCGTCGTCGACGATATCGATGCCCCCGGTTCCGCGCACCGTGCCCTCGGCGAGCAGATCCACCTCGAAGCGGTCGGTGAACGGGTCGATCCCGCGCCGGTCGAACTGGAGGAAGAAGTTGGGCTGACCCAGCCGCATCCGCGCCTGCACCTCGGCGTCGGCGCGGTCCAGCTGCGCGAACACGGGCTCCGACAACAGGGTTCGCGCGATGACCGACCGGCCCTTGGCGGAGCCCGCACCCTCCAGCACCCGGCCGTCGGCGTGGAAGAAGGTGGCGTAGCCGTAGTAGGCGGTCTTGGTGATGGTCGAGCCCTTGGGCACGATGGCGTAGGCGTTGGAGAACTCCATGCCCGAGAACCGCGCGCCGGCCTCGGCCGCCATGAGCGCGCCGTCACCCGTGTCGACATTGGTGCCCAGCGCCCGCGAGAGGAAGGCGCACCCGCCCGTGGCCAGCACCACCGCACCGGCGATGATCCGGTAGTCCTGCTCGGCCTGCCGCCGATAGCCGGCCGCCCCGCGCACCACCCCCTCGGCATCGACGAGGAGTTCCAGTGCGGGCGAATGGTCGAGGATCCGCACGCCGAGCCGTTTCACCCACGCCCGCATCCGGCGCATGTATTCGGGCCCCTGCACACCGGTGCGCACCGGCTCACCGGTGCCGGGATCCACCGGGAACGGGTACCGGCCCTCGACGGCCAGCCGGTTCATGTTCGCGTAGGTCTGGTCGAGGACCCGGTCCATCCAGTAGTGGTCGGCCAGATGCCCGCCCAGCGCCTCCCGGGCGGTCTTGGCATTGGCGCGGGCTGCGGTCTCGGGCGCGACGTACCAGACGCCTGTGCCGGAAGGCGCTGTGGCGCCGCTGGTTCCGCAGTAGCCCTTGTCCACCAGCACCACCTCCGCGCCCGCTTCCCGGGCGTGCACCGCCGCCCAGCACGCGGCGGGCCCGCCGCCGATCACCAGCACGTCGGTACTGATCTGCCATGGTTCGCTCATCGGCACGTTCCTCCCGGGAGAGTTGGTGTCCGGAACGGTAAGGCGGCCGGTCGTACTCGCCGAAGGGTTCGAATCAGCACGATCCTTTGGCGGCGAAATTTTCCATATCGTGGAAATCCGCTTGCTTCTCGGGGCGGGATCGGCGCGGGTCAGCGGCAGGCTTCGGCCATGCCGCTGAGCCATTCCCGCACCGCGGCGCGCTGCTCGGGGGTGAATCCGGCTTCCAGTTCGGCTTCGCGGCGGCCGACCGCGGCGTGGGCCTCGGTGTAGATGGCGCGGCCCGCGTCGGTTACGTAGATCTGGTGGGTCCGGCGGTCGGTGGGGTGCGGGCGGCGCTCGATCAGGCCCGCCTTCTCCAGGCCGCCCAGCATCTCGTTCGCGGCCTGCCGGGTGCTGCCGACATCGCGGGCAATATCGGTGACCGACTTCCCGGGCTGCTTCTGCGTCATCATCAGCGTCGCGTACTGCGAGGTCGTGAGGCCGAAATCCTTGAGTTCCTCACCGATGGCGGAACGCATGCTCAACCACACCGTGCGGACCATGAAGGTCAGGGATCCATCCTGCGATCCGGAACAGCTCACGGCGACAACCCTTTCCCAAGATTGACAGGTTCCTGACAATCACGCACACTGGCAATCGTCAGGTTCCTACCAATCTTATCGAAGGCATCCATGACCGTGCCCGCGACGCTGCCGAGATCCCGGCAGCGGCTCATCCTCGCCGTCCTCCTGCTGTCCTCCCTGCTGATCTGGCTGGACAACACCATCCTCGCCACCGCGCTCGAGACCCTCGCCGATCCGGTGCGCGGGCTGGGCGCGAATCCCGCTCAGCTGCAATGGGCCTCGGGGTCCTACACACTCGTGTTCGCCGCGCTCATGTTCACCGCCGGGGCGCTGGGCGACCGCTACGGGCACCGGACCGTGCTCGTCACCGGATTGATCGTCTTCGCCGCCGCCTCGGTCTGGGCGGCCTACGCCGGTGATCCCGCCGGGCTCATCGCCGCCCGTGCGGTCATGGGCGTGGGCAGCGCGCTCATCATGCCCGCCACCATGGCGACGGTGACCTGGACGTTCACCGGTCCGGCGCGGGCATCGGCCATCGGGCTGTTCTCGACCTCCGCCGGGGTCGGGCTGGCGGCCGGGCCGCTGCTGGCCGGGGTGCTACTCGACCACTTCTGGTGGGGCTCGGTGTTTCTCGTGAACGTGCCCGTCGTCGCGGTCGCACTGATCGGGATCGCGGTACTGGTCCCGAATTTCCGCAGCCCGACGCCGCGGCCGCTGGACCTCGGCGGACTGGCGCTGTCAGTGAGCGGATTGGCGGCCCTCGCCTACGGGCTCATCCGGGCGGGCCAGGTCGCCGCGTGGACACCGGTCCAGGTGTGGGCACCCATCGCCGCCGGGCTGGCCCTGCTGGCCGCGTTCGTAATCGTCGAATTGCGTTCCGGGCAGCCGAGTTTCGATCCACGACTGCTGGCGCAGCGGGTCTTCGGCGGCGGCAACGCGGCCCTGGGCCTGCTATTCCTGGCCATGACCGCGGCCGGCTTCTACGGCGCGTTCTACCTCCAGGGCGCCCGCGGCTTCTCACCGCTCGCCGCGGGTCTGATCAACTCCCCCGCCGCCGTCGGCGTCATCATCGGCGGCCCGCTCGGCGTCCGCCTGGTCCGCCGCTTCTCCCTGCGCGCGGTGACCGCGACCGCCCTCACCGTCGGCGCGCTCTGCATGGGCAGCGCGGTCTTCTTCGGACTGCACACGCCCATCATCTGGAACGTGACACTGGCTGCGGCACAGGGCTTCTCGATCGGCATGGTGATCGGTTCGGTCACCAGTGCCCTGATGAGCACACTCCCACTCGACCGCGCCGGCGCGGGCTCGGCCGTCACCAATACCGTCCGGCAGACCGGCAGCGTCCTGGGTATCGCGCTCGGCGGCACCATCATGGCCATCACCTACCGGACCGGCATCCAGGCCGCGCTCACCGGCCTGCCCGACGTCGCCCGGGAACCCGCCCAGGTATCCGCCGAACAGGCGCGCCATGTGGCCGCCGCCATCAACCGCCCCGACCTGTCCCACGCCGCCGACGACGCCTTCATCCATGCCATGCACGTCGGCGGTGTGTGGACCATGATCTTCGCGCTCGCGGGAGCCGTCGTCCTGGCCTTCACCCTGCGACCCCGCCCCACACCGGCCACCCCGGAGCCCGAGCCGAGCCTCGCGGCCGCCGGTCAGAACTGAGCCGACCGGCCCCCTCTCACCGAGCGCCACGCCACGCGTCCTGCGCCACCCGACGGCGGTGCAGGGCGCTGCGCTCGTCATCCTGACCCCGATGGGCCTGCACCAGTTTCGAGTGCACGCGCCGTGCTTGCTGCAACGATTTCCGGATCGACATGGCCGGCTTGCTCCTGTTCCGAGGGCACGGTGTTCGCGCCACCTACCTCGTAAGACGGTCCGGAGCAGGGAAATTCAGCGGCTCCGGCAACCCGGTTCGACGGATTCCCATCACACGCGAATCACGCACGCGCAGCGCTGGGACGTTTGCTACTCGGACGCCCCTCCGGTAGCGAGGAGCTTCCCGAGCAAGGTCGTCAGCTGGACCCGTTCCTCGGGAGTGAGCGCGGCGAAGGCGCCGGCCAGGAAGCCCGGGATCGCGACCTCGGCGGTCCGCAACCGCTCCCGTCCGGCCGCGGTGATGGTGACCGCGTACGAGCGCCGGTCCTTCGGGTTGCGTTCCCGGCGAATGTAGCCCGATCGTTCCAGGTCGTCGCAGACGGTCACCATGACGCTGCGATCGATGCGGAGTTCGGCGGCCAGCGTCTGCTGGGCACAGTCGCCGACCGCGTCCAGCATCTTCAGCACCAAATGCTGTCCGACCCCCAGTTCCGTTGCGGCGGCATGGGCTTCACCGGCCTTGGCCACCACGGCCGAGGCGCGGCAGAGGGCGATATCGGGGCGTTCGGCGGCGAGAGCCTGGAAATAGGACGGTCTGGCGGCAGGCATGATCTCCTCGTTCGATCACGGCCAGCCTACCAAAACCATCTGCACACAAATCGTTTGACAGCAGATGATTGCCACGCCTACGGTCCAATCGTCTGGGCGCAGATGATTTTCGCGCAGACGATCTCGGAACCCGTTGGGCCACAGGAGCCGCCATGACGCTTGACCTCTCCCCCGATGAACTGCTGTCGACCACCCGGGCCGTGCGTCGCCGCCTGGACTTCGACCGGCCGGTGCCGCGCGACCTCATCGAGGAGTGCGTCGATCTCGCCACCCAGGCGCCCACCGGGCGCAACCGCCAGCGCTGGCACTTCCTGGTCGTCACCGAGGCCGCGCAGCGCCGGGAGGTGGCCGAGATCTTCCGCCGAGCGCTCGCGCTCAGCGAGGCCGCGCCGCTGTCGCGGGACGACCTGGCGCGCATGCACGTCCGGCCGGGCAGCATGGCGCGGGTGTTCGACGGCGTGCGCCATCTGGCCGACAACATCCACCGCGTGCCCGCGTTCGTGATCCCCGCCGTCGAGGGCCGCACCGACGCCGCCTCGGTCCAGATCCAGTCCGGCACCTGGGGATCGATCCTTCCCGCGGTCTGGAGCTTCATGCTCGCCGCCCGCGCCCGCGGCCTCGGGACCGTGCTGTCGGCAATCCTGGGCGTGCCCTACGACGAGGTCATGCTCGCCGCGTTCCTGCCGCTGGCCTACACGCTCGGCACCGAGTTCAAGCCCGCTGTCCGCGTCCCCCGCGACCGGGTCCTGCACTGGCAGCACTGGTGACGGGCGAGGCACCGGGCGAATCCTGGGGCACGCGGGCATTTCAGGGTTGTCTGTAACCCTAGTTAGCACTTACCTTGGAGTGTGTTGCACCGCACAGGAGCGGCCTCGGCTTCGGCTTCCGGGCGGCGCGGCACAGAGACGAGGAGGCAATGATGGCTCTGACGACGATGTCGGGCTCCGTTCCGGCGGCACGAGACTACGCGGATGTGCTGCACACCCTGTCGGAGGGATCGGTGCACCGCCGATTCGATCCGTATCTCGATATCGCCTGGGACTCACCCGAATTCGCGATCGACCCCCAGGACCCGCGCTGGGTGCTGCAACCGGACATCGATCCGCTCGGCGCGACGCAGTGGTATCAGAACCTGCCCCTGGAACGGCAGATCGAGATCGGGCGGTGGCGGATCGCCAATGCCATCAAGGTCGGCGCGGCCTTCGAGAGCATCCTGATCCGCGGCATGATGCAGTACATCATGAAGCTGCCCAACGGGTCGCCGGAGTTCCGCTACTGCCTCCACGAGATGACCGAGGAGTGCAACCACATCCAGATGTTCCAGGAGCTGGTCAACCGGATCGGCGTGGACGTCCCGGGGATGCGGCCCCTCTTCCGGAGGCTATCGCCGTTCATCGGCGTGGCCGGCGGTTATGCCTGGCCGATTCTGTTCATCGGCATTCTCGGCGGCGAGGAACCGATCGACCACTATCAGAAGGCGGTCATCCGCAATGGCGCGAAGCTGCCGCCCGCGGTGGTGCGCTGCATGGAGATCCATATCGCCGAGGAGGCCCGGCACATCTCCTTTGCCAATGAGTTCCTGAAAGAGCATGTGCCGGGTTTCAATCCGCTGTATCGCAATGTCTGCGGTATCGCCTTCCCGCTCGCCATGCGGTGGCTGGCCGGTGAGATCATGGCTCCCCCACCGGAATTCGCGCGCACCTTCGACATCCCTCGCGAGGTCATCAAGGAAGCGTTCTGGCGCTCCCCCACCGCGTCGAAAATCCTCTCCGGATACTTCGGCGACATGCGCTCCCTCGCCGGCGACCTGGGCCTGATGAACCCGGTCACCAAACGGCTGTGGAAGCTCCTGCACATCGACGGCGACCAATCCCGCTACCGCAGCGAGCCCGAGCGCCGGGCCGCCTGACCCCGGGGGGATACCCACCGGAATCACCCGTTCGACGTACGATCGGAAAATGCAATCCATTTGGAAGGGCTTTCGGTAGCGGGAAATCGCGAATACCGAAGGCCCACACCAGGACCGGCAAACAAACAGCTCAAAGGCCATAGAGGCGTTCCGATATTCCAGATTGCTGGTGCGTAGGGGCCTCGGCGTCCACCATGAAAGGAGCTTCGGTAATCGCCCCGGCCGCCCATGAACGACGAACGCATCGTCACCATCGCAGCCCTGACCCTCACCGACGGAGGCCACGACAACGAGTCGCCGCCAATGTGCGGTGAAGGGACGGTCGTGGCGGCGGAGGTAGTCGATGAAGCTGTATGCCTGCTCGCGGTACCAGCGGGCTTGCCGCGGCCATGAGTTCGGCGGCGGTGTAGCGGGCGAGCTCGGGGTGCAGAAACATTAGCCCCGCTAAAATATGCTGATTCGTGCCATTCGCAGCATTCCCTATGGACATAGGCGTCCTGATATGAATTAACGTCAATCAGGCAAGGTCAGCTACCTATAAGCAGATTTGCAAGATGCCTCGTCAACGCGCTTCCCCGCGCGTCACCGAGACCATACGACGGCCAATCGCACACGACTCGCTTTCGAGGCGAAATGCGCACACGACATACACGATTCATCGCCTCTCGATTCTCCGGACGAAGGGCTCGATGCGATCCGAGGCAGATTCGGGGTGAGCGGGGTCGCAGGCTCGAGCAACGCTGCTGGCCGCCCTCGATAATCCAGGCGTCGGGGTTGATTGCCAGGCTTTGGGCCGACGTTAAGGCAAAGGGTGCAACGTGATTCCATCCGCGCGAATGCGATCTATGCTGAACGACACCGGCACAAACACAATATTCACCCGAGACGTTGAGACGAGGTGTGCCATGTCCATGTCTCCCACCCTGCAGGATTGCCTGCGTCAGAAATCCTCGCGGTACGAAGTCGTGAACCACCCTCATAGCGATACGAGCATGCAGACGGCCGCGGCGGCGCACATCCCCGCCGATCGCCTCGCGAAAACCGTACTGCTCGAGGACGACAACGGCTATGTCGCAGCCGTGTTGCCGGCGACGCAAGCGGTGCGGCTGGACGATCTCTGGGCGCGGACCGGCCGGCATCTGGTGCTCGCGAAGGAAGTCGAGCTGCGGAAGCTGTTCACGGACTGCGATACGGGCGCGTTGCCGCCGATCTGCATGGCCTACGGTATGCAGACGTTCCTCGAGCAGGATCTGGCGCTGGAGCCGGAGGTCTATTTCGAGTCCGGCGATCACGAGGCGCTCATCCATATGGTGCAGCGCGAATTCCTGTTGCTGATGGAAACGGCCGAAGTCGCACATTTCTCGTACAGGATGTAGCGCGTCGCGTCTCGAGCGGCAACCAGTGCATGACCGCACGAGTGGACCGGGTTCCTAGCCGTTCTCGAGGGCCTGCGAGCGCGTAGGCCGGACGGCACGTTGCAGCGGCGCCTGCCATCGGGCCCGCGAGCCCAAGCCGCCTACAAGCCGTCAGACGCTCACCAACAGTCACCGACGACCACCAACGACCAGGGCAAATCCGCAGGTCCCGGTGCGGTGCGGTAGAACGCTGACCTGGGACGACGTACGCTGGCCAAATGCGGTCCATTTGGAAGGGCTCCATCGCGTTCGGACTGGTGAATGTCCCCGTGAAGGTCTACACCGCCACGGAGGACCACGACATCAAGTTCCACCAGGTGCACGCCGCCGATGGCGGGCGCATTCGCTACGAGCGGTTGTGCACGGTGGACGGGCAGCCGGTGCAGTATTCCGATATCGACCGGGCCTACGAATCACCCGACGGGGATCGGGTGATTCTCACCGACGAGGACTTCGCCAAACTTCCGGCGGCCGAGAAACACGAAATTCCAGTGTTGCAATTCGTGCCGTCGGAGCAGATCGATCCGATTCTCTTCGACAAGAGCTACTACCTGGAACCCGATTCGAACACGCCGAAAGCCTATGTGCTGCTGGCGAAGACCCTCGAACGGGTGGACCGGGTGGCGCTTGTG
The DNA here is from genome assembly GCF_040680715.1 of Nocardia sp. NPDC051981. Lineage (NCBI taxonomy): Bacteria > Bacillati > Actinomycetota > Actinomycetes > Mycobacteriales > Nocardiaceae > Nocardia > Nocardia sp. NPDC051981. The sequence continues at coordinate 319,414 of NZ_JBFAXK010000006.1, read as the reverse complement.
CATTTCACGCTGCGCCAGAAGACCCGGCTCGGCGCACTGCGGGTGCGTGACGGGGTGCTGGTACTGCAGACGCTGCTGTGGCCGGACGAGGTGCGGGCGGTGGCGTTCGACAAGCTCGAGGACGTGACCGAGCCCAAGTCCCAGGAATTGCAGATGGCCGAGACGCTCGTCGACACCCTGTCCGACGATTTCGATCCCGGCCTGTACGTGGACGAGTATCAGATCGAATTGAAGAAACTGCTCGACGAGGCGATCGCCAGCGGTTCCAGCAAGGTCACCCGGGCGCCCGAGGCAGCGGCCCCGGCAATGGATGCCGAGGTCGTGGACCTGGTCGCGGCCCTGCAGCGCAGTCTCGAAGCCTCCGGACGCAAGACGGGTACCGCGCCGGCCAAGGCCACCAAGGCCGCGAAGGCGACCGCGGAGAAGAAGCCCGCCAAGAAAGCCGCGAAGAAGGCTCCGGCCAAGCAGACCCGCAAGGGCGCCTGATAGCACGCCACCCGCACGGCCTCGCCACCCGGCGGGCGCCCGCGTAGCCAGCACCCACCTGGCAAACTGTCGGGCATGGATTCCGACATATCCAGCCATCCGGACATCGCCGTCGTGCCCATGGGGCTCGGACATCTGCGTCAGGTCATCGACCTCGGCTACCAGGTGTTCGACACCCAGGCCAAGCCCTACACCTCATGGTCGCTAACCTCGGTGGCCGAGCACCTCGACAGTGCCGGCCGGTCCTGCTGGGTGGCGGTGGATTCGGATCGGGTCGTCGGATTCGTGCTGGCCTCCATGGAATTCGAGCTGCGCGAGGATTGGGCGTACCTGGAGTGGATCGCCGTGGCGCCCGAGATGCAGGGGCGCGGTGTCGCGGGCCGGCTCATGACCGCGTGCTGCGATCTGCTGTTCCAGCACGGTGCGGCCCGCATCGTGACCGACGTGGAGAACCACAACACGGCCTCGGCGTCCATGATGCGCAGGAACGGGTTCACCGAGGGCACCACGGTCACACTGTTCGTGCGGCCCAATCCGGACGAGGCCGTGGCCGGGGCCGACGAGCAGGTCACCCTCGGACCCGGCACCAAGCGCGATCTCATCCGGCGCGGCCGGATCACCGGGGACGGGCGGCACGGGCGGCCCGCCCGCTAGTTGTCGGACCCTGACGCTACGGTCGCGGGCATGACCGCCGTCGACGAGACCATGACCGCCATCAACGACGCCGTAACCCTTGGCCGCCAAGGTGATGCGGCGACGGCGCGGAAGCAGCTGACCGCGCTGTGGGACACCATCGGCGCGGGCGGCGACCCGCTGCACCGGGTCTCGCTCGCCCATTTCCTGGCCGACCTCCAGGCGCATGCGGCCGATGCGCTCACCTGGGACATCCGGGCCCTCGATGCCGCCGACGCACTGACCGACGAGCGGGCCCAGGCCCACCATGCGGGGTTGAGTGTCCGGGGCTTCTACCCGTCGTTGCACCTGAATCTCGCCGACAATTACCGCCGCCTGGGCGCGTTCGACACCGCCCAGCGCCACCTCGACGACGCCCGCGACCGGCTCGACGCCCTCGGCGAGGACGGCTACGGGCTCGGAGTGCGGGCCGGCATCGCGAATGTCGAAGCGGCACTGGCGGAACGCTCCACCGAGCAGCTACCCACGCACCCCGCCGCGTCGTAACGGTCGCCTGACCTTCGAGAATGTCGGCCCGATGATCATTGCCGGGCCGGACCAGGCGATATACGCTGGCCGCGACCACCGCCCAGCGAAGGGAGCGCCTCGATGCCGGAGCCGCGATCGGAAGTAGCTGCGCCGCAAGCGGATCCCAGGGTGCGACGCGCCGGACTGGGCGTGATCCTCCTGCTGGCCGTCGCCGCGAGCGGACCCGTCGCGATGGCCGGTCCGGCCGCCGCCGATGTACCCGGCACGGCCACGCCGGTTTCCTGCTCCCCCGCCGAACTGGCGATGGGCCTGCCCACCCGCACGCCGGTGGGCGACTGGTCGGAGAATCTGGGATTCGACGCGACCGGGGACGTCTGGGTCGCGCGCACCTACCGCAATGCGGTGGAGCGGTATGACCGGGACGGTCACATCGTCGTCAGCGTGCCGGTATCGAGCCCGGGCGCGGTCCGGCTCGGCCCGGACGGGCTGATGTACGTGACATTCGGCAATTCACCCTTCGCCGGGCTCGCCGGGCAGGGCGGCGTGCTCCGATTCGATCCCGCCGCGACCGTTCCGCGGCCCGAGGTCTTCGTCTCCGGGCTCGGCCAGGCCAATGGGGCCGCCTTCGATGCGGCCGGGAATCTGTTCGTCGCCGACACCACCGCCAATACCGTGGAGCGGATCCGGCCGGACGGGACACTCGACACCGAGTGGACCGAGCGGGCCCGGAACGCGCTGGCGGCCAAGGGATCCGGAGCCGACGGGATCGCCGCGGCCGGGAACATCCTCTATGTGACCCTGCTGGAGAGCCCCACGGCGCGCATCGTCGCGCTGCCCATCGACGATCCGGACCGGGCCGGCGTCGCCGTCGATCTGGCGCCCGCGCCGCTCACCGCACCGCTGCTCCCCGACGATCTGGCGATAGCTGCGGATGGATTGCTCTATATCGCTACCGGCAGTGGGCAATTCGTGCGGGCCGATCCGGTCACCCACACCAGCTGCACGCTGCTGTCGGGACAGCCGCTGACCTCCGTGGCCGTCAACCCGTCCGACGACCACACCTTCATCCTCGGCACCGAGGGCGGCGATGTACTGAAGGCGCACCTGCCCTGACGTCAATTGTCCTGCGCGGCACGGGCTCTGCCCTCCCGGAAGAACTCCATCAGGCCCTCGACCGTCGTCACCTCGGCGCGCGGGCGCATCGCCCCGAAGGACGTGTTCCAGAACTCGCCCTCGCGCCGGGTCCACGGACCGACATACGCGTAGGGCTGCGGGTTGTCCCAATCCCCTGGGGAGACGCCGTAATTCACCTCGTCGACAGCGACGGACAGATCGAAGTGCTCGGGCCACAGCACCGGTTGTACCCCGGCGAAGCGCCGTAATGCGGTGTCTCCCACCGCGAACCAGTCGTGCACCGTGGTGGCGGCGCCGGCGTCGACACTGAAGGATTCGTCCGGATCCATGCGGGTGCCATCGGCATACAGGCCCGCGGGCGGGGCATCGGCCGCGAATCCGGCGGTCGAAGCGAGGTCACCGTAGGTGCCGTGCAGGCGGATGCGGCCCTGTGGCCACACCAGATCGGTGCCCGTCACCGACACCGGCCACTTGATGCCGGTGAAGCCGCCCAGCACGATACGCATGCGGATGCTGCCGAATCGGCGGTACTGCGGGCCGGCGATCAGCAGCTCGGCCGCCGCGTGCATTGCGAACCGAGTGTCCTCGTAGGTGATGTCCTTCACCGGGAAATCATCTCCGTCCGGCTGGGAGTGTTGCTGGAAAATGGACTCTGGCAAACAAAACAGCGCCACACCGGACGAATCCGGTGTGGCGCCTGGGTGATTCGCGATCGGTCAGCTCGCGTTGTCGGTGCACGCCGACAGGATGACCTTGGCCTGGCGCGGCGAGGACGACCCCGTGTCCGGGAAACCCGGGGCGCTCTTGCCGAGGACGTTGATGGCGGCCGACTCGGCCTCCACCTTGGACGGAGCCCACGCCCAGCCGAAGCGGGTGTCGGCGCCCTGTGCGACCGCGCCGCAGGCATTGGCGAAGTGCACGACGACCGCACAGTCGCCGCCGCCGCACTTGTCCACTGCGGTACTGTCCGCGCTGTCCCAGCTGCCGTAGTTCACGGCATAGGCGACGTTTCCGGTGCTCTTGGACAGCGCGAGCGCGCCGTAAAGGTCACCGGAGGTGGCGACGAAGACCGGTTCACTGTCCGCCGCGGAGGCGGTTCCGGCGGCCACGGTGCCGATCGCGGCCATCGACGTAACGGCGAGGCCTACACCGGCCTTGCGCAGCAACGACATTCGATACTCCCCGGGGATGGAAGGTAATAACGGCCGTCATCATGCCAGACGCTCAGACCCTGCGCATGACCGAGACAACCTTACCCAGCACCTGGGCGTGGTCGCCATCGATCACCGGGTAGGCCGCATTGCGCGGCTCCAGATACACATGCCCATTGGCGCGGCGGTAGACCTTGACGGTGGCCTCGCCGTCGATCATGGCGGCCACGATCTCGCCGGTGTGCGCCTCCTGCTGCTTGCGCACCACCACGATGTCGCCGTCGCAGATGGCGGCGTCGACCATGGAGTCACCGCGAACCCGCAGGCCGAAGACGGTGCCACGGCCCACCAGCTCGCGCGGCAGGGACAGCACGTCGTCGGTGTGCTCCTCGGCCAGAATCGGCGTACCGGCCGCGATATCGCCCACCACGGGCACCGGCACCGAATTCTCGTCCTGCTGCCGCTGCGGCCCCGCCGCCCGCAGGAACAGCCGCACATCCATGGGCCGGGTCACCGATTCACTGCGCTTGAGAAATCCTCGCTCCTCCAATTCGCGTAAATGCCGCGAAACAGACGAAGCCGACTTCAACCCGACCGCATCGCCGATCTCCCGCGTACTCGGCGAATACCCGTGCCGCTGCACCCAATCGCGAATACTGCACAGAATCCGCTGCTGCCGCTCCGGCAATGTGGAGGTATCGAGATGCTCGAACCCGTCGAAGTCGTCATAGGTCACCGGAGAATCCTACGGTCCGAACCGGCCGTTCCCGGCCACGACCGGCCGTGTCACTCAGGGTCACAACAGGCTGCGTCACTCCGGCGACGACGGCTGCGTCACTCCCGGCCATGTCACGACGGATGCGGCGCATCCTGACGGCTCTGCGGGCGACGCGCATAGGGTGGGTGGCGTGCAAGATCACGAGAGGCTGTTCGACCGGGTGCGCGGGGCGCTGCTGGGCGGAGCGATCGGGGACGCGCTGGGGTGGCCGATCGAGTTTCTGTCGCTGCAGCAGATCCGGGGCCGGTACGGGGCGGCGGGGGTTACCGGATTCCTGCCCGGCCCGGATCCGGCCGCGCCACAGCAGATCACCGACGACACTCAGATGACGCTGTTCACCGCCGAGGGGCTGCTGCGCTGTCCGCCGGGTGCGGACCCCGCGCCGGCGCTGCGCCGCGCCTACCTGCGGTGGCGGGATACTCAGCAGCAAGAAAAACCTGCGGCCGATGTGGACGGGTGGCTGGCGGGGCACCGATTCCTGTATGCCATGCGGTCTCCGGGCAATGCCTGCCTGACCGGGCTGCGGCGGCAGGCCGAAGGGTTCGTGCCGCCGTTGGAGTTCGGGGAGCCGGGGCCGGTGAATCCGAAGTCGAAGGGGTGCGGGACCGTGATGCGGTCGGCGCCGTTCGGGCTGGCCGGATTCGGTGCCGACCGCGCGTTCTATACCGCCATGCGATGCGCCCAGCTCACCCACGGCCACCCGACCGGCTACCTCGCGGCGGGCGCCCTCGCAATCTTGATCGACAGCGTCCTGTCCGGAACCGAACTGCCGATCGCGGTGCAGGACACCATCTCCCGGCTCGCCCCGATGCCCGCGAGCGCCGAAACGATCACCGCGCTGGCCGCCGCCCTCACCACCGCGCACCTTGGTGACCCTACCCCGGAGCGGCTGGAGCGAATCGGCGCGGGGTGGTGCGCCGAGGAGTGCCTGGCCATCGCCGTGTACTGCGCACTGCACACCTACCGCACCGGCGACATTCGCGCCGGGCTCCTGCTGTCGGTCAACCACTCCGGCGACTCGGACTCGACGGGTGCGGTGGCAGGCAACCTCATCGGCGCCATCCACGGCCTCGAAACCTTGCCCATGGAATGGGTGGCCGCCGTCGAGGGTCGCGACGAATTGTTCCGAGTCGCCGACGATCTCGTCCTCAACTTCTTCTACAACGATCGCACGGCCCTGGCCGACCGCTACCCCCTCGACAGCGACCTCTCTGCCTGACCGGCGGGCCGATCTCGCCGGCTGATTCCCGAATCCCTTCCAGATCCGTCGATCACCGTAACGCGCTGGGCCGACGCATTTTTCGGTGTGGCGCCGCCGAGACCTACCCAGCGGACAGCACAGTCAAGTTGGCCGGGTTCAGCCGAGTGATCAACGGCCCGAGCCGAAAACGACGATGCGGGCCGATCCGCATCGGATCGGTCCGCATCGTCGGCGGTGTTACCGGCCCCGCTAGACCGTGAAGCCGAGGGCGCGCAGCTGTTCGCGGCCGTCGTCGGTGATCTTGTCGGGGCCCCACGGGGGCATCCAGACCCAGTTGATCTGGAGGTCTTCGGCCAGGCCGGAACGCACGAGGGCGTTGCGGGACTGGTCTTCGATGACGTCGGTCAGCGGGCAGGCCGGGGAGGTCAGGGTCATGTCGAGTTTGGCGATGCCGTCCTCGAAGGTCATGCCGTAGACCAGGCCGAGGTCGACGACATTGATGCCCAGCTCGGGGTCGACGACGTCGCGCATCGCCTCCTCCATGTCCTCGAGGTGCTGGATCTCCTCGGGGGTGAGTTCCATGGCCTGCTGGTCGGTTTCGCTCATCTCTACTCCCCGTTGCCCATCGTCTTCTTGGCTTCCTCGGCCGAGGCTATCCGCACCACGGCATCCTTGAACGCCATCCAGCCCAACAGCGCGCACTTCACGCGGGCGGGGTACTTGGCGACGCCGACGAACGCGATGCCGTCGCCGATCACCTCTTCGTCGCCCTCGACGGTGCCACGGCTGGTGACCATCTCGTCGAACGCCTCGACCACCTTCAGCGCCTGCTGCACCGGCAGGCCGATGACCTGGTCGGTGAGCACCGAGGTGGACGCCTGGCTGATCGAGCAACCCTGGCCGTCGTACGACACGTCCTTGACGTCGCCGTTGTCGTCGATGTGCACACGCAGCGTCACCTCGTCACCGCAGGTGGGGTTGACGTGGTGCACCTCGGCGCCGAAGGGCTCGCGCAGCCCTCGGTGGTGCGGGTGCTTGTAGTGGTCCAGGATGACTTCCTGGTACATCTGCTCCATGCGCATGTTCTATGCAACTCCGAAGAAGCTCTGGGCCTTCCGCACCGCGGCCACCAGCTGATCGACCTCGTCGAGGGTGTTGTACACCGCGAACGAGGCCCGCGCGGTCGCGGCGATACCGAAGTGCCGGTGCAGCGGCCACGCGCAGTGGTGACCCACCCGGACGGCGACACCCTGGTCGTCGAGGATCTGGCCGACGTCGTGGGCGTGAATACCGTCCACCAGGAACGACACCGCGCCACCGCGGTTCACGTTCTCGGTCGGGCCGATGATGCGGACGCCGTCGATCTCGCCCAGGCCCTCGAGCGCCGCGCCGATGAGCGAGTGCTCATGCGCTGCAACGGCTTCCATGCCGACATTGCTCAGATACCGGACAGCCGCGCCCAATCCGACGACCTGCGAGATCATCTGCGAGCCCGCCTCGAACCGCTGCGGCGGCGGGGCGAAGGTCGAATGATCCATGAACACGGTCTCGATCATGGAACCACCGGTGATGAACGGCGGGGTGTCCTCGAGCAGCTCGCGGCGGCCGTACAGGATGCCGACTCCCGAGGGGCCCAGCATCTTGTGGCCGGAGAAGGCGGCGAAGTCGACGCCCAGCGCCTTGAAGTCCACCGCCATGTGCGGCACCGACTGGCAGGCGTCCAGCACCACGATCGCGCCGACTTCCTTTGCGCGGCGCACCAATTCGGCGACATCCGCGACCGCGCCGGTCACGTTCGACTGGTGGGTGAAGGCGACCACCTTGGTGGCCGGCGACAGCTCCAGCGAGTCCAGGTCGATGCGACCCTCGTCGGTGACGCCGTACCACTTCAGCGTCGCACCGGTCCGGCGCGCGAGCTCCTGCCACGGCACGAGATTCGCGTGATGTTCGAGCTCGGTGATGACGATCTCGTCGCCGGGCCCGACGCGGTACGGGAATCGGTCGTCGGAGAAGGCGTAGGCCACCACGTTCAGCGACTCGGTCGCGTTCTTGGTGTACACGATCTCGTCCGCGCCGACGCCGACGAACGCCGCGATCGCCGCGCGCGCCGCCTCGTAGGCCTCATTGGCCTCCTCGGCGAGCTGGTGCGCGCTGCGATGCACGGCCGCGTTGTGTTCGAGCAGGAATTCCCGCTCGGCGTCGAGCACCTGCAGCGGACGTTGCGACGTCGCACCGGAATCCAAGTACGCCAACGGTTTTCCGTCGCGCACGGTCCGGCTCAGGATCGGGAAGTCGGCCCGGACCCTGGCGATGTCGAGAGTCCCCACGGTGCTTGTCATTTAGGCTCCTACGACAGAATCTGATTCGCGGCTCGCCGCGGATGAGGTGAAGCGCACGTAGCCATTCGCGTCGAGTTCCTCGGCCAGCTCGGGGCCGCCCTCGGCCACGATGCGACCGCCCACGAACACGTGAACGAAGTCCGGCTGGATGTAGCGCAGGATGCGGGTGTAGTGGGTGATCAGCAGGATGCCGCCGGTCTCCCGCTCCTTGTAACGGTTCACACCCTCGGAAACAATCCGCAGCGCGTCCACGTCCAGGCCCGAGTCGGTCTCGTCGAGGATGGCGATCTTCGGCTTGAGCAGGCTCAGCTGCAGGATCTCCTGGCGCTTCTTCTCACCGCCGGAGAAACCCTCGTTGACCGAGCGGTCGCCGAAGGCCGGATCGATGTCCAGCTCGGACATGCCCTCCTTGACTTCCTTCACCCAGGTGCGCAGCTTCGGGGCCTCGCCGCGGACGGCGGTGGCGGCGGTGCGCAGGAAGTTCGAGACCGAGACGCCCGGGACCTCGACGGGGTACTGCATGGCCAGGAACAGGCCCGCCCGCGCCCGCTCGTCGACCGACATCTCCAGCACGTTCTCGCCGTCGAGGGTGATGGTGCCCTGGGTGACGGTGTACTTGGGGTGCCCGGCGATGGCGTAGGACAGGGTCGACTTGCCGGAGCCGTTGGGGCCCATGATCGCGTGGGTCTCACCGGACTTCACGGTCAGGTTGACGCCCTTGAGGATCTTGATGGGCTCGGCGTTCTCGTCCGGGTTGGCGACCTCGACGTGCAGGTCCTTGATTTCCAGGGTGGTCATCGAATTCGAATTCCTTTGCGGGGATGGGAAGTTGGTGTCAGGCGCCGACAGCGGCGAGCTCGGCCTCGATGGCCGCCTCGAGCCGCTCCCGGACCTCGGGGACCGTGATCTTCTGAATGATCTCGAAGAAGAAACCGCGCACGACCAGACGCCGCGCCGCCTCCTCGGTGATACCGCGCGAGCGCAGGTAGAACAGCTGCTCGTCATCGAAACGCCCAGTGGCCGAAGCATGTCCGGCGCCGACGATCTCGCCGGTCTCGATCTCCAGGTTCGGCACCGAGTCGGCGCGCGCACCATCGGTGAGCACCAGGTTGCGGTTGGCCTCGTAGGTGTCGGTGCCCTCGGCTGCCGCGCGAATGAGCACGTCGCCCACCCACACGGTGCGCGCGTCCGGCTTGCTGGAGGACGGATCGCCCTGCAGCGCACCCTTGTACAGCACGTTCGACTTGCAGTGGGGCACCCCGTGATCGATCAGCAGGCGCTGTTCGAAGTGCTGGCCGTCATCGGCGAAGTACACGCCGAGCAGCTCGGCGTCGCCGCCCGGACCGTCGTAGCGCACAGTCGCGGTCAGGCGCACCAGATCGCCACCGAGGGTGACATTGGTGTGCCGCAGGGTGGCGTCCCGGCCCAGCTTGCCGTGGTGCGCGGTCGCGTGCACGGCGTCGTCGGCCCAGTCCTGAATGACGATGACATTCAGCTTGGCGCTGTCGCCGAGCACGAATTCCACGTTCTCCGCGTAGGTTCCGCTGCCGCGCTGGTCGAGGACCACGTTCGCGTGAGCGAAGTTGCCCAGTCGGATCTGAGTGTGCCCGTAGGCGGTCTTGCCCTCTCCCGGACCGGTGATGGTGATGACGACCGCCTCGGCCACTTCGGTTTCCGCACCGATCGACACGATGGTCGCGTGCTCGAAACCCGAGTACGCCTGCGCGGCAACGCGATCGGTGGGGGTACCGGCGACACCCAGGCGAGCGTCGTCACGGCCGACGGTCTCCACCGTCACGCCCTCGACAGCGTTCGCCTCCACGACGGTCCGGCCGTCCGGAACGGCGGTGCCGTCGTGCAGACCACGCAGGCGACGCAACGGGGTGAAGCGCCACGCCTCGTCATGCGCGGACGGCACCTCGAAGGCGTTCACGTCGAAGGACGCAAAAACCTCGCCCTTGTTGATCGCCGGCACACGGCCCTCGGCGGCAACGGCAACATTCTCGACCGTCATCAGCCGACGGCTCCTTCCATCTGCAGTTCGATCAGGCGGTTCAGCTCCAGGGCGTACTCCATCGGGAGCTCCTTGGCGATCGGCTCGACAAAGCCGCGCACGATCATGGCCATGGCCTCGTCCTCGGTGAGGCCGCGGCTCATCAGGTAGAACAGCTGGTCCTCGGACACCTTCGACACCGTGGCCTCGTGGCCCATGGTCACGTCGTCCTCGCGGATGTCGACGTAGGGGTAGGTGTCGGAGCGAGAGACGTTGTCCACCAGCAGCGCATCGCACTTCACGGTCGACTTCGAACCGTGCGCACCCTTGTTCACCTGAACCAGGCCGCGGTAGGAGGCACGACCGCCGCCACGCGCCACCGACTTGGAAATGATGGTCGAGGAGGTGTGCGGCGCCAGGTGCAGCATCTTCGCGCCGGTGTCCTGGTGCTGGTCCGGACCGGCGAACGCGATGGAGAGCACCTCACCCTTGGCGTACTCACCGGTCATCCACACGGCCGGGTACTTCATGGTCACCTTGGAGCCGATATTGCCGTCGACCCACTCCATGGTCGCGCCCGCCTCGGCCTTGGCGCGCTTGGTCACCAGGTTGTAGACGTTGTTCGACCAGTTCTGGATGGTGGTGTAGCGGCAGCGGCCGCCCTTCTTCACGATGATCTCGACCACCGCGGAGTGCAGCGAATCCGAGGAGTAGATCGGCGCGGTGCAGCCCTCGACGTAGTGGACGTAGGCGTCCTCGTCGACGATGATCAGCGTCCGCTCGAACTGACCCATGTTCTCGGTGTTGATGCGGAAGTACGCCTGCAGCGGGATGTCCACGTGCACGCCCGGCGGCACGTAGATGAACGAACCACCCGACCACACCGCCGAATTCAGCGCGGAGAACTTGTTGTCACCCGACGGGATGACCGAGCCGAAGTACTTCTGGAAGATCTCCGGATGCTCCCGGAGACCGGTGTCGGTGTCGAGGAAGATGACGCCCTGCTTTTCCAGGTCCTCACGGATGGAGTGGTAGACGACCTCGGACTCGTACTGCGCGGCGACACCCGCGACCAGCCGCTGCTTCTCCGCCTCCGGGATGCCCAGCTTGTCGTAGGTGTTCTTGATGTCTTCGGGCAGCTCTTCCCAGGACGCGGCCTGCTTCTCGCTCGAGCGCACGAAGTACTTGATGTTGTCGAAGTCGATGCCCTCGAGGTTGGAGCCCCAGCTCGGCATGGGCTTCTTGTCGAAGATGCGCAGCGCCTTGAGACGGAAGTCGAGCATCCATTCGGGCTCGTTCTTCTTCGCCGAGATGTCGCGTACGACGTCCTCGGACAGGCCGCGCTTGGCACTGGCACCGGCGACATCCTCGTCGGCCCAGCCGTACTCGTAGGTGCCCAGGGACGCGATGGTCTCTTCCTGGGACAGCGGCTGCACCTGGTCGGTGGTCGTCGTCATTCGGCACTCCTTCCGGAGTCATGTGTAGAAGTCGTTGCGGGCTGCGCAACGGGGGTCGATGCGGAATTCTTTTGGGCGGTATTCGATATAGGGGGCACTGCGACGAGCGGGACGTGCGTGGTGCAGGCGCAGTCGCCATTGGCGATGGTCGCCAGGCGCTGCACGTGCGTACCGAGAATCTCCCGGAAGGCTTCGAGCTCGGCCGCGCACAGCTCCGGGAACTCCTCGGCGACATGCGAGACCGGGCAGTGGTGCTGGCAGATCTGCACGCCCGCACCGACCTTCCGGGTCGAGGCAGCGAATCCGGCGTCGGTGAACGCGTCCGCGATCTCCTCCGCCTTGGCCTCGGTCTCGGCCGGAGTGTGCCCGGCGAGCTCGTCGACCCCGGACACGATGGTCGCCACCCGCTTGCGCGCGAACTCCGCGATGGCCTGGTCCCCGCCGATCTCCCGCAGCTGCCGCATGGCGGCTCCGGCGAGGTCATCGTAGGCGTGCCCGAGGCGGCCACGGCCGGTGGCCGTCAGCTGGAACTGCTTGGCGGGACGACCGCGGCCCTTCTGCTGCCACGGCGCCGACCGCATGGCGCGGGCCTCGCCCGATTCGATGAGCGCGTCCAGGTGCCGGCGCACGCCCGCCGGGCTCAGGCCCAGGCGTTCGCCGATGGCGGTCGCGGTGATCGGGCCCTCCTCCAGCAGCAGCTTGATGACGGCTTCCCTGGTATGGCCCTCACCCGCCGGCACGGGCACGACAACGGACCGGGCACCCTCGTGTTGGTGCCCGGCCTGTTCCGCGTTCCGCAAACCCACGGTTTTCACAACATCAGTGTGACGGAATTCCATCCCTTGTTCCAGTAAGGGTCACCTGACCTGATCTTCGCGACCTGGGGCGATGGGTTCGGGTGTGATTCGGGCCACCATACATATCCGGGCATTCAGGAAATTCGACCCGGTCACGGTGGGTTTCCGAAGACGTGAACAGTGTGCTCGTGGTGGGTGCGACGGGAAACGTCGGCCGGCAGGTAATTGCCCAACTGGTCGCGGCGGGGATCCGGGCACGAGCGCTGGCTCGCGATCCGGGGACCGCCGGCCTGCCGCCCGGAGTCGAGGTGGTGGGCGGGGATCTGGCCGAGCCGGAATCGCTGGGCGCGGCCGCGGACGGGGTCGACTCGGTGTTCCTGGTGTGGCCGTTCCATGGGACGGAGGGCGCGGCGCAGGTGCTGAAGGTGCTCGCCGAGCACGCTCAGCGCGTCGTGTATCTGTCATCCACGACGGTGAACGACCAAGGGCCGCAATCGGATCTGATTCCGCGGTTGCATGCCGAGATGGAGGGGCTCATCGAGGCCTCGGGGCTGCCGTGGACCGTGCTGCGCGCGGACACCCTCGCCTCCAACGCGCTGGGCTGGGCGGGGCAGATTCGCGCCGGTGACGTGGTGCGCGGGACCGAGGTCGCACCGAGCGCGGTGGTGCACGAGGGCGATATCGCGGCCGTGGCGGCGCGACTGCTCACCGATCACTCGCACACCTGGCGGAAATACCTGGTGACCGGGCCGCGGGTGGTCGGGCGGGCGGATCAGGTCGCGGCGATCGGCGAGGCGCTGGGCCGTTCGCTCCGGTTCGAAGCGCTGCCGCTGGAGGTGGCGCGGGAGTCGATGACCGGGGCCGGACTGCCGGGCCGGCTCATCGAATCACTGCTGTCGATGGCCGAATTCCGGCCACGCTCGGATCTGGTCACGACAACGGTGGCCGACCTCACCGGGCGGCCGGCGCGGGATGTCCGGGACTGGGCCGCGGAGCATGTGGAGAAATTCCGGTAGCCGACCGGTCGCCCGATGTCGGCTCAGTGCGGCGCGGGCATAAGTTCGATGACAATCGAATTATCACTGGGGTGCGGGCACAAGAGCGCCCGCCGTCCAGACGACGACATCCACGAAAGCCGGTGCCAGCATGCCCATCGCACTGTCCCTCCTCGACCTGGCGGTGATCGCGCCCGGTCAGACCGCGCGTGACAGCTTCCAGAACAGCGTCGCGCTGGCACAGGCGGCGGAACGCAGTGGGTACCGTCGGGTCTGGTATGCCGAGCACCACAATATGAAGTCGATCGCCTCCAGCGCGACCAGCGTGCTCATCGGGCACGTGGCCGGGCATACCGAGACCATCCGGCTCGGCGCGGGCGGAATCATGCTGCCGAACCACTCGCCGCTGGTGATCGCCGAGCAGTTCGGCACCCTCGAATCGCTGTACCCGGGTCGCATCGACCTCGGGCTGGGTCGCGCGCCGGGCAGCGATCAGGAAACCATGCGGGCGCTGCGGCGTAACCCGTCCTCGGCGGACACCTTCCCGCAGGATGTGCTGGAGTTGCAGGGGTACCTGACCGGGAACTCGCGGATTCCGGGCATTCAGGCGGTGCCGCGCGCGGAAGGCGTTGTGCCGCTCTACATTCTGGGGTCGTCGCTGTTCGGCGCGCAGCTCGCTGCACACCTGGGCCTGCCCTACGCCTTCGCCTCGCACTTCGCGCCCGACTCCCTGCACGAGGCCGTCCGCGAATACCGCGACCGGTTCCGGCCCTCCGAACAACTGGCCGAGCCGTATGTCATGGCCGGGGTCAATGTGTTCGCGGCCGAGGACCGCGCGCAGGCCGAGGAGCAGAAGACCATCTCCTACCGGGCGCGCACCCGCGCGTTCATCAAGCGCGGCGCGGCGGGCATGGACTTCTCCGACGAGGAGATCGACGCCTTCCTGGCCTCGCCCAACGGCCGTCACCTGGCCAGGATGACCACGTACACGGCCGTCGGCACACCCGCCGACGTCGTCGCGTACCTGGAGGACTTCGCGGCCGGCATCCAGGCCGACGAACTCATCACGGCGCATCACGCCCAGAACATCGACGACCGGGTGCGTTCGATCGAGCTGACCGGCGCGGCGATGGACGCACGCGAATCCGTCACCCGCTGAAGGACATCAGCCGACCTCTATGCCGACCCGTCGCTCTTCGCCGGTGTATTTCGCCCGAGAGCGACGGCGGTGACAGCGAAAAGGACCAGGGCGAGCCAGATAAAGGCATTGTGGTCGAAGAAGGCGAAAGGGCCCCGGTTCGGGAAGTCGAAGACGCTCTCGCGATGGACGCCGAACAGGATGAACAGACCGCCTGAACAGACGAGGAAGACGGCGAGTAGACCCGCGACGGTGGGGACGGAGCGGTGGCGATTCGCCAGATGGGCCAGGTAGATCAGCAGGGGCGCGAGCCAGACCCAGTGGTGGATCCAGCTGTACGGGGAGACGACGGTGCTGGTCAGGCCGCACAGGACCACGGCCGGAAGTTCGCGGCCGGTCCCGGAGAGCCGGCGGGCCAGCACAAGGCAGACGGCGGTGATGACGAGAGCCGCTGCGAGCCACAGCAATTGGCTGCCACCACCCGAACCCAGCGAGCGGGCGAGCATGCCGCGCAGCGATTCGTTGTCCGGATTCTCGGGGGCGCCGACGCGGGAGGCGTCGGCGAACCCGCCGCTCCAGAAGGTCAGTGAATCCTTCGGCAGCACAGCCAGACCGATCACCATCGTGGTCACCAGAGCGCCGGTCGCGGTGGCGGCGGCCCGGAATCGTCGGGTCACCAGCAGGTAGAGAATGAAGAACGCCGGAGTCAGCTTGATACCGGCCGCGATGCCGGTCAGTACGCCTTTCACGCGTGACGAATCGGGCAAGGCCATATCGGCCAGGACGAGGAGCAGCAACAACATGTTGACCTGGCCGAACGCCATGGTCTCGCGGATCGGCTCGCACAACAGCAGCAGCCCGGCAGCGGTCGGTCCCACGATCAGCATGCGACGATCGCGGCGATAGCCCAGCACCGACAGGGCTGCCCACACCGATCCGGTGAGCATGAGGAAATTCGCGAGCCCGCCGACCCAGGTGAATGCCGCTCCGTGCAGTGCCGCCAGGGGCACGAACATCAGCGCCGCGAACGGTGTGTAGACGAACTCCCAGACCCCGCGTGTATGGCCGTGCAGCGGTGTGTCGTACACCGAAACACCGTGCACCACCCGGTCGGCCGCAATCCGATAGGCGTCGAGATCGACCAGGTGCAGCGCCATCCGCGGTGCCACGATCGCCAGATGGAGCCAATACGCCCCGGCCAGCGCACCCAGCACCGCCACCGGCCACACCACAACCAGGGGAATCGAGTGCCGCTGCGGCGCAGCCTGATTCGCGGCCGTCGCCTGATCGGTGGCCGGCAACGGCATGCGCACCCCCATGGTCCCGGGTTTCGATTGCCCGCCTGACCGTAGTGACAGGACCCCCCGACCGCGAGCCCCCATTTACTCCTGCGACGCAACAGGGTTCGATTCGGCGCCGCCGAGTGTTCCCTCTCGGTCGTGGCGCCGGACAACGCTGTCTTCGCGATCGTCCCGGTACTGAAGAGCCTGCGCACGCAGCGGGCCTGCGCTCCGGGCGGATCCGCGCCACAGACGGCGCGTGGCCATCGCGTGATCGGGTTCGTCGCGTCCGGCGGTTCGATCTCGCCAATTTCACCCTGATCGCCTGGGGATGAGCCGCTACGTCGTCGTCTTCGCTGCCTCGTTCACGCTTCGCCGACCATCCGGCCCGCGCGCTCGGCCGCGCGCGTATTCCCCACCGCCCTGGCCGGATTCGCGCTGTCGGCGATCACCGGGATCGCCCCTGGGTGTCGAGGCCGATGCATTCACCCGGTCGGGAGACCGGAACCTAGTCGTGGAACGGGTCGGCGTCCTGGCCGGGCAGCCAGGAGCGGCCCGCTTCGGTCCAGCCATTGGCCTTGATCATCTTCTTGGCGGCGCGCTGATTTCGGCCGATGAGGCGGTCCAGGTACAGGTGGCCGAGCAGGTGGTCGGTCTCGTGCTGCAGGCAGCGGGCCAGGTAGCCGGTGCCGGAGACGATGACCGGCTGGTTGTGGATGTCGACGCCCGATACCTCGGCCCAGTCGGCACGCCCGGTCGGGAACCACTCGCCGGGCACCGAGAGGCAGCCTTCGGCATCGTCGTCGGGGTGGGGCATGGTCTCCGGGATCTCGGAGGTCTCGATGCTCGGATTGATGACGTACCCACGCCGGCGGCCGTCGGCTGTCATCAGGTCGTACACGAAAACCGCACGGGGATCGCCGATCTGATTGGCCGCCAGGCCCGCGCCCCGGGCCGCGGTGTTCGTCTCGAACAGGTCCTCGACGAAAGCGGCCAGTTCCGCGTCGAATTCGGTGACGGGCACGGCCGGGGTGGACAGTCTGGGGTCACCGGCGATGAGGATCGGTCGAACAGCCATGCCCCTATTTCTTCCAGAAGCCGGCCGACCGGTTTCCGCTGGGGTCCAGCAGCGGGAATTCGCGACCCGCTACGGCCGCGGAATATTGCGCAGGTTGCTGCGGGCCATCGCCATTGACGGCGATATCGACCGCGGACCCCGAACGTCCGCTCGGCGACGTCGTGCCCGGACCGCTGGTGGACGGGGGCACTGGTGGCCGGCCGCGACGAGCCACCGGCGGTCATGGCGTTCACCGTCGAGGGCGAGCGGATCGTCCGGATCGACGTGCTCGCCGACCCGGAAACGCTGGCGCGACTACCACTCTCGGTATCCGGCTTCAGCGTGTAGCGACGAGTTTGACCGGCGCCTCGAGCAGCGCGTCGATCGAATCCTCCCAGGCCACGGTGCGGGTGGTCACCACACTCGGATCGAAACGCCCAGCCGCCACCAGATCCAGAATGTGCGGGATCGACGGGCGAGCGTGCGCCCGGCCGGTGTGGAAAGTGCAGCAGCGCGAATACATTTCGAGCATGGGCAGGGCGACATCCTGGGTCTGGACGCTGACGCTGGTGCAGAAGCCATCATTGGCCGTGGCACGGATGGCGGCCACCAGGGCTTGGGAGCCGCCCGCGGCTTCGACGGTGACCGGGAACCGGCCGACCCGGTCGGTCGGCCTGCCCTCGACGGGCTCCGCGCCGAGTTCGGCTGCGATGGCGAGCCTTTCGGGGTCGGTATCGAGGTAGACGGCCCGGGCGGAGCCGAGCGCCACCGCGAGACCGGCCGCATACAGGCCGATGGACGGTGCGGCCGGACCGCTCAGGACCAGGACTTCGGCGCCGGGGCGGGCGGCGAGTTGCGGGACGACCGATCGGTAGGCGTCGGCGATATTGTCGCTGGCACTGGCGACCGCCGCCGGATCCACGCCGGCGGGCAGCGGGACCAGCATGGCGTCGGCGTGCGGGACGGCGACCAGGTCCGACCACAGCCCGCCCCAGCTCAGCCCGCCCATCGGGCCGAGGCCATAGCTGGACATGAACGGATGGGTGGTGCAGTTGCCGGTATGGCCGCGGCGGCAGGAATCGCAGGCGCCACAGGAGATCTGGAACGGGATCACCACCTTGTCGCCAGGGCGGACGGTGGTGACGTCGTCGCCGACGGCCACCACCTCCCCTACCCCTTCGTGGCCGAAGGGGTAGGGGCCCGCCAGTGGGAACCGGCCCTGCAGGATCGCGGGGTCGATATCGCAGGTGGCCACGGCGGTGGGGCGGACCAGGGCCTGATCGGGGGCATCGAGGGTGGGTTCGGCGGCGTCTTCCCAGCGCAGTGCGTGCGGGCCGTCGAGCACGAGTCGCTTCATGGATAGATCGTCGCTAGAACGTTCTTTCCAGTCAACCCCCTAGGATGAATTCGCCTCGGCAGCAGCGACTTCCGCGAGACTCAGCCGGATCAACCGGGCCATGGCCACCGAAACCGTGTGCAGCGGCTCATCGGTGCGGCGCACCCGGGCCAGGACGGTCGCGCCCTCGTAGGCCGCGACCACCGTGGTGGCCAGATCACGCGCCTCCCCCGGCGCCAGGCCCAGCTCGGTGAGCAGTTCGGCGAAACCGTGTGTCATGGCGTCGAAGGCCGACACGCACGCGGAGCGGACGGAGTCGACATCACTGCCGCCGTCCAGGGCGGGGGTCCCGACCGGGCAGCCCGCGGCCCAGTCGGTCTCGGCCAGTTTGGTGGCCATGAAGTCGAACAGCGTTGCCGTGGTGCCGAACACATCGCCCGGGGCCTGCCGGATCATGCGCCCCACCAGCACGCCCGTGCCAGTGATGGCCGAGACGGCGATCTCCTCCTTCCCACCCGGGAAGTGGTGATAGATCGACCCATACGGCAGCCCCGCCGCCTCGCTCAACTTCTTCAACCCGAATCCGTGATAGCCGTGGCGGGCGAGCAGCCCGGCCGCAGCCACCTCGATTCGCCGTTTCGAATCGGACACCATTCATCCAGAGTATGAGCGGGGTCCGACAGGGGCAGCGCGAATCGTGTTCGGGCAGCGGATCAACCGAGGGACGCGATGGCCGCGCTCAGCATCGCCGTGGCGCAGTCGGCGACCTCTTGCAGCGCCGGATCGCCCGCGACCTGCACCATCACCTCCGGATTCATGGCCTCCACGATCATGGTGCCGGCGTCCGAACGATCCGCGCGCACAACCACATTGCACGGCAGCAGCAGGCCGATCTGACGGTCCACACCGAGGGCGGTGTGCGCCAGCGACGGATTGCACGCGCCCAGGATGAGGTAGTTCTCCATGTCCGCGTCCAGCTTCTGCTTCATGGTCGCGGTCACGTCGATCTCGGTGAGCACGCCGAAGCCCTGCTCGGACAGGGCCTTCCGGGTGCGTTGCACCGCATCGGCGAAATCGGTGCGCAGGGTGGCCGAGAGGGCGAGGGTCATCACGCATTCCTTTCCGTTGCGGGGCTGCCGGTTCGGGGCACGCCCAGGCGTTGCAGGAGCAGGGTCATCGGGCACCAGCCGACGACCCCGAAGAGCACCAGGTTGGCCGCCACCAAGGCGGTCAGCAGCAGCCACCAGGGCGAGAACGCGAGCACCAGCGCGAGGCTGAGCAGCACCACGGTGCCGGCCAGGCCCGGCACGATGCGGTCGATGGACCAGTGTCGGATCGCGGTCATCTCGAGTTCCTTTCACTCCCGGCGCTGGGCGATCGCTCGGCAGGGGTCGCCCGGAAGAGCTTCAGGCCAGCGCCAGGAAGAGTTTTTCCAGTTCCTCAACTGTCATCGGCTCGGAGTTCTCGGCCCGCTCCCCGGTCAGGCAGTCCCGCAGACCGGTGGCGACGATCTTGAATCCGGCACGGTCGAGAGCGCGAGAGACCGCGGCGAGCTGGGTGACCACGTCCTTGCAGTCGCGGCCCTGCTCGATCATGGAGATGACGCCCGCAAGCTGTCCGTGTGCGCGGCGCAGCCGGTTGAGGACCAGTGCGATGCTGTCTTCGTCGCCGATCATTGGGGGTTTCCTTCCCTGAGTCCGATGACTTCAGTATACCCCTAGGGGTATGGGAGGGTCATGAGAGAGGGCTCACCCTTTCCCACGACCCCACCCGTCAGTGCGCGAAGCTGATGTCCGGCAGCACCTTGCGCAGCCAGCGCGGCGACCACCACGCGGCGTGCCCGGTCAGGCGCAGCAGCACCGGCAGCAGGATCAGGCGGATCAGCACGGCGTCCAGCAGGACGGCGACACCGAGAATGATGCCCATCTCCTTCGGCGGCAGCGGATCGGCCAGGGCGAAGGTGAAGAACACCGCCACCATCACCGCCGCCGCGGCCGCGATCACCCGGCCCGAGTGGGCGATGCCGTCGATGTGGGCCACCTCCGGATCACCCGAGCGCTCGTAGTGCTCCTTCGCCGTGGCCAGCAGGAAGACCGTGTAGTCCATGGCGATGGCGAAGATCATGGCGAAGAAGAACACCGGACCCCAGCCGTCCAGGAAGCCCTGCGGCGTGAAACCGAGCAGGCCCGCACCGTGGCCGTCCTGGAAGACCAGCTTCGCCACACCGAACGCCGCCGCGGTCGACAGTAGGCTGACACCCGCTCCGAGCAGGGCGATCAGCGGGGCGCGCAGGGCGACCAGCAGGAGCAGGAAGCCCAGCACCAGGATGATGCCGACCACCAGGGGCAAGTAGTCGTTCAAGGCCTGCTGGAGGTCCAGGTTCTCGGCAACCGCCCCGCCGACCAGCGCACCCGCGGGGAGCGCGGCGCGCAGCGAATGGACGATATCGCCCATGGCCGGATCCGAGGGGTCGACCGTCGGGGTCGCCTGGAGCATGACCAGGCCGCTGTCGTCGGCGGCGGGCTGCGGCGGGGTGACCATCGCAATCCGATTGTCCGAGGCCGCGATTCGCTGGACATCCGCGCCGTCGGAGGCGGGGGCCACGATTTGCAGCATGCCGGGCGCACCCGGGCCGAATTCGCGCTGGACCAGCTCGTAGCCCTGACGCACGGACGCGTCCGCGGGCACCACCTGGATGGACGGCATGGCCACCTTCAGGCTCGTCACCGGAATCGCGAGCGCGACCAGCACCAGCAGGGAGCCGATGGCGAACGGCCACGGGCGGCGGTGCAGCAGTTGTCCCCACTTCGCGAAGACCGGCGAACGATGCTGCTGCCGGGCTACGTACGGCAGCGAGCCCGCGTTCACGCGCCGGCCCAGCGCGCCGAGCACGGCGGGCAGCAGGGTCAGCGTGGCCAGCAGCACGAACGAGACCGCGAACATGATGCCGACCGCCATGGTCCGCACCGCTGGCGCGGGCACCACGAGCACGGCCGACAGGCTCACCAGCACGGTCAGGCCCGAGAGCAGCACCGCTTTGCCGGCGGTCGCCATGGTGACGGCGACGGCGGTGCGCGGTGGCGTGTCACCGCGAACAGCGTCGCGGAAGCGGGAGACCAGGAACAGCGCGTAGTCGATACCCAGCGCCAGCGCGAACATCATGGCGAAGTTCATGGCCCACACCGAGATCGGCGTCACATGGTTCAGCAACACCAGACCACCCGCCGAGGCGATGAGGCCGGTGAGCGTCAGCAGCAGCGGCAGTCCGGCCGCCACCAGCGAGCCGAAGGCCAGCACCATGATCGCCAATGTGACCGGCCACGAGAACATCTCGGCCTTCATCATGGCCTCGTGATTGGCCTTGTTGAAGTCGCTCCACAGCGCCGAGGCGCCGGTCGGATAGATCTCGAAGCCGTCGGATGAGAGGGCCTGCAGTTTCGGGCCGACGTCGGTGACGGCGGCAACCATCTCGTCGGTGTTCGCGTTCGCGCCCGCCAGCAGGATGCCGGTGTGGCCGTCGCGGCTGACCGACTGGCCCGGCACGGGTGCGACGATCGCGCCGAATCGGCTGTCGGCCTGCAGGATTCCGGTGAGATCCCCCACCAGGCGGTGCGCCTGCGGACTGTCCATGGTCGCGGTGTCCGAATGGATCACCACCTGCACCGCCGCGGCCGAGTTGCCACCGAAGTGCTCTTGCGCGAGTTCGCGGACACGCACGGACTCGGATCCATTGGCCTGCCAGCCCGCCCCCGCGAGCGAGTCGAACACCGTGGGCGCGGCCGCGCCGAGGGCGACCGACAGGATCAACCAGAAGCCGAACACCCAGCGGGCGTGATCGGCCATGCGGGCCCCGAGGCGGCCCAGCAGACCGCCGGGGGCGGTCGTGATCGGAGAAGCGTCGGCGACGCCGACTGTGGTACTTCGCATCTGACTTCCTTCCATACCCCCTGGGGTATGTCACGACTATACCCCCCGGGGTATCAAACGCAAGTGTGGGTGCCGATCGGCAACTCA
This sequence comes from Nocardia sp. NPDC051981, assembly GCF_040680715.1. Taxonomy (NCBI): domain Bacteria; kingdom Bacillati; phylum Actinomycetota; class Actinomycetes; order Mycobacteriales; family Nocardiaceae; genus Nocardia; species Nocardia sp. NPDC051981. The sequence goes on along the minus strand of NZ_JBFAXK010000006.1, from coordinate 297,097 downwards.
CGAGCACACCGGGCGAACCCGCGCTACGGCCATGCGATCGGCGTCCGACCCGCGGCTCCGGACTAGGCTTCGCAGCTGTGGCGGTAGTGGAAGGCGCGCGGCGCAGAGTCATCGATATCGGACGCCGGGCCCTGGGCCTGGACGTTCCCGCCGCCGATCACACCGTCGCTGTCCTGCACGGAGTCGACGCCGACCGGCCCGGCCTTGACCGGCGCGAAACCCTGCAATTGATGCGGATCCGGCTGCTCGGCGCGACCGGGGCCGTGATCATGGCGGTGTCCGCGCTGGGTGTCGGAGCCCAACCGGTGCACCAGAATCCGATCTCCGGCATGCGGGTGCTCGGGTTCTTCGCGCGGGCCGGCACCTCGACGCTGGCCATGTGCATGATCGGCACCATCCTGGTGATCATGGCGTGGCTGCTGCTGGGCCGCTTCGCCGTCGGCGGGTGGGGCGGGGATCCACGCCACCGGCTCAGCCGCTCGCAGATGGATCGAACGCTGCTGCTGTGGATCATTCCGCTCAGCGTCGCGCCGCCCATGTTCAGCAACGACGTCTATTCGTACCTGGCACAGAGCGAGATCGCGGCCCGGGGCATGGACCCGTATTCGGTCGGCCCGGTGGCCGGGCTCGGGCTCAACAACGTGCTCACCAACAATGTCCCCACCATCTGGCGGGACACCTCCGCGCCCTACGGGCCGCTGTTCCTGTGGGTGGGACGCGGCATCGCGCAGATCACCGGCGACAACATCCTTCTCGGGGTGTGGCTGCATCGGTTGCTGGCATTGGCGGGCGTGGCACTGATGGTTTGGGCGCTGCCGCGGCTGTCGCGACGCTGCGGAATCGCGGGGGTGAGCGCGCTGTGGCTGGGCGCGGCCAACCCGCTGGTGCTGTTCCACCTGGTCGGCGGGGTGCACAATGACGCGCTCATGCTCGGGCTGATGCTGGCGGGAATGGAATTCTGCCTGCGCGCCATCGACGATTGCCCGCAGTTCAATCAAAGGGCTTGGGCGCTGCTGGTTTTCGGTGCCGTGCTGATCACACTGTCCTCGTCGGTGAAGATCATCTCCCTGGTGAGCCTCGGATTCGTGGGCATGGCGCTGGCGCGGCGGTGGGGGGGCGGGCTCAAACCGGTACTCGTCGCCGGCGGTGTACTCGGTGTCATCGCCGTGGTCACGACACTTTCGGTGAGCTATGCCAGCGGACTCGGATTCGGCTGGGTCAATACCGTCGGCACCGCCACCTCTGTGCGCAGCTACCTCTCACTACCGACCGCGGTCGGGATCATCACCGGGTTCGGCGGCGTGCTGCTCGGACTCGGCGACCACACCACCGCCCTGCTCGACATCACCCGGCCCATCGCGGAACTCATCGCGGGCTTCGTGACCCTGCGCATGCTCATCGCCGCCTGGACCGGGCGCTTGAATGCGATCGGCGCGCTGGGGGTTTCGCTCGGCGCGATCGTGCTGCTCTTCCCGGTGGTGCAACCCTGGTACCTGCTGTGGGCGATCGTGCCCCTCGCCGCCTGGGCCAACCGGCCCGCGTTCCGGGTGCCGGCGGTGGTGCTGTCGGTCGTGGTGTCGGTGATGGTCATGCCGCGCGGCGCGGACTTCTACGTCTTCCAGATCGTCGAATCCGCCATCGCCACCGTGATCGTGGGCCTGTCGCTGATCTTCCTCACCCGAAATGTGCTGCCGTGGCGCAATCAGCCGGGGGTGTCGGCTCGGTCACAGCAGCCCACGCCTTACGGTGTCTCATCGTGACCGCAGCTTCCGGACCCGCCGTACGCGTCGACGGCGTCGTGAAACGCTACGGCGAGACCATCGCGGTCGACGGCATCAGCTTCGATATCGAACGCGCACAGGTGCTGGCCCTGCTCGGACCCAATGGCGCCGGCAAGACCACCACCACCGAGATGTGCGAAGGCTTCGTGACTCCCGACGCCGGGACCGTGCGGGTGCTGGGCCTGGACCCGATCGCCGACTCCGATCAGCTCCGACCGCGCATCGGCGTGATGCTGCAGGGCGGTGGTGCGTATCCGGGGTCCAAGGCCGGGGAGATGCTCGATCTCGTCGCCTCGTATTCGGCGAATCCGCTGGACCCGGCCTGGCTGCTGGACACGCTCGGACTGAAAGACGCTCGGCGAACGCCGTATCGGCGGCTCTCGGGCGGGCAGCAGCAGCGGCTCGCGCTGGCGTGCGCGCTGGTCGGGCGGCCGGAGATCGTGTTCCTCGACGAGCCGACCGCCGGATTGGACGCGCAGGCACGGCATCTGGTGTGGGAACTCATCGACGCGCTGCGCCGCGACGGGGTCAGTGTGCTGCTGACCACGCACATGATGGACGAGGCCGAGCAACTGGCCGATCAGCTGGTGATCATCGACCACGGACAGATCGTCGCGCAGGGCACGCCCGCCGAGGTCACCTCGCACGGGGCCGAAGGGCGGCTGGCGTTCACCGCACCACCCAAACTCGACCTGTCGCTGCTGGAAGCCGCACTGCCGGAAGGGTTCACCCCGCGCGAAACCACGCCCGGGTCGTACCTGCTGCAGGGCGACATCACCCCGCAGGTGCTGGCCACCATGACCGCCTGGTGCGCGCGAATCGACGTGCTGCCCACCGACATTCGCATCGACCAGCGCCGGCTGGAAGACGTGTTCCTCGAACTGACCGGGCGGGAGCTGCGCGGATGACCGAGACCGTGAACCGATTCGCGGCGGGCACCTTCTCCCCCGCGCCGCAGCCGACCACGCGGGCCAAGATGCTGGCGGCGCAGACGCGCATGGAGCTGATCCTGTTGCTGCGCAACGGGGAACAGCTGCTGCTGACCATGTTCATTCCGATCACGCTGCTGATCGGACTGACCCTGCTGCCGATGAGCGGGCTCGGTGAGCACCGGGTGGACCGGGTGGTGCCCGCGGTGATGATGGTGGCGATCATGTCGACCGCGTTCACCGGGCAGGCCATCGCCGTCGGCTTCGATCGGCGGTACGGGGCATTGAAGCGGCTCGGGGCGACGCCGCTGCCGCGGTGGGGCATTGTCGCGGGCAAGTGCTCGGCGGTGCTGATCGTGGTGGTGCTGCAGTCGATCCTGCTGGGGGCCATCGGGTTCGCGCTCGGCTGGCGGCCGTCACTGACCGGGCTGGTGCTGGGCGCGGTGGTGATCGCGCTCGGGACCGCGACCTTCGCGGCGCTGGGGCTGCTGCTGGGCGGGACGCTCAAGGCCGAGGTGGTGCTGGCGCTCGCCAACATTCTGTGGTTCGTCATGCTGGGGACCGCGAGCCTGGTCTTCATGTCCGACGACCTGCCGCACGCGGTGAGCCTGATCGCGCGCATCATTCCGTCCGGGGCGCTGTCGGAGTGCCTGGAGCAGGCGATGCGCATCAGCATCGACTGGTACGGGCTCGCGGTGCTGGCCGGCTGGGGCGGGCTCGCGGGGTGGCTGGCCACCCGGTTCTTCAAGTTCGATTGAGGCCGTCCGGGCCGCGGCCACCTCGAAAGTTCGCGCCCGCCCGGGTGTTTAACGACACGTTGTAGTAGGGCCGGTGACGGGGCGAAATGCGGCCCCGCTACCATCGGTGCGTGCTGTCTCGCGCCTTCCAGCGACTTGCCGACCTGTTCCCGATGCCTTCCCTGCGGGTGCAGCGACTCCTCGCCTTCCTGGTCATCCTGTCCCAGGCCGGAATCTCGGTAACCGGCGCGGTCGTCCGCGTCACAGCGTCGGGCCTGGGCTGCCCCACCTGGCCGCAGTGCTTCCCCGGCAGCTTCGTGCCGACCGCGGTGGCCGAGGTGCCGGTGGTGCACCAGGTGGTCGAATTCAGCAACCGCATGCTCACTTTCGTGGTGTCGCTGGCCGCGGCGGCCATCGTGCTCGCGGTCACCCGGGCGCGGCGGCGGCGCGAAGTCCAGGTGTACGCGTGGCTGATGCCCGGCGGCACCGTGCTGCAGGCGGTGATCGGCGGTATCACCGTGCGCACCGGGCTGCTGTGGTGGACGGTCGCGGTGCACCTGCTCGCGTCCATGTTGATGGTGTGGCTGGCGACGCTGCTGTGGGCCAAGGTCGGGGAACCCGACGAAGGCATCGACACGGTTCAGGTTCCCAAGCCGCTGCGGCTGCTCACCGCCCTGTCCGGTCTGGCCCTCACCGGAACGCTGATCGCGGGCACCCTGGTCACCGGCGCGGGTCCGCACGCGGGTGACAAGAGCGTCGAGAAGCCGGTCGAACGCCTGCAGGTCGAGATCGTCACCCTGGTCCACCTGCATGCCGAACTCCTGGTCGCCTACCTGGCCCTGCTCGTCGGCCTCGCCTGCGGCCTGGCCGCGGTCGGCATGAACAAGACCATCCGCAACCGCCTCGTCCTGGTGATCGCGCTGGTGTGCTCGCAGGCCCTGGTCGGCATCGTCCAGTACTTCACCCACGTCCCCGCCGCCCTGGTCGCCGTCCACGTCGGCGGGGCCGCCGCCTGCACCGCCGCCACCGCCGCCCTCTGGGCCGCCATGCGCACCCGCGAAACCCTCCCCACCTCGGCTCCGGCGCCCGTGGACAAGGCCGCCGCCTGAATCGGTCGGCGGCGGCTCCGCACCGCCGTCGACCGCACCGGGCAGGATGTCCTGTGTGCCCGAGCTACTCGACAACGCCCACCTGGAACAGACTGCGGTAGTGGCGAACTCCGCCATGAACCGCGACCGCCGACTGTCCGCCCGCCTACCGTCGCGAACTCGGCTTCGACCCGTTGCCTGGCTGGCGGCCCATCCCGCACCCCAGCACTGGCTGGATGTCGGATGTGGCAGCGCCCACGCCCTCTTCGAGTCGGACGAAACGCAAACGCTGTCCACGGCGCGAAGTCGCCGCCTCACCCGCAGCGGCCGGGCCCTCCCACGCTGGGAATTCACCTACGCCGGAGCCGATGCCCACGTCGGCCCGAACTACACCGGCCGAGACGCCGTCGCCTCTCATTACCGGCTCTGACGGTGCACCGATCGAAGCTCGCTCGCGCAGGATGGGACCGCGGGTTTTCCCTGACCAGCCCTACGCCTCAGGGATGAGCTCGGGTGAGCGCTGCGGCTGATGCCCGGAACGCGGCTCGGAGCTACCATCCGGTTATTGACTTCCGTGAGGCGCGAACCCGGCTGCGCAGCAGCGCATTCCGGCCGAGCGCTCGCGGCCACTACGCCAGAAGGAGACCATATGAGGCTCGTTCGCCGGATTGCCGCTGCGGTCGCGGTCGCCGGAGTGGTCTGCGCGCTTGGGGCCTGCGGTGATGATGCGGCGCGACAGCCGGGAGGGCCGTTGTCGGCCGATGCGCGTACGGAGGTCGGGCGCGCCCTGGACGCCGCCGTCGCGGCGGGAGTTCCCGGGGTGCAGGTGGTCGTGACCGAGCACGGCCGAGAGTGGAGTGCGACCTCGGGTGTCGGTGACGTCGCTACCGGCGCGGCCTTTCCGGGGGGCGCGCATGTGCGCGTCGGCAGCAATACCAAGACGTTCGTCGCGACCGTCATGATGCAGCTCGTCGAGGAGGGTGCGGTGGATCTGGGCGCACCTGTCGAGCGCTATCTGCCCGGCGTCGTCCAAGGCACGGGCATCGACGGCAGCCGGATCACGGTCCGGAATCTCATGCAGCACACCAGCGGTCTGCCCGAGTATCTGGAACTGCCCGAGCTGCAAGGTGATTCGCCCGATCTGCTGACCATGCACTTCGACACGGCGGACCTGGTCCGTCGCGCCATGACCCTGCCCGCGCACTTCGAGCCGGGCGCGAAAGCCGAATACAGCAATACCAATTACCTCATCGTCGGCATGATCGTAGAACGCGTGACCGGGCACCCGGTGGGCGAGGAAGTCACGCACCGCGTCATCGACCGGCTGGGGCTGCGCGACACCTACTTCCCGGCCGCCGGCGACACCGACCTCCGCAGTCCCCATCCGGAGGGCTACGAGGCGGTCGACGGGAAGCCGACCGACGTCACCCGTTTCGATCCGTCGTGGGCGGGCAGTGCCGGCGCGCTGATCTCCACCGGCTCCGACGCGAATCGGTTCTTCAGTGCGCTCCTCACCGGGAACCTGCTGCCCCCGGCCCAGGTGGCCGCCATGCGGACCGATCCGAAACCGCTGACCAACCGCCCGGGTTACTCGTACGGCCTCGGATTGACCACCGCCACCGCACCGTGCGGCATCCAGGTGTGGGGGCACGGCGGTTCCATCCCTGGGTTCCGAACCTTCAACGCCGTCACCCCGGAGGGCCGCACGGTCACCCTCATCGCCAATCTCCGGCCCTCGGATCCCACCGTCACCGCTGCTCTCCAGAACGCGTTCGACACCGCGCTCTGCGCAGCCGACTGAGCCCCGCGCCGATCGGCCGCGCGCCGCGCAGCGCCAGAGCCGCACCCAGGATTGCAGAGAGTTTGCTAGTGCCGGCCAGACTACCGCGGCGAGGGCGAGACCGGGGCCGGGCGGGGCTCAGGCGGGGAGAAACTGCCACAGGGCGTTTCGCACCGAACCCTGCTCGTGGCCGGCCCGCAACTCCAGCAGGGCGGCTTCGGCCACCAAGCCGACCCACAACCGGGCGCCTGCCTCCGGGTGCTGCCAGCCCAGGACCTCGAAATCGGGTTCGATCAGCGCGGCGTTGTGGGTGTTGCGAGCCGTCACCTCGTCAACGATCAGAGGTTCGGCTCCGGCTCCCGCGCAGCATCCGCAACTACATGAAACCCGTGACCCCACATGACGAGGCCGTCGTAGAGCGTGCGATCCGCGTGGCGGGCAACGACATCGGCCGTGCCACCTACTCCGCCCTGTGGCACAGCTTCAACGATCCCCGCTACGACCTCACCGGCCGCGCAACCGAAATCGCTGCACCGACCCTGATCGTATGGGGCCGCCGCGACCCGGTCCTCCCCCTCCGCTACGGCAGGAAAGCCCACGCCCTGATCCCCGGCTCCGAACTCCGGGTCCTCCCCACCGGCCACCTGCCCTTCTCCACCGCCCCCGAGCAGTTCCTGGACGTCGTCCGCCCATTCATCGAATCCGCATACGCGACACCGGGAGCCAGCCCGTCGACGAAATGAGGTGCGGCACCCATCAAGATCAGGGAGCTCTCAGCGCGGAATTTTGTCCGGAGTGCCACGGTAGAGACTCGCTGATCTTGCCGGTGCGCTCTGTCAGTCGTCGATGATGAGAGTCGCGGATACGGCGGGCGGGGAGAGTTCGCGGCGTGCGGAGTGGATCAAGCCCTCGAAGGCTGTGCGCGGTTAGACTCGCGCTGTTGCCCAGTGGAGACAGTGAATTGGCGATTCTGGGCGTCTGCGGCAAGTTCAGTGAGGGCGCTGTCGAGTTCGGAGGCTGCTGCGACCACCTCGGCGGCCAATAAGCACGCCTGCAACCGCAGCGAAATCGCCGGTGTCATCGATCCCCCGGTGTCGAATCCGTTGTCCGCATACGAGCCGACGGGTGAGTAGCGGAGTCGCACAGTCGAATTCGGGTACGGCGGTCGGCTGATCCACCCCGCGAGATCGGGCACGGACGGCGAAGGTGCTGAATACTTTGACAGATGGGTGCGCTCTCGCTGTTCGACACACTGGCACTGCATCGACTGCGGGATTGCGAGCGGGTCCTGGTCGCTGGCGCTGGGGGCGGGTTCGACGTGCTCAGTGGCCTGCCGGTGGCGTTCGCACTGCAGGAGCAGGGCAAGTCGGTGGTGCTCGCGAATCTCACGTTCACACCGGTCACGCGGACCACGGCCCGGCAGGTCGCGCCCGGGCTGTTCGAAATCGATGCGGAAACCGAGGGTGCGAACGCGTACTTTCCGGAGAAGCACCTCGCGGTGTGGTTGCGCGACCACGGCTTTCCGGATCGGGTGTTCCTGATTCGCAAGGGTGGGCCCGCCGATGTCCGGGCGGCCTACGCGTGGTTGGCTCGCGAACTCCGGCTCGACGGGGTGGTGTTGGTCGATGGGGGTACGGATCTCCTGATGACCGGTGATGAGGCCGGATTGGGTACGCCGGTCGAGGATGCGACCAGCCTGTTGGCTGCGCAGGCGCTCGACCTTCCCGTCAAGCTGGCCATATGTGTCGGGTTCGGCGTCGATGCCCACCACGGTGTCTGCCACGCGCATTTCCTGGAGAACGTTGCCGCACTTGCCGGACTCGGCGCATATCACGGCGTCTTCGCTCTCACACCAGGCATCGCGGCCGTCGATGCCTGGCTGGCGGCCGTCGACTGGGTTCAGCAGCACACCCCGGGTAAGGAGAGCATCGTCTGCGCGTCGATCAGCGACGCCGCCCGCGGCGAATTCGGTGATCACCACTCCCTGGCCCGCACCCGCGCCCAAAGTGCCGAACTCTTCATCAATCCCCTCATGTCGATGGTCTGGGGATTCGACCTGGACACCGTCGCCGAGCGGGTGCTCTACCGCGACGACATCGCGCACGCCACAACACCATTCGAAGTCGCCGCGGCAATAGAAGCATTCCGCGACCGCACACCCCTCCGGCCCCGCCGAACGATCCCCGTCTGATGAATCGACATCTCCCCGTTCACCAGACAGCCGATCGGTCGATGACGGTCAGGCTATCGCCTCGTAGAGCCAATGACGGGTGCTCGAATCGAGACGTGTGCCCACGATGGCCGACACTCGAGCGAGATCGTGCGATTCGATTCGAGTTGCCGCCCCCGCAGTTTCCGGGGCGCCTGGTGACGGCTAGTATCCGCGCGGCAACGTCCTCGGGAATCTCGTGTATCTCTCGACCGACAGTCGTCGCGCCGTCGGAGTGCAACGCGGAGCGCTCCCAGACGGTGGGCGCGTCGCAGGGTTGAATCGCGGTGTCGCACAGGCGGCATTGGAACTCACCATGGAAAACGCCGTGACGGGCGCACAGGTCGAGGTGGAACGGCGGCGGCAGGGTGGTCCAGTCGCCGAACGGCGAGTTCGTCTTTGCGGCGGGGACGAAGGCCGTGAACATCCGGGTGAAGGCGTCGAGATTGTCGTCGATGGCGGGACGGTAGTGCAGTGCGCCCCATCCTGTTCGGTGGATTGCGCGGTCCAGGACGCGGACGAAGAACTCCTTCTCCTGCGGGAAGTCGTCGCCCACGGTCCAGACCCTAACTCGCGTGAAGAGGTGCTCTGGGACGTCGCACCCACGGTGCTCGCGGAGGGGCCGCCACGCCGGCTGTGCGGGTCGCGATGCGCCGGCAGTTGCGGCGGCTGCGGTCACCTCGGGCGTTGGAGTGCCCGGGCACGCGCAGACCTGGACAGCTCGATCGGTGGCGCAGCGCTTTCAGTGCTCACAGATATCGGCGAAAAGTCAGATGTACCAAGGTTGTTCGGTTATCTGGAGGCCGCCCATAGCGGCGGCAACGACTACATCTATTGCCAGTGCAGTCTGGTCGATGCTCTGGCCCGGCTCGACTATGTGCCCGCTGTCCCTGTCGTCGAGGCGATCTTCGACTCCACTGTCCATTCCTATCTCCGGATCCGGTGTGCCGAGGCGTTGAGCCGCCGCTCGGCCGAATTCCCGCGCGGTCGGGGCGTCGAATGCCTCACGGATTGTGAAGAACGGACTCGCGAGATCGCGATTGGGCACGTGGATATCTCGGTGCCCGCGGTGCGGGAACGGCTGGGTCTGATCGCTGCGGATCCGATGGAAGGGGACGACAATCGCCGGGTCGCGGCGACAAGGATTTCATAAGAGACCCGCTGGGTGCGGTGGATAACTTCGTCTCATCCAATCAGCCATTCGGGCGGTGGAATTCAAACCGAGGTCAGGCATCATGTGGAACGTTCCCAACGGCGGGCGTGGTCTGGTGGCGAAGGCAGCGGCACCGGCGGCCGCGGCTGCGGTCGGGGTGGGGGCCATCGTGCTGGCCGCGGCACCGGCCCAGGCTCAGGCCAATCATCCGAATTCGTGCATCGTGGTGCAGAACCACGCCGGCCGCACCACCACGGTGACCATGAACTACCCGGCGGGCTACAGCGGGTCCTGGACGATCTACCCGAACGACCTGAGCCTGCTGCTGTACAACGATGAGCCGGTGCAGTCGCCGACGGGTGACTTCGACATTCAGAAGGACTCGGACCTGCAGGCGGTGTGGAACTACGACCCGAACCGCGACACCAACCGCGGCTGCAACGGCTCCTGGGTCGTCACGCTGAACTGACCCCGGTCAACGCCGATCGGCGATGACGATGTGACCGTCGGCGCGGACCGAGGTGCGTTTGCCTTCGATTCCCGCCTCGACCGCGACCGATTGCAGGTCGCGGTCGGCGGTGACGGAGAAGCCGCGCTCGGCGAGCAATGCGGCTATCGCCTCTGGAGTCCAGCTCGAACGCTGCGGTTCACCGGCCATGGGATTGGTGTGCCCGGAGACGGACAGCAACAGCTCCATGGCTCTGCGGCCGTAGTGGTACACCCGATTGGGGGTCGGGTAGGTGATGATCAAGCGGCTGCCGGGCGCACTGCGCCTAGCCACCTCGGTGACGGTCTCGGCGACCTCGGCGGGCGTCAGGTAAGGGACGACGCCCTCCCAGATCCAGGTGGTGCACCCGGTCTCGTCGTGGCCGGCCGTGGTGAGGGCGGCCCCGAGGGAGTCCCTACCGAAATCGACCGGGACGAAATGGACGTCCGCCAGGGCTTCCCGCTCCCCCAGCCGGTCCCGCTTCTCGGTCTGGGACGCCGGATGATCCACCTCGAACACGGCGACTCCCGCCAGTTCGGGCATACGCCAAGCGCGCGCGTCGAGCCCCGCGCCCAGAATCACCAGCTGCGGATGCGCGCTCTCCCGCACCGCCTCGTCGATGGCGACCGTGCGGGCCGCCAGCACTTCCGAAGTGGCGGAGAGCAATTCGTACTCCAGCCGCGCGCCGAACCCCTTCGGCACCGCGCCCGCGCGCACGAGATCGACCAGTTCGCGTTCGCCGTCGACCAATAATTCGACCGCGACCGGGTCGGAGAACCGCCCGACGCCCATGCGCCCGTTCGCCACGGCGCGGCCCTGGCAAACCAGGACCGCGGTCCGGCTCGCTGCACGCTCGGTCACCGGTTCATTATCGGCGCTGCGGCCCCCGTTCGCCCGCCGCCGGGTCGATCCGGGATTCGCGCCAGAGCGGGCTGTCGACGAAGAACCCGCACAAGCTATCCCGGATCACCTGATGGCACGCCGGACAGTCACCGCACCGGGGGCACGCACACGGGCGCGGTGAGCACGGATCCGGCAAGGCCGACGCTCCCGGACGCAGGCCGCAGGGGTCGCACCGCACATCCGAGCATGTGACCGGACTGCGTCGAGCTGCTCGATCACGAACTCGCGCAGGCTTTTCCGGATCAGCTGGGTGCGGTCGGGGCGGATCGGCCGGGTCGCAGTGCGGCTGTCACGACGACCGTGGCGTAGGAGGCGGTGACGGTACCGCCCAGGGCGTCGATGGCCGCGCCGATGCCGTCGAGGACGGCGGTGAGCGTGTCGGGTGGGGCCTGGGTGAGAGTGCCGTGGGTGGGGATCTGGTCGAGCCATTCGTCGCGGGTGTAGGTGTGGCGCCAATCGAACTGCCACTGCTGGGGTTCGGTGAAGGCCCCGGATTCGCGGATTCCCTTGGCCACCGTGTCGAGTATCGGCTGGTAGATCTCGAGGGCCGGGCGGTCCGCGACCTTCGCGACGGGTGTGTCCGGCAGCAGGCGGCGATAGACCGCGGCGAAGGCCGCGGCCGCGTCGGGCGGCAGCTGGGCGAGGGGCCAGAAGGCGGCGAGCCGGCCGCCGGGGCGCAAGACCTGCGCCGCCCGGGCCGTGCCCCGCACCGGATCGACCCAGTGCCAAGCGGTTCCGGCGATCACCGCGTCGAAGGTGCGGCCGGCCGGATCCCACTCCTCGAAGGTGCCGACCTCCACGTCGACGCCGGTTCCGCGAGCGAAATCGGCCATGCGGGCATCGGGTTCGACGCCGAGCACCGTGCATCCGGCATCGCGGAACTGCCTGGTCGCGATACCGGTTCCGCAGCCGACGTCGAGGACGTCCTTGCCGGGGCTCGCCGCGAGGATGCGCTCGATCATGGCGGTGGGATACGCCGGGCGGGTGCGGTCATAGCGGGCGGCGTCGATACCGAACGACTCCGCGATGTGCCGGGCTCGATGAGGGCTCTGGTCTGCGGGTTCGGGGCCCGAGGGCGGTAGAGTGACCATGCGCCCACTTTAAGTGGGCACTTGCCCACTCCGCAAATGGATTGGGTCCGGCCGACGTGAAGGAGTGCGGGGTGCCCACCGGGGTGGCCATTCGGGATGTACGGGAGCAGTTGTTCGACGCGGCCGAGCGGATTCTGTTGCGGGACGGGCCGAGCGGGCTGACTAGCCGGTCCGTCACCGCCGAGGCCGGGTGCGCGAAAGGCGTGCTGCACCGGCATTTCGCCGACTTCGACGGGTTCCTCGCCGAACTGGTCGAGGACCGGATCGTCCGGGTGGAGCGGCTCGGCGCCGCACTGCGCGACCGGGCCGGGGAGGCCACGGTACCGGGCAACCTCACCGAGGCGCTGACCGCCGTGTTCGAGACGGTGGCGGTGGCCATCGTCAGCCTGGTCACCTATCGGGACGAGCTGCGCGCCCGGCTGCGGCAGCGCCGGCCGGTCGGTGTCCCCGTCCTGACCGAGGCCACCGAGCTGATCGCCGGATACCTCGCCGCCGAGGTCGACACCGGCCGCCTCGCGGCCACCTGCGACACCGATCTACTCGCTCGCACGCTGATCGGATCGGGACACCTGCTCTTCGCCGACCGCACCGCGCCCCGGCCCGAGACCGAGGCTGTGCACGCCATGGTGACCGCGATCCTGGGTGGCGCCCTGACGTCCTGAAACACCGAGACACGGACGGGTGAAAGTCTCACTGCGAGACCACCCTTGACACCGTCGTGGCCGCCGGGAAATTTGACCCCTGCTGTTCAGGTCACCCGCACGAAAGGTCTCCCACCGCAGTGAGCATCGACCACACGACCCTGTCCCCCGCCGAGGTCGTCACCGCACTGTGCGCCGAATGGCGCACCGGCACACCGGAATCCATCGCCGAGTTCTTCACCGAGGACGCCGTCTACCACAACATTCCGATGCAGCCGTTCGTCGGCAAGGCCGCGATCCTGCAGTTCCTGCGCGGCTTCATCGGCGCGTTCGGCGGCATCGACTTCACCATCCACCACCAGGCCGTCACCGGCACTGTCGTGCTCAACGAGCGCACCGACCGATTCACCCTCGGCGACAAGCACATCGCGCTGCCGGTGACCGGGGTGTTCGAGGTCCGCGACGGCCGGATCGCCGCGTGGCGCGACTACTTCGACATGGCCCCGTTCGCCGCCATGCAGCAGGGCGCGTAGGGTTCAGAAGCTCTGCCAGGAGGGCTTGTTCGCCACCGCGAACCGATAGTAGTCGGCGGCCTTCAGGCGCGCCGCCGCGTCCGGGTCCACGATGACCGTGACGTGCGGGTGCATCTGCAGGATCGACGCCGGGCAGAACGCGGAGAGCGGGCCCTCCACCGCGGCGGCGACCGCCTCGGCCTTGCCCGCGCCGGTGGCGATCATGAGCAGATGGCCGGCGTCGCTGATGGTTCCGAGGCCCTGGGTGAGGACGTGGGTGGGCACCTGCGCGAGGTCGTCGTCGAAGAAGCGGGCATTGTCCTCGCGGGTCGTCGGGGTCAGGGTCTTGACCCGGGTGCGTGAGCGCAGCGAGGAGCCCGGCTCGTTGAAGCCGATGTGCCCGTTCGCGCCGATGCCCAGGATCTGCACGGCGATGGGCCCGTTCTCGGCGATGGCGCTTTCGTAGGCGGCCGCGGCCGCCGGGATGTCGGCGGCATTGCCGTCGGGGCTGTGGACGGCGGTGTCGGCGAAGTCGACATGCGAGGTGAACTCGTCACGGATGAACTGCCGGTAGGACTGCGGATGTCCCGGCGGCAGGCCGATGTACTCGTCGAGCAGGAACGCCTGCACGCCCGAGAAACTCAGGCCCTCCTCGCGATACTGCCGGATGAGCTCCCGGTAGGCGCCCAGCGGTGAGGAGCCCGTGGCCAGCCCGATGGCGCGGGCGCCGCGGCGCACGTGGTCGGCCATGATGCGGCCGGCCAGCACACCGGCCTCGGCCGCGTTGTCGGTGATCACGAGTTCCATGGCGCTCCATCCTTGTACACGGTCACGGGGTTGAGGTGGTGGTCGGCGACCAGGACGTCGGCGCGCATACCCGGAGCCAGCGCGCCGATGTCGTCGGCCATGCCGAGCAGGCGGGCCGGGGTGGCGCACGCGGCGGTGGCCGCGGCGGTGAGCTCGACGCCCGCGTGGAAGACGGTGCGGCGCAGCACTTCCGCGGCGGTGGCAGTGCCGCCGGCGATGGCGCCCTCCCCGTCCGGGTCGTAGATGCGCGAGATGCCTTCCCGCACCACGACATCCAGGCTGCCGAGCTGGTAGCGCCCGTCTGGTTGCCCGGCGGCGGCCATGGCGTCGGTGATGAGGGCCAGATTGTCGGGACCGATGGTGTCGAAGACCATGCGCACGGTGCCGTCGGCCAGGTGCACGCCGTCGCCGATGACCTCGGCCACCACATCCCCGCGTCCCGCCGCGGCCATGGCGGCGGTGAGGAAGTTGGCGTCGCGGTGCGCCAGTTCGGGCATGGCATTGAACAGGTGGGTGATGGAGACCCGCCCGCCGTGGCGCATGGCGTGCACGGACTGCGCGTAGTCGGCGACGGTGTGTCCCAGGGAGAGAATCACATTCGCGTCGGCGAGCACGGCCGCGAGGGCGTCGAAGTTCGCCGTTTCCGGGGCCACGGTCACCGATACGACGCGGCCGCCCGCGTAGTCGAGGAGCCGCTCCAGCAACGCCGGATCACCGGCGATGATCCGATCGGGATCGTGGGCGCCGCGCCGGTGCTCGCTGATGAACGGGCCTTCGAGGTGGATGCCCGCCAGCAGGCCGTCGTCGATGGCCTTGCCGAGCACGTCGATACGATCGCGCAGTTCGGCCTCGGTGGCGGAGACGAGGGAGGCCACCAGCGTGGTGGTGCCGCGGCGGCGGTGGAAGTTCGCGGCAGCGGCCACGCCCTGGGGATCGGTTTCCGGGAAGCCGAATCCGCCGCCGCCGTGACAGTGCACGTCGATCAGCCCCGGCAGGATGATCGGCGGTTCGTCCGGCAGGTCCGGCAGGTCACCGCCGAATCCCGTTGCCGGGCCCACATAGTCGAGGCGTGCCCCGTCGAACGACACCACCCCGTCGGCGAGCTCGCCCGCCTCGGTGAGGGTGACGACCCGGCCGCGCAGGGTGGTCGTCACGTATCTCGCCCCAATGCCCGGCGCGCGGCCTGGTGCGCGTCGTCGGCGGTGCGGGCCGACAGCACCGCTGCCGCCGCCGCTCTGCACTGCTCCAGGGTGACCTCGCCGAGCTGGGCCCGGACGCCCGCGATCGAGCGGGGCGCCATGGACAGTGTCCCGACGCCGAGACCCACCAGCACACAGGCGAATTCGGGATTCGACGCGGATTCGCCGCAGACGCCGACCTTCACGCCGCGCTTGCGCGCCCCGGTCACCGTCATGGCGACGGTCGCGGCCAGCGCGGGCTGCCACGGATTGTGCAGCGCCGCCAGCGACGACGCCATGCGGTCCGCGCCGAACAGGTACTGCGACAGGTCGTTGGTGCCGATGGAGAAGAAGTCCACCTCCGCGCCGAGCTGCTCCGAACACAGTGCGGCGGCGGGGATTTCGACCATGATGCCGCAGGTTCCGATCCCGGCGTCGCGGGCGCGGGCGGCGAAGTACCCCGCCTCCTCCGCGGTGGCGACCATCGGCGCCATCACCTGTACCGGCGTGCCGGTCTGGCCGGCCGCGGTGTCGATGGCGGTGAGCTGGTCGAGCAGTGTCCCCTCATCGACGCTGCTCAACCGCAGGCCGCGCACGCCCAGCGCCGGGTTCTCCTCATCCGGCAGGTCGAGGAACGGCAGCGGTTTGTCGGATCCGGCATCGAGGGTGCGGACCGTGACGGGCCGGTCGCCCATGACTCGGAAGATCTCGGCGTACTGCTCGGTCTGCTCGGCCACCGTCGGGGCCGACTTGCGGTCCAGGAACAGGAATTCGGTCCGGAACAGGCCGACCCCCTCGGCGCCGAGCTCGACCGCCAGCCGCGCATCGGCCGCGGAGCCGACATTGGCCAGCAGCGGTACGGCGTGCCCGTCGGCGGTCCGGCCCGGACCGGTCGGCGTGGCCGCCTGCCGGGCGCGCAGCGCGAGCACCTCCTCGCGACGCGCCGCGGTCGGCTCGATTTCGACCACGCCGGCCGTGCCGTCCAGCACGACTTCGATGTCCTCGGCGATCCCGGCCGCGTCCGGTGCGGCGACCACGGCCGGAATACCCAGCGCCTTGGCCAGAATGGCGGTGTGTGAGGTCGGCCCGCCAGCCACCGTGAGCAGCCCGATCACCCGTTCCGGGTCCAGCGTCGCGGTATCGGCGGGCGCCAGATCCTGTGCGGCGAGCACGAAAGGCGTTGCACTGTCCGGGATCCCGGGCGGATCCACCCCGAGCAGCTCGGCCACCACCCGCTGGCCCACATCCCGCAGATCCGAGGCCCGTTCGGCCATCATGCCGCCGAGCGCGGCCAGCTGCGCCCCGAAATGCGCCACCGCCTCGGTCACCGAGTGCGCGGTCGGCGTCCCGCCCCGGATCTCGGCGCGCACCTGGTCCAGTAGTGCCGGATCCGCGGCCAGCGCCGAGGTCATGAACAGGATGTCCGCCGCCGGGCCCTGCGCGTCGAGGGCCTGCGCGGAATACCGGCCGGCGACCGTCTCGAAAGCGGCCTCCGCGCGGGCGATTTCGGCCTCGACGTCACTCCCGGGCGCGTCGTCCCGGCTGGTGACCGGCGCGGGCGCCAGCCACTTCACCGATCCGACGGCGATCCCGGGAGCGGCGGCGACACCGCGCACCTCACGCGTCAAGATCTGTCTCCAGCATCGCGACCAGCGTATCGAGGGCCGCGTCGGCGCCGTCCTCGGCGTGCAGGGTGACGGTGTCGCCCTGCTTGACGCCCAGGGTCATCACCTGCAGCAGGCTGTTGGCGGCGACGGGGTCCTTGTCGCCGACCGAGATCTGGACGGGGACACCGGCTTCCCCGGCGGCCTTGGCGAACAGGGCAGCCGGACGGGCGTGCAGTCCGGTCTCGGACGCGACTACGGCGGTGCGGGTGATCATGCTGCGATGTTCTCCTTCTCGAACTCGGTCTCGTCCGGTTCCCGGCCGGGTGTCGGCAGGTTCCAGCGCTTGATGATGAAGCTGAAGGTGACGTAGTACAGGGCCGCGTAGCCGAGTCCGATCGGGATCAGCAGCAGCGGATGGGTGGCCTTGCCGAAGTTCAGCAGATAGTCGATGGCACCGGCCGAGAAGGTGAACCCGTCGTGGATCCCGAGCGCATTGGTGAGCGCCAGCGAGGTGCCGGTGAAGAACGCGTGGATCACCAGCAGCGGCCAGGCCACGAAGATGAACGAGAACTCCAGCGGCTCGGTGATACCGGTCAGGAACGCGGTCAGACCGGTGGACAGCATGATGCCGCCGATCATCTTGCGGTGCTCGGGGCGGGCGTGGCGCCAGATGGCGATGGCCGCGGCGGGCAGGCCGAACATCATGATCGGGAAGAAGCCGGTCATGAAGGTGCCGGCCGAGGGGTCGCCGGCCAGGAAGCGCGGGATGTCGCCGTGCGCGCCGTGGTAGTCGCCGATGACGAACCAGACCACTGAGTTGATGATGTGGTGCAGGCCCAGCGGCAGCAGCATGCGGTTGGCGAAGCCGAAGATGCCGCCGCCCGCGACCGAGTTGTCGGCGACGGTGGTGCCCAGCCAGGTCAGCGCGGAATTGAAGGCGGGGTAGATGAAGGACATGAGCACGCCGATCACGACGGCCGCGCACGCGGTCAGGATCGGCACCAGCCGGCGGCCGGAGAAGAAGCCCAGGTAGTCGGGCAGCTGGGTGCGGTGGAAGCGCTGCCACAGCGTGGCCGTGGTCAGGCCCATCACGATGCCGCCGAGGACGCCGAAGTTGACGAGCTGTGCGGCCGGGGCCTTTGCGACATCCACGACCGGGCAGTTCCAGTGTGCCGCCCGGAACAGCCAGCCCAGGACCGGGCCGCAGCTGCCGTCCAGCACCACCGGTGACATGGCCTTGAGGACACCGGTGAAGGCGAGGTAGCCGACCACCGCCGCGAGCGCGGTGGAACCGTCGGCCTTCTTCGCCCAGCCGATGGCGATGCCGACCGCGAACAGCAGCGGCAGGTTGTCGATGAGAGTGCCGCCCGCGCCGGCGAGCACGGCGGCGGCGGACCGCATCGGCGAGAACCGGCCGAGCATGTCGTCCTGGCCTAGCCGGAGCAACAGTCCGGCAGCGGGTAGCGTGGCGATCGGCAGCATCAAGCTGCGGCCGAGCTTCTGCAGTCCGGATAAATCGAGCTTCTTGCGGGAGCTCTCGACGGCATCGGCCATGGATGGTCCTCAGTCTGTGAATGGAGTCACGCGTACTGTTCACGATCAGTTAGCGTCACTGGTTATAACCAGACATATACTGGTTATAACCAGCTTTGTCTACCCGACACGCACGGAGGAAAAATGTCGAAAGTGGATCAGATCATCGCCGGACTGGGTGGCGCGGACAACATTGTCGAGGTGGAGGGCTGCATCACCCGCCTGCGCTGCGAAGTGAAGGATGCGAACCTGGTCGACGAGAAGGCACTGAAGGCCGCCGGCGCCCACGGCGTTGTCAAGATGGGTGACGCGGTTCAGGTCGTGGTCGGGCCGAGCGCCGATGCCCTGGCCGAAGACATCAACGACCTTATCTGACCGCCATGAGCACCGAGATTCTCGCGCCCCTCGACGGCCGTGCCATGCCCCTGTCCGAGGTGCCCGATCCGGTCTTCTCGGCCGAGATGGTGGGCGCGGGCGTGGCCATCGAACCCCTCGACACCGATGCCGCCACCACCGTGGTCGCCCCCGTCACCGGATCGCTGGTGAAGCTGCACCCGCACGCCGCGGTCATCGTCACCGACGACGGCACCGGCGTGCTGCTGCACGTCGGCATCGACACCGTCGGAAAGCCGGACCTCTTCGAGGTGAAGGCCGCCGAGGGCGACCGGGTGACCGCGGGTGATCCGCTGATCTCCTTCTCCCCCAATGCCGTTCGCCGCCTCGGCCTGAGCGCGGCCGTGCCGGTGGTGGTCATGGACAGCAGCCCGGGATCGGCGCGGAACGCCCTGACCGGCCTGGTCACCACGGGCTCGGTGCTGTTCTCCATGTGAGACGGGAAAGACTCCGCACCAGACCGGAAAAGAATTGAGCCGCTGCCCGATCGGGCGGCGGCTCATTCATTGCCAGTAGGCCGGTCAGCTGTCCTCGGCCGAGACTGTCATGTAGACCTGGTACCGATCGGCTCGGTACCAGGACTGCGCGTGCTCCACGGCCCGGTCGCGCGAATACGAGATCCGGTCGAAAGCCAGTAGCGGCGAACCCGTTTCGGTGCCCAGCCAGCCCGCGTGCCGCTCGTCGGCGGCCACCGCGCGCACGCTCTGCTCGGCGCGGTCGATCGGGCAGTCGTACTCGCGGGAGAACAGCGCGTAGAGCGACTGCGTCAGTTCGTGATCCAGCAGTTCCGGCAGCAGATCGGCACGGTACCAGCCGTCGTCGATGGACATGGGCAGCCCGTCGGCCAGCCGCAGCCGAACCAGGTGGTACGCCTTGGTATTCGCGGTCAGCCCCAGCGCCGTCGCCGAGGCCGGGGGCGGCACCGCATGATCGGTGTGCAGCACCACCGTGCTCGGGGCGCGGCCCAGCCGGCGCATGTCGTCGGTGAACGAGGCCATGTGCAGCCGGGAACGGGCCACCCGCTCGGCCACGAAGGTGCCCTTGCCGGGGACGCGCGTGATGACGCCCTCGGATTCGAGCTGACCCAGTACCTCGCGCACGGTCATGCGGCTGACCCGGTAGTCGTCGCACAACTGGCGTTCGCTGGGCAGCATTTCACCGGGACGCAGATTCGCGCACAGGGTGGTGAGCGCCGAACGCAGTTGCGCTTGCTTGGTCACGCGCCCTGACACGTCGATCCGGTCCTTTCCGCCCCCGCCGGCTGCGGGCGCGGTCACTTCTCGTTGCGCGCCTTGGGGAATCGCTTCTGCTGTGCGACCCAGCCTGCCATCTTGGCCCAGTGGCCCTTCGCCGGGGTGACCTTGGAGATGAGCTCGCGGTCCCACTCCTCGGTCTCGGACAGGCCGTTCACGGTCTCCACGAGGGACTTGGCGGCCGCCATGGACCCGACGACGCGGTCGCCCAGGACGCCGTCGGCGCCGACCAGGGTGATGCGGACGCCGACGCGGCCGATGGGCTGCAGCACCGCGGTCGCGGAACCGCCATGCTCGGCGACGAATCCCTTCACGGAATCCACGACGGACGGCGACAGCTTCTCGGATGCCGGGGCGGTGGTAGCGCTCATGCGCTGCAGTTTACCCACGGGTAATTCAGCGTCCATGAAGCGCCGCACATCTCACACTCCGCGAGCCGCCGCGCACCGCGCGGCCGCGGCGATGTAAGACTGATTCCATGCGCGCCATCCAGGTTTCCGAGCACGGCGGTCCCGAAGTCCTGCGGTACGTGGAGGTGCCGGACCCGCAGGCCGGGCCCGGGCAGTTGCTGGTGCGAACGCAGGCGAGCGGAATCAACTTCATCGACACCTACATTCGGACCGGACGGTACCCACAGGCGGTGCCCTACATTCCGGGATCCGAGGGCAGCGGTGTGGTCACCGCGGTCGGGCCCGACGTCACCGAGTTCCGGGTCGGGGATCGGGTGGCGTGGGCGGCCGCGCCGGCCAGTTACGCCGAGCAGGTGGTCGTGCCTGCGGCCGTGGCGATTCCGGTGCCGGACGGGGTGGACGCGCCGGTGGCGGCGTCGGCGCTGTTGCAGGGCATGACGGCGCACTATCTGATCGAGTCCATCTACAAGCCCGAGCCGGGCGAGAGCGTGCTGGTGCACGCGGGAGCCGGTGGTGTCGGATTGATCCTGACGCAGCTGCTGGTGGCGCGCGGGGTCCGGGTGATCACCACGGTGTCGACCGACGACAAGGAGAAGCTGTCGCGGGACGCCGGGGCGGCCGAGGTGCTGCGCTATGACGAGGACATCGCGGCGCGGGTGCGGGAGCTGACCGATGGGGCGGGCGCCGCCGCGACCTATGACGGCGTGGGCGCCTCCACCTTCGAGTCCAGTCTGGCGGCCACCCGGATTCGCGGCATGGTGGCGCTGTTCGGCGCGGCCAGCGGGCCGGTGCCGCCGTTCGATCTGCAGCGGCTCAATCCGCTGGGCTCGCTGTTCGTGACCCGTCCGACACTGGCGCACTACACCCGGGATCGGGCCGAATTGCTGTGGCGCGCAGGCGACATCATGAACGCCATCGCCGACGGCACGCTGCACATCCGGGTCGGCGGCAGCTATCCGCTGACGCAGGCCGAGCAGGCGCACCGGGATCTGGAGGGACGCCGGACCACCGGTTCGATCGTGTTGGTGCCCTGAGGTTTTCGTCAGTCGAGATCGCGGCCGGTGAGGCCGCGGTAGACGAATCGGGTGAGGGCGTCCACGGCCTGCTCGTCGGTGAGCGCCAGGCCGCCCTCCTCCACCGCCTGCAACAGGCCGGTGGCCGAGACGAACATCATCGCCAGGCTGGCGTCGGCGGAGCCGGGTAGGCGCAGGCCGGCGGGGGCGAAACCGTCGAGGTGGTCGGCCACCTCGTCGCGCTGCTCGGTGGCGAAACGCGCTGCGATGCGGGCGAAGTCGTCATTGACCAGGGCCGCCTGCTGGACGGCGCGCAGGACCGGCCAGTTCGTGCGGGCGAAGGACCAGTAGCTCGCGATGTGGTAGCGCACCGACTCCGGGTCGGTGAAGTCGGCGGTGTGCGCCGGGTCCTCGGCGGAGGTATCGCTCTCGTCGGCAAGGTCTTTCAGCAGCGACTGGAGCAGCTCCTCCTTGCTCGCGAAGTGGTTGTAGAACGAGCCCGCGGCCCGGCCGGCGGCCGCGGTGATGTCGGTGATCTTGGTGTTGAGGTAGCCGCGGTCGGCGAACAGCTGCCGGGCGGCGTGCTTGAGCGCCTGTTCGGTCTCGGCCGACTTCTCACTGCGGCGGGTTGCCACCATTCACCTCCTTGACAGCGGAAGGTACCACCCACAATACTGAATCCACATTCAGTGAATTTTGATTCAGTATTGGAGTCGCCATGAATCCGCAGGTCCTCGTCGCGGGAGCCGGGCCGACCGGGCTCGCCCTCGCCATCGATCTGGCGCGTCGCGGCATCGGGGTCCGCATTGTCGACAAGGCCGGGGAGTTCTTCGCCGGGTCGCGCGGGGACGGGCTGCAGCCGCGCACCCTCGAGGTGTTCGACGATCTCGGGGTGCTCGACGCGGTGCTCGCACAGGGCGGGCCGCAGGCGCCGCTACTGGTGCACCTGGACGGGCAGTTCGTGACGGAGCGGCGGATGAGCGCCTGGCGGGAGCCCACATCCGCGGTGCCGCACCCGAATCCGTGGGTACTGGCGCAGGCCGACACCGAGCGGGTGCTGCGCGAGCGGCTGGCCGAGTTCGGTGTCCGCATCGAAACCGCCACGGCCGTGGTCGATTTCAGCGCCGACGCCGACGGAGTGACCGTGATCCTGGAGCACGCGGGTGCGACCGAGACCGTGCGGGCCGGCTATCTGGTCGGTGCGGACGGCGGGCGCAGCATCGTGCGCAAGACGCTGGGGATTCCGTTCGAGGGCACCACCGACGAGTCGATCCGCATGCTGCTCGGGGACGTGTGCGCGGATGCGCTCGATCACTCGGTCGGGTACTGGTTCGCCGACTCCTCCTCCCCCATGGACGGCATCGCGCTGATGCCGCTGCCGGGTGGGCGGAAGTTCCAGTTCGCGACCGGCTTGAACACCGAGTCCGGTACCGAGCTGGCGGACCTGCAGGACCATCTCACGCGGCGTTCCCGCCGTGACGACATCGTCCTGAGCGACCTGACCTGGTCGACGGTGTGGCGGCCGAATGTCCGTCTCGCACAGCGGTATCGGAACGGGCGGGTCTTCCTGGCCGGGGACGCCGCGCACGTGCACCCGCCGACCGGCGGGCAGGGGCTCAACACCGGTGTACAGGACGCCTACAACCTCGGCTGGAAACTCGAAGCCGCGCTGCGTCATCCGGGACCCGCGAGCGAGGCGCTGCTGGACAGCTACGAGTCCGAGCGCCGCACCGTGGCCGCACGGATCCTCGGGTTGAGTAGCGAGCTGCTCGACAGGACCGTGAAGGGCGATCCGGATGCCATGGATCGCGAGGGCACCCATCAGCTCGACATCAGCTACCGGGACACCGGCGACGACGCGGCGGGGCTCCGGGCCGGCGATCGCGCCCCCGACGCACCCCTGGTCGATGCCAACGGAAAGACCGTGCGGCTGTTCGACCTGTTCCGCGGTCCCCACGCCACGCTGTTGCTGTTCGGCCCGGACACGACGGTCGATCAGGCCGGATCCCCCGCGACGGACCTGCGGACCGTGCGCGTGGTCCGGCCGGAATCCGCCTCCGGCAATGGTGAATTCACCGACGCCGCGGGGGACGCACAGCGGGCCTACGACGCGGCCGACGGCAGCTGGGCGCTCATCCGTCCCGACGGATATGTCGGATCCCGTAGCACGCCTACCGAGCGGTAACTGCCGGAGTTCGCATTCCGGGCGTATCGGGGCGAAAGCCCCTGGGATCCCGAGTCCCGGGCCGACCGTGCAGAATGATCATGCTGCCGCGCAAGACGATTCGCTGAGACCGTACATTTTCGGCCACACGAGGGTGCCGCGACCCCGTAAGGTGGTCGCGGCGAGGGTTCGGGCGGCCGGCAGGTAGAGGCGCATCGGTCAGAGGTGGTTCTGGGATGTTGGTGAAGGTCCGTAACGACGACCCGTCGCGGCTGTCGAGCACCGAACGCACCGTGGTGAACTGGCTCAAATCCTGGAGCGGGCCGCACGCCGTGCCCGGTATCGCGGTCGTGCAGTGTCAGGACGCCGATGTGGTGGTGTGGACGCCGCAGACCTGCGTGGTGGTCGGCGTGCACGGGTTCACCGAGCGGGTGACCGGGACCCTGGCGTGCGCGCAGGATCAGCCGTGGACCGTGGACGGCAAGCCCGCACCCATCGACGGGGACGCCGATCCGCTGGAGCGGGTGCGCCGCCAGACCGTGGACCTCGCCGGGCAATTGCGTTCCGCACCGGGACGCGAGCATGTACCGGTCAGCGGGCTGGTGCTGCTGGTGCCGCAGCTGGGCAGTCGCGTGAAGTTGGAGAAGGGCGCGCTGCCGACCGGTATCGATGTGCTGATCGGTGACGGGCCGTCGTCGCTGCGCGCCTATTTCACCACGCTGGCCGAGGGCGCCCCGGCGTCGTGGGATGCGGGGCAGGTCGGGCAGGCGCTGGGGGCGCTCGGGTTCGCCGCCGCCGCAACCTATTCCGATCTGGTGTCGGAGGGATTCCCGGTGCCGGACTCGGCACGCGACGCTCCCCTGCCGTTCGCGAACCGGCCGACCGAGGTGATGGTGCCGTCGGTCCCGTCGGTGCCCGTCCATGCCGGCGAGGGCACGGGCGGGAGCGGCCCGGCCGAGCCGGGACCCGCTGCCGAATCCGCGAGCGGTGGTGATCGTCCTGTCGTACAGCAGGATCCGGCGCGCCGCACCGGCGGAGGCAGTGCCGCCGCGGCCGCGATCGCGGGTGCTACCTCGGCGACCGCGGCCGAGCGGGCCTACCGCGCGCTGGCAGGCAGATCCGAGTCGAAGGCGCCGAGCCGGGGCACGCCACCGCCTCCGACTCCGATCCCGGGCGCGGCCCCGGCCGGGCGGCCGACGCAGCCCGCACCGACCCAGCCCCTGCCCGCACCGCCCGGTGCGCCGCAGTTCGGGCAACCGCCGCAGCCGCGTCAACCCGCGCCGCCGGGTTTCGGGCCGGGCCCCCAATCCTGGCCGCAGCCCGGTCCTTCCGGTCCGTCGGGGGAGCGTGAGAGGTTCCCGCTGTGGAACGATCGGCAGGCCACGAGCGGGACCGGGCAGAAGCGCCGCAAGGATCTGCCGATCATCGGCGGCCTGGTGCTGGCGGTGATCATCCTGGTGATCGCCATCGCCTGCACGGGCCGGACCACGCCGACGCCCAGCAAACAGCAGCCGCCGCACTCCACGGTCGTCCAGGCGACCACCTCGACGCATTCGGTGGACCCGACGCTGCCGTCGACGACCATCGCGCCCGCCTGCTTCCCGTTGCAGCCCTGCAACTGACCGCTCCCCCGCGCCGGAATCCGGTGCGGGGCTAGGGAAGCCGGAAGGTCTCCACCCCGGCCGTGGTGCCGAGGATGAGCACACCGTTCCCGACCGCGGGGGTGGCGAAGTGCGGAATCGGCCCGGTTCCGTACTGGGCGAGCACATTTCCGGTGGCCGGGTCGAGGGCGTAGAGCGTGCCAGCATGCCAATCCGTCGCCCAGACGCGCCCGGCGACGACCACCGGCGGGCCGTTCGCGGGAGCGGTGGTGCGCCACAGCACCGTCGCAGCGCCCGGGGCGGTCACGCGAATCGCCATGGTGCCGTTGGCACACGGCAGGTAGGCCACATCATCCGCGACCGCGGCCGGGCCGAAGGCGCGGCACCCGGTGAAAGCCGGTGCGGCCGAGGAGATTCCGCCCAGGTGCGCGGCATCGAGAACGTAGCCGTCGCCGGATTTCCCCGCCATGACCAGGCGGCCCTGGACCAGCGCCGGGTTCATGCTGCCCAGATCGCGGTCGGCGGCATTGTCCTGGGCCCAGCCCGCGGGGGCGAAGAAGTCGGTACGGCGCAGGTCGGGCGTCAGGGCGATGACCGAGTCGGTGTAGTCGTAGGCGTCTCCCGGTTCGGCGTCGCCATTGCCGACCGAGTAGTACAGGAGCCCATCGGCTTCGGCCGCCGCGCCGGGCGCCCAGATGCCGCCCCGGCCGCTCGTCGAGGCCCGGTACCACTCGACCGCGCTGGTCGAAACATCCACGGCGGCAAGCGCTCCCGTATAGGTGCCGCAGTCGCCGTAATTGCCGCCGAAGGCGGCGTAGACGCGGCCGTCGCGCACCGTCAGGGCGGGACGTTGCAGCGTGGCGGGCGGATCGCTGAACGGCGGGTCGACGGGAACGCGGAGGGTGACCGCGCCGGTGCCGGAATCGAGGCCGTAGAGGGTCTTGTGCGCGCCCGCGGATTCGGCGACGACGTAAAGGCGGTGTGTCGCATCGTCGTACGCCGGCCGGCCGGTGATGCCGACCGGGTCGATGTCACCGCACGGGAGGTCCGAGCCCGCGACCGGGTCGGCGAGGTGGGTGCGCCACCGGACGTCGCCGTTGACGATCGCGTAGACCGAATCGTTCTCGGTGGCGGCGAAGACCGTGTCTGCGGCCACGATCGGCTGCCCGTAGACGGCGCCGTCGAGGGTCGTGGTGGTGTCCGCCGCGCGTGCGGTGGTCGCCGGTGGCTTCGTGGCCGAACCGCCACACGCGGTCGCCGACAGGAGCACTCCGCAGAGGCCGAGCGCTGTCATCGTGTTCCGAATTCCGTGCGCCATCATCACCGCTCATTCGTCGGCCCGCTGTACTCCGCCATCGTGACACACCGGCACGGAGCCACCGATGAATTCCGCCGCGCGGTACCGTCCCTACCGATATGACCGCACACATCCTCGAAACACCCGAAGCCGATCTCGCCTACGACCTGCTGGGACCCGCGCCGTCCGCGAGCGCGCATCGGCCGCTCATGATGATCGGCCAGCCCATGACCGCCGACGGATTCGCCACGCTGGCTTCGTATTTCCCGGAGCGAACCGTGATCACCTACGACCCGCGCGGGCTCGGCCGCAGCGTCCGCAAGGACGGGCGCACCGACAATTCGCCGACCGTCCAGGCCGAGGATGTGCACGCGCTGATCACCGCGCTCGGCGTGGGTCCGGTGGACCTGTTCGCCAGCAGTGGCGGCGCGGTCACCGCGCTGGCCCTGGTCACCGCGCACCCGGACGATGTGGCCACACTGGTGGCGCACGAGCCGCCGATGATCCCGGTGCTGCCCGACGCGGCGGCCGCCGAGCGCGCCCGCGCCGCGGTCCGCGACGCGTACCAGGCCAAGGGATCCTTCGCGGGCATGGCGGCGTTCATCGCCTGGACCTCGTGGCAGGGCGAGCTCACCGACGCCTACTTCGCCCAGCCGCCGGCCGATCCGGCCATGTTCGGCATGCCCACCATCGACGACGGCACCCGCGACGACCCGCTGCTGTCGGAAGCCTCCTGGGCGGTGACCGACTATGCCCCCGATGTCGCGGCGCTGCAGGCGGCGAGCACGCGGGTGCTGATCGCCGTGGGCGAGGAGTCCAAGGGCGTCTTCACCGGCCGCACCGCCGAGGCCACCGCGGCCATCCTGGGCAGCAGCCCGGTGGTGTTCCCCAGTCACCACGGCGGATTCACCGGTCCCGACGGCGGCTACCCGGGGCAGCCGGAGGCCTTCGCCGACCGACTGCGCGAGGTCCTCGGCGAGAGCTGACGGGCTCAGGCATAGTCCGGTAGCGGATATTCGCCCTGTTTGCCGATCAGATGGGTCAGCAGGGCGCGCGCCGGGTGCAACGGTCGGGACACCAGCACCCGCATCAGGATCTGCATGGTCGCGACGCCGCGGCGGGTTTCGGGATGGCGCAGCCGCACCGATTTCTCGGTGCCCTTCTGCACCTCGGTCACCAGCGGCCGCAGGATCTGCTCGTATCGATCGAAGGCCCGCTCGAAATCCGCAGGTGCGCTGAGGAGTTCACCCGCGAGCAGGTACGCGCCGATCAACGCGAGCGCAGTGCCCATGCCGGTCATCGGCGATCCGCAGTAGGCCGCGTCGCCGAGCAGCACCACCCGGCCCTGCGACCAGCGCGGCATCCGGACCCGGGTCACCTCGTCGAAGTAGAAGTCGGGCGCCGCGGGCATGGCGTCCAGAATCGCTGGAATCACCCAGCCGTAGCCGGTCAGCCGTTCACGAATCAGGTACTGCTGCATCGTGATATCTCCGCGCAGGGCGGGATCGGCGGGTATCCGGGTGGAGATGATGGCCATGGAGGTCGCCGGATCCGGATCGGGGCGCAGTGCGACCGTGCTGCCCGGCACGGGCAGCACCCCGACCCATCCGGTTTCCAGACCGGTGCGCGGCGGCGTCGGAATGGTGAAGAAGGCGATGTAGGCCCCGAGATACTCGGCGTACCGGTCCTCCGGGCCGAACACCCGTTCCCGCAGGGCCGAATGCAGTCCGTCCGCGCCGATCACCACATCGAACTCGTCCGTCGCGCCGGAGGCGAACCGGACCTTCACCCCGTCTCCGTCCTGCTCCAGCTCCTCGACCCATTCCCCGTACCGATAGTCGAGTAGCCCGGATTCCGCAGGCAGGCCGGCGATCTCGTCGAGCAGCACCTGATTGAGCTCGCCGCGAGCGATCTCGATCTCGGCGACGAGCCCCTCGCCGCCGAACATCTCCGCCGGCATCCGGGAGCGCTGCCGTCCCGCCTCGTCGACGAACACCATCCCCCGCTCGTCGAGCTGCCGCTTGCGGATCCCGGGCATCAGCCCCATCCGCTCGGCCACCTTGCGGCTGGGCCCGCGCAGGTCGACGGCCTGCCCGCCCGGCCGCGGGACCGGCGCCCGCTCCACGACGGTGACGGCCGTCCCGCCCCGCAACAGCTGCAACGCGACCGCGTTCCCCGCGATCCCGCCGCCACACACCAGAATTCGAACCGGCCGAGACATGCCGAACCCTCCTCGCAGTGCTTTCGGTGCAGCCGACGTTCCAAGAGTCGAGCCGAGTCAGTGTTCCAGCGAATTCCGAATCGGATCAATCGATTATCCGCCGCGCTCCTCGCCACACCGGCACCGCCAATCCCCTGGGCCTGCCCGTCTCCACAGAGCTACTACCGGTCGTCGGGCGACTCCCCATGCCCAGGGCCGGGGTGATGATCGACTCGAAAACCGAAGGGCTGCTGTCGGTTACATGCCCCCCCGCGAGTCGCCATCCGCACGGTCGCCCGTCGCCCCGATCGGCGGGCGACCTCGGGGGTCAGCGGCTGGGGCGCGGGCCGATGATGGAGGCGCGCTCCATGATCCGCACCTGCGGCCAGTAGTCGCTGGCGGCATGGTGCTGGACCGCACGGTTGTCCCAGAAGGCGACCGTGTTGGGTTCCCAGTGCAGGCGGACCTGGTGTTCGGGGGCGTCGGCGGTGCGGCACAGGCGGTCGATGAGGGCGCGGCTCTCGTCGAGGTCGAGGCCGTGGATGTGGTCGGCGAAAACGCGGTTGACGTAGAGGTGTTTGCGACCGGTGACCGCGTGCGTGCAGGCCACGGGGTGGCGGACCGCCGGATGCTCCGCGCGCGTCTTCTCCCGCTGTCGTCGTTGAGTGTGTGGCCGAAAGCACGAGTGAAATCGTGGACGGCGTCGAGGGTTTCGATGCGTGCGCGGGTCTCGGCGTCGAGTGCGTCGTAGGCGGCGTACATGTCGGCGAACAGGGTGTCGCCGCCGATCGCGGGACCTCGGGGCCGAGGACAAGGTGGTGACGGCCGTGCTCGATCACCTGGCCGCCGAAACCGCGGCGCTCGCCGCGGCGGGCGTGCTCGCACCGGACGACCCACGCCTGCGCCGGCACTGGAGTGTGCTGGCCCGTGCGATCCTCGACGGCTACCCGGTCGGGCAGATGCAGAGCCGGTTCCCGGTCATCGAATCCCTGATCGATCAGGCTCGGACGCAGCACGCCGACGACTGGGACGCCGCCCTGGCCGTCGCGAATGTGGCCGCGTTCATGCTCGGCTGGCAGCTGTTCGAACCGTTCCTGCGCAATGCCGCCGGACTCGACGACATGCCGGCCGAGCAACTGCGGCGAGCTGTCGGCACCGAGGCGGCGGCGATCCTGCGCGGTCCGCTCCCCCGCCCCAGTACCGCGAGTGGATGAGCCGGTGCGCGAGCAGGGTCCTGCGCGCCCGGGCCTATTGCCTGGTGAACCAGAGGTGAGCGACGGCCTTGGTGCTGATCATGTCCGACAAACGGTAGCCGGACAGGGTGCCGAGGTCCTGGAACAGCCGTTCGCCGGACCCGAGCAGGATCGGGACCTGCACCACATGCAGTTCGTCGATCAGGCCCGCCGCCAGGAACTGGCGGATGGTGCCCGCACCACCGCCCAGGCGGACATCCCGACCTCCGGCCGCCTCGAAAGCCTGCTTCAGGACGGCTTCGGGGGTGTCGGAGACGAAGTGGAAGGTGGTGCCGCCCTGCATCGCCAGCGCAGGGCGGGGGTGATGGGTCATGACGAAGGTGTCGTGGTGATACGGCGGGTTGTCGCCCCACCAGCCGGTCCAGGAGTGGTCGGGCCAGTCGCCGCGGATCGGGCCGAACATATTGCGGCCCATGATGGTGGCCCCGATACCGCGGTCTCCCGCGGCGAGGAGATCGTTGTCGGCGCCGAGGTCGCCGCCGCTCTCGCCGATCATCTCGTGGCCGTATCGGGTCCGGAAGACCCAGTCGTGCAGGCGTTCTCCGCCGATCCCCAGCGGGGCGTCGGGGCCCTGATCGGGTCCGGCGGCGAAACCGTCCAGGGAGACGGCGAAATTGTGGACGCGAAGTTTCGGCATGACGCGGTCCTCTCGGGTGAGTGGGCGGCGGTTCCGCCCCTACCCTGTCATCGAACGGCCGGGAACCGAATCGACACGCGCGTCGGGATCAGCCGAAGAGGGTGTGGCCGATGGTGTGCCAGCCGAGCACCGAGTCGACGGCCAGGCCGCAGAACACGACGGCCAGATAGTTGTTGGACTGCAGGAACAGTCGCAGGGGCTTGACCGATTCGCCCTTGCGCACACCCGAGTACAGCTGGTGGGCCATGAGCAGGAACCAGGCGCCGGCCACCAGCGCGACCGCGGCGTAGATCACACCGGCGGCGGGGACCAGGGCGAAGGTGGCCAGGACGGTCAGCCAGGTATAGATGACGATCTGCTTGGTGACCGTCTGCTCGGTGGCGACGACCGGGAGCATCGGCACGCCCGCGGCCTTGTAGTCCTCCTTGTACCGCATGGCGAGCGCCCAGGTGTGCGGCGGCGTCCAGAAGAAGATCACCAGGAACAGCACGATGGCGGGCCAGCCGATGTTTCCGGTCACCGCGGACCAGCCGACCAGGGCGGGCATGCAGCCGGCGGCCCCGCCCCACACCACGTTCTGCGAGGTCCGGCGCTTGAGGCCGAGGGTGTAGACGAAGACGTAGAACAGGATGGTCGCCACGACCAGCGCGCCCGAGAGCAGATTGGCCTGCCACCACAGCCAGGCGAAGGAGGCCAGGCCGAGGGTGACGCCGAAGACGAAGGCATTGCGGGTGGGCACGGCCTCGCGGGCCAGCGGACGCTTGGAGGTCCGCTTCATCACCTTGTCGATGTCGGCGTCGGCGACGCAGTTGAGGGTGTTGGCGCTGGCCGCGCCCATCCAGCCGCCGAACAGGGTGACCAGGATGAGCCGGATGTCGACGTGGCCGCGGTCGGCCAGCAGCATGGTGGGAATCGTTGCGACGAGCAGCAATTCGATGACCCGGGGCTTGGTCAGCGCGATGTAGGCGAGCACCCGCCTGGCCGCCGCCGACAGCGGGCCGCTGCCCGTGACACGGTCGGCGAGCACCGCCCCGGAGGAGCCGTGAGCGCCACCCGGCTGTTGCCCAATCCCCACTGTTTCTCCTCGCACGCCGTGCATTATCCGATCCCGTCTGGAACTAGCAGCGCGCTCTGCCGATCTCCAGACACAGCCCAGCGCGGCGCGGCCACTACTACAGAGCATGGTAGACCCACGGCGACCATGCTCCCGACCAGGTCCACCCCGGCGCGGCCCGAGACCGGTTCGCGATGCGTACACCGGGTAGTCACGAACAGGTCCGGGAAACGCCACGAACCAGAGACGCGGCGGGCAGTGATTGCGGGTTCCCGTATGACCACGAAACGCCGCCCTTTAGGGTGGTTGTAGATCGGTGCGGCCGCGTCGCACCCGGATCGAACGCAGCGAATCCCCCGCAGCCCACAACCGCATCGTTGACGAGAAGGTCAGGAGAACCTCGGTCGTGTCAGTCACAGACGACATCCGCGCGCTCACTCAGCCGAACCACCCCACCGACTGGACCGATCTGGATACCAGAGCCGTCGATACGGCACGGGTCCTCGCCGCCGATGCGGTCCAGAACACCGGCAACGGCCATCCGGGCACCGCGATGAGCCTGGCCCCGCTTGCCTACACGCTGTTCCAGCGTGTGATGCGGCTGGATCCGAGTGATCCGGCCTGGGCGGGCCGCGACCGTTTCGTGCTCTCCTGCGGTCACTCCAGCCTCACCCTCTACATCCAGCTGTACCTGGCGGGCATGGGTCTCGAGCTGACCGACCTCGAGCACCTGCGCAAGTGGGGTTCGCTGACCCCGGGTCACCCGGAGTACCGCCACACCGACCACGTCGAGATCACCACCGGACCGCTGGGCCAGGGCCTGGCGTCGGCGGTCGGCATGGCGATGGCGGCGCGGCGCGAGCGCGGGCTGTTCGATCCCGAAGCGGCACAGGGCAAGTCGCCGTTCGACCACTTCATCTACGTGGTGGCCTCCGACGGTGACATGGAGGAGGGCGTCACCTCCGAGGCGTCCTCGCTGGCGGGCACCCAGCAGCTGGGCAACCTGATCGTCTTCTACGACGACAACAAGATCTCCATCGAGGACGACACCCGCATCGCCTTCACCGAGGACACCGCCGCGCGCTACCGCGCCTACGGCTGGCACGTGCAGACCGTCGAGGGCGGCGAGGACGTGACCGGCATCGAGGCGGCCATCGCCGCGGCGCAGGCCGTGACCGACAAGCCGTCGATCATTCTGCTGCGCACCATCATCGGCTACCCGGCCCCGAACAAGATGAACACCGGCTCCTCGCACGGCGCCGCGCTGGGCGCCGACGAGGTCGCGGCCACCAAGAAGATCCTGGGCTTCGACCCGGAGAAGAACTTCGACGTGGACGGCGCGGTCATCGCGCACTCGCGCGCCAATGTCGCCGACCGCGCCAAGGCCGTGCGTGCCGTCTGGCAGGAGCAGTACGACGCCTGGGCCGCCGCCAACCCGGAGAACAAGGCGCTGTTCGACCGCCTGCAGGAGCGCCGTCTGCCCGAGGGCTGGGCCGAGACCCTGCCGACCTACGAGGCGGACCCGAAGGGCATGGCCACCCGTAAGGCTTCCGGCAAGGTGCTCGCCGCGCTGGCACCGGTGCTGCCGGAGCTGTGGGGCGGTTCGGCCGACCTGGCCGAGTCCAACAACACCACCATGCCGGGTGTGCCGTCGTTCGGCCCGGAGTCCATCTCCACCGGTGCGTGGAAGGCCAACCCGTACGGCCGCACCCTGCACTTCGGTGTACGCGAGCACGCGATGGGTTCGATCCTGAACGGCATCGCGCTGCACGGACCGACCCGTCCGTACGGTGGCACCTTCCTGGTGTTCTCCGACTACATGCGCCCGGCCGTCCGCCTGGGCGCGCTCATGCGCACCCCGGTCACCTACGTGTGGACCCATGACTCCATCGGCCTCGGCGAGGACGGCCCGACCCACCAGCCGATCGAGCACCTCGCCGCGCTGCGCGCCATCCCGGGCCTGAACGTGGTCCGCCCCGGCGACGCCAACGAGACCACCTACGCCTGGCGCACCATCCTGGAACGTGATAGCGCCGAACGGCATTCGCACTTCCTGGTCTCCGAGCCGCCGCACCAGGACGGCCCGTCCGCGCTGGCACTGACCCGCCAGGACCTGCCGATCCAGGAGGGAACCAGCTACGAGGGCGTCCGCAAGGGCGGCTACATCCTGGCCGAATCCTCCACCGCCACACCGCAGGTAATCCTGATCGCCACCGGTTCGGAACTGCAGCTCGCCGTCGAGGCGCGCGCTACGCTCGAGGCACAGGGCGTCGGCACCCGTGTGGTGTCCATGCCGTGTGTGGAGTGGTTCGACGCGCAGGAGCAGTCCTACCGCGATGAGGTCCTCCCGCCGTCGGTGCGGGCCCGCGTCTCGGTGGAGGCCGGCATCGCGATGCCGTGGCACCGTTTCACCGGTGACGCCGGTGAGAACGTGTCCATCGAGCACTTCGGTGCCTCGGCCGACTACAAGACGCTGTTCCGCGAGTTCGGCATCACCGCCGATGCCGTCGTCGACGCTGCCACCCGCTCGCTTGCCAAGGTGAAGGGATAGTCCTCATGACCCAGAACGCGAACACCGCGGCCCTGTCGGCCGCCGGGGTTTCGGTGTGGCTGGACGACCTGTCGCGTGATCGCATCAAGTCCGGAAACCTCCAGGGCCTGATCGACTCTCGCAATGTCGTCGGCGTCACCACCAACCCGACCATTTTCCAGGGCGCGCTCTCCAAGGGCCACGCCTACGACGAGCAGGTCACCGAGCTCGCTGCCCGCGGGGCCGATGTGGATTCGGCCATCCGCACCATCACCACCGATGATGTGCGGGCCGCCTGCGACGTGTTCGCCGAGGTCTTCGCCGCGAGCAACGGCGTCGACGGCCGGGTTTCGATCGAGGTCGACCCGCGCCTGGCCTTCGACACGGACGGCACGGTGGCCCAGGCCATCGAGCTGTGGAAGATCGTGGACCGGCCCAACCTGTTCATCAAGATTCCGGCCACCGAGGCCGGTCTCCCGGCCATCACCCGGGTGATCTCCGAGGGCATCAGCGTGAACGTGACGCTGATCTTCTCGGTGCAGCGCTACATCTCGGTGATGGGCGCCTACCTCGACGGTCTGCGCAATGCCGCGACCGCCGGGCACGACATCGCCAAGATCCAGTCCGTCGCCTCGTTCTTCGTCTCCCGTGTGGACACCGAGATCGACAAGCGCCTGGAAGCCATCGGCACCCCGGAGGCGCTGGCGTTGCGCGGCAAGGCCGGAATCGCCAACGCGCAGTTGGCCTATGCGGCCTACCAGGACGTGTTCGACGGCGGCAAGCACACCGACGTCTACGCCAAGCTGGCGTCGGCGGGCGGCAACAAGCAGCGCGCGCTGTGGGCGTCGACCGGTGTGAAGAACCCGGAATACCCGGACACCATGTACGTCACCGACCTGGTCGCCCCCAACACGGTGAACACGCTCCCGGAGAAGACCCTCGAGGCGGTCGCCGACCACGCCGAGATCGTGCCGAACGCGGCCGTCGGCAAGGCGGCCGAAGCGCAGGCGATCTTCGATCAGCTGGTCGCGGTCGGTATCGACCTGGACGACGTGTTCGGTGTTCTCGAGACCGAGGGCGTCGACAAGTTCGTCGCCTCCTGGCAGGAACTGCTCGCGGCCACCACCGAAAAACTGCAGGTCGCAGGAGGAATCTGACGGTGGCAGGCGCGGCGACGACGGTCGCGACGCCGAACCCGCTGCGCGATTCACGCGACAGCCGGGTTCCGCGCATCGCTGGACCGTGCAACGTGGTGATATTCGGCGCAACCGGCGACCTGTCGCGCCGCAAAGTGCTGCCGGCCATCTACGACCTGGCGAACCGGGGGCTGCTGCCCCCGGGCTTCTCGCTGGTCGGCTTCGCGCGCCGGGACTGGACCGATGAGGACTTCGCGAACCTGGTTCACGAGTCGGTGTCCTCCTCGGCGCGCACTCCCTTCCGGGAGGAGGTGTGGCAGCAGCTGAAGGCGGGTCTGCGTTTCGTGCGCGGCACGTTCGAGGACGACGCGGCCTTCCACAAGCTGGCCACCACCCTCAAGGATCTGGACCGGGATCGCGGGACGGGCGGCAATACCGCCTTCTACCTGTCGATCCCGCCCAGTGACTTCCCGATCGTGCTCGAACAGCTGTCGAAGAACGGACTGGCCAAGCCCTCGGATTCGCCTGCGGGACAGCCCGATCCGTGGCGGCGGGTGGTGATCGAGAAGCCCTTCGGGCACGACCTGACGAGCGCCCAGGAGCTCAATGCCCTGGTGAACACGGTGTTCCCGGAGCGTTCGGTGTTCCGCATCGACCACTACCTGGGCAAGGAGACGGTGCAGAACATTCTGGCGCTGCGCTTCGCCAACCAGCTGTGGGATCCCATCTGGAACGCCAACTATGTGGACCATGTGCAGATCACCATGGCCGAGGACATCGGCCTGGGTGGTCGCGCCGGCTACTACGACGGCATCGGCGCGGCCCGCGACGTCATCCAGAACCACCTGCTGCAACTGCTGGCGCTGACGGCCATGGAAGAGCCGGTGAGCTTCCAGCCCAAGCAGCTGCAGATCGAGAAGATCAAGGTGCTCTCGGCGACGAAACTCGTCGAGCCGCTGGACGAGACGACGGCGCGCGGACAGTACACCGCGGGCTGGCAGGGCAGTGAGCCGGTGGTGGGCCTGCTGCAGGAGGAGGGTTTCGACCCCAACTCCCGCACCGAGACCTACGCGGCCATCACCCTGGCCGTGGAGACCCGGCGCTGGGCGGGCGTGCCGTTCTATCTGCGCACCGGAAAACGGCTGGGCCGCCGCGTCACCGAGATCGCGGTGGTGTTCAAGCGGGCCCCGCACCTGCCGTTCGACCAGACCATGACCGAGGAGCTCGGGCAGAACGCGCTGGTCATCCGGGTGCAGCCGGATGAGGGCATCACCATGCGATTCGGGTCCAAGGTGCCCGGATCGTCGATGGAGGTGCGCGACGTGAACATGGACTTCAGCTACGGCGAGGCGTTCACCGAGGACTCTCCCGAGGCCTACGAGCGGCTGATCCTGGACGTGCTGCTCGGGGTGCCGTCGCTGTTCCCGGTCAACGAGGAGGTCGAATTGTCCTGGCGCATCCTCGATCCCGCGCTCGCGCACTGGGCCGAGACCGGCAAACCCGACCCGTACGAGGCGGGCGGCTGGGGCCCGGAATCCGCCGACGAGATGCTCGCGCGCAGCGGGCGGGAATGGCGGCGGCCGTGATCATCGACATGCCCGACACCGACACCCGCGAGGTGTCGAAACGTCTTGTGCAGCTGCGGGAATCCAATGGCGTGGTGACCATGGGGCGGGTGCTCACCCTGGTGGTGTGCACGCTGGACAGCTCCGAGGCCGAGGACGCCATCGACGCCGCCAACGACGCCAGCCGCGAGCACCCGTGCCGGGTGATCGTGCTGGCGCGCGGTGACCGCATGGCTCCGACCCGGCTGGATGCGCAGATCCGCGTCGGCGGTGACGCTGGAGCGGCCGAGGTGATAGTGCTTCGGCTGCAAGGGGATCTGGTGCCACACGAGTCGAGTGTGGTGATCCCGTTCCTGCTTCCCGACACCCCCGTGGTGGCGTGGTGGCCGCGGGGCGCGCCGGAGTTCCCGTCCAAGGATTCGGTGGGCCGCCTGGCGACCCGCCGCATCACCGACGCGACCTTCGCCTCGGATCCGCAGAAGACCATCAAGGGCCGGCGGCAGTCCTACGCGCCCGGCGACACCGACCTGGCGTGGAGCCGGGTCACCTACTGGCGGGCGCTGCTGGCGGCGGCGCTGGACGAGGCTCCGTTCGAACCCGTTGAGTCCGTGACGATTTCGGGCCTGCAGGAAGAGCCGGCGCTCGACATGCTGGCGGGCTGGCTGGCCGCGCGGCTGGACTGCCCGGTCTTGCGGCGCACCGGCGAGCTCAAGGTGGAGATGCACCGGCCCACGGTGTCGATCTCCATTGCGCGTCCACAGCACGGCCGCACCGCGACGCTCACCCGGACGGGGGAACCCGACCAGAGTTTCGCGCTGGCCCGTCGCGAGACCAAGGACTGCCTGGCCGAGGAACTGCGCCACCTCGACGCGGACGACATCTACGCCGAGGCCCTCACCGGAATCGAAAGGGTGACCTATGAGTAAGCCCGTCGTCGAAACCTTCGCCACCACCGACGAACTCGTGCAGGCCGCGGCCGCGAAGTTCGTCGCCCAGGTGGTGGAGGCGCAGCGTCTGCGCGGCTCCGCCTCGGTGGTCCTGACCGGTGGCGGCACCGGTATCGCCCTGCTGGAGTGGGTCCGCAAGGCCCCCGGCGACATCGACTGGTCCAAACTCGACGTCTTCTGGGGCGATGAGCGTTTCGTCCCCACCGGCGACGCCGAACGCAACGAACTCCAGGCCCGCCAGGCCCTGCTGGACCACGTCCCGGTCGATCCGGCCCGCGTCCACCCCACCGAGACCTCCAGCGGCGATTACCCCGACCCGCTCGAGGCCGCCGGTGAGTACTCGGCCACCGTCCACGCCCACCTGGCCGAACACGGCGCCTTCGACCTGCACCTGCTGGGCATGGGCGGTGAGGGCCACATCAATTCGCTGTTCCCCCACACCGCCGCCACCCGCGAGGAACACGAACTGGTTGTGGCCGAAACCAATTCGCCCAAGCCACCCGCGGTCCGCATCACCCTGACCCTCCCCGCCATCCGCAAGTCCCGTCACGTGATGCTCATCGTCTCCGGCGAGGCCAAG
This sequence comes from Nocardia sp. NPDC051981, assembly GCF_040680715.1. Lineage (NCBI taxonomy): Bacteria > Bacillati > Actinomycetota > Actinomycetes > Mycobacteriales > Nocardiaceae > Nocardia > Nocardia sp. NPDC051981. The sequence continues at coordinate 258,628 of NZ_JBFAXK010000006.1, read as the reverse complement.
GCCGCCGCGGTGGCCGCCGCGCTGAGCGGAGCGTCCCCCCTGGATATTCCGGCCGCCGGCGCGATCGGCACCGAATCCACCACGTGGCTCCTCGACGAGACCGCCGCCACCGACCTTCCCCACTGAATTCGGCCCTGCACAGGGTAGACCGCATTGCCAACTGACCACCCGGTTTCTCGTGGCTTCGAGTCGTGGCGACCGGGTCGGCTGACCCCTCAGGGAACGTCGGCGGTTCTGTCCGCATGCTCCGACCGTGCCGGTTCGGCGGGCGGGCGGTCCGCGTCGGCGAGCCGCAGGACCGTATCGAAACCCGTTGCAAGGCAGTCGGTCAGCAGGGCGGGGTCGGGAACGGCAGCGGTGTCGGTGTTGATACCGACGCAGCAGATGCCGGCATGGGTGGTGAGGGTGATGTTGAAGGCGGTGCCGATGGTGGGGCCGAAGGCGTACATGCGGTCTATGCGGGCACAGGCGAAGTAGAGGGGAACCGGGGAGCCGGGCACATCGGAGGCGACGAAATCGATGTGCTTGAGCATGCCGGTGACGAACGTGACGGGGAGGCGGTTCAGGGCAGCCGCGATCGCGCCGGAGAGTGGGATGGCGGGTTCCCGGCGCTCACCGGCGATGGCGGTGTCGAGGGTGCGCATCAGGTCGGCGGTTTCGGGGATACCGAGCGGGAGTGCGAAGCGGAGCAGCGTGATTCGGTTACCGCCGAGCGGGTCGTCGGGGCGGCGCAGGCTGACGGGCATGGTCAGGCGCAGATGATCGACGCCGGTGCCCAGACGGCCGTGATAGGTCCGCAGGCCGATCAGCACCGCGGCGAGGAAGGCATCATTCATGGTGCAGTCGGCGGCGTGGGCGGCGCGGTGCAGGCGATCGGCTGGGACGTCCAGCACCATGAGGTGGCGGCCGAGGCCGCGCCCGGTCATCACCGGAGACAGGGTCGCGGTCACCGGGCTGACCAACCGGGCCACCGAGGCCGCCAGGTTCACACCGTCGCGCACGGCGCGCACCGGGTTCGACAGCGCGCGCCGGGCGAGAGCCGGCACGCCGGACAGTCCCGCACGGGCCAGCGCGACGCCCACGCTCCAGTTCCAGGCCGCGATATCGCGGAGCCCGCCGCCGGGTCCGGCCGGAATCTCGGGCAGCGCCCCGCGGTCGGAGCCGGCCCGGTCGAAGTCGAGGATCTCGGTGGCCAAGCGGATTCCGCCGATGCCGTCGGTGAGGCTGTGATGCAGGGTCAGCACCACTGCGCTTCCCCCGCCGGACATGCCGTTCAGCAGGGTCATCCGCCACAGCGGGCGGATCGGATCGAAGGCTGTCATCGCCTCGGTGCCCGCGAACTCGAGCACGGTGGCCAGATCCGCCGGCCGAACCAGCGCCGCCCGGCGCAGGTGCCAGTGCACGTCGAAGTGCGGGTCGTCGGCCCAGCGCGGCGGTGCCAGCCCGAACGGCACCGGCACCGGCCGCTGCCGCAGTTTGGGCACCACCCGGGTGGTGCGATCGACGATGCGCACCAGGCGATCCCACTCGGGCTCGGTGTCCAGCAGCAGCACCGTGACGATTGTCGAGCGAAGCACCGGGTCCTGTTCCATGCTCCATGTGAACAGATCCGACTGCGACATGTGAGTTTCCTGTGGCCCCATCGCCGATCACCTCGAACGCCTTGCCTCGCGTACCGCGCGGCATCCGGTTCCCATCTGAGGACGCTATCGCGGGTCCCGGCGAGCAAATAGGGTCCATCGCCGACGACCGCATGGGCTAAAGACACCTGACCCACGGACCACGACACCACCCGGCTGCCGGGGCCGGCCACCGGCTCGAGCCGTGCGTGAGCCGACGCCCCCGGGTTCGGAATCGGGTAGTTCACTACTCGCGAACTCAGGGCCGGATCAGCCTAGCGTCGGGCGCAGGCGTCGAAAGGTTCGGCGTGTGAAGGGGAAGCGATGATCGACATCATCACCTTGCGCGGCACCGGGGAGCAGCGGAACGGCGACGGGACGCCCGCGGGCATGCTGCACGATGTCACCAAGCTGCTGGATACCGATAAGTTCAGCTGCTTCGAGCCGGATTGGCCCGCGTCCATCGGGCCGGACCCGGATACGTGGGGGCCGTCGCTGGACACCTCGGTGCGGTTGGGGGTGGCGGCGGGGGTCGAGGCGTTGCAAGATTCGCCGAATGTGTGTGGGCTGATGAGTTATTCGCTGGGTGGGATCGTGGCGAGCACGATTCTGCAGGGGGTGCGCGCGGGTATCTACACCAATGTCGACGGGTCGCCGTTGGAGATCGCGTTCGTGGTGAATATCGCCAATCCGATGCGGCGGGCGGGGCAGTCGGTCGGGAATCTGTGCCCGGCGACGACGTACGGGCTGCACGGGCAGCGGGGGGCGTGGCCGCTGGGGATGGATGTGCGGGAGTACGCGAATCCCGGCGACATCATCACCGCTTCCCCCGCCGATTCGCCGCTGCGGGCCATCGATACCGCGATTTCGCCGTTCTCTCTGGTCGAGGGGGCGCGGATCGGGAATCTGACGCCGGTGATCTTCCATGAGCTGCTGGAGTTCCTGATGCAGAATCCGGTGGCGAACCTGAACCGGTACGAGGCGGCGGTGCGTGGGCTGATCGGGTATCTGACGCCGTGGCCGGACGGGCAGCACGTGCTGTATTCCGGGCACAATATGCCGGGCACGGGCATGCTGTGGACGACGCATGCGGCGGAGTACCTCAACGCGAACTTCTGAGACGTCTGAGCCGAGAGTTGGCGTCGAATCGCCTTGCGCCGGTGACAGATTTCCGGTCCTCAGTGTGAATCACCCTGTGCCGGTGCAGTTTCCCGCCAGATGTCGGGTGGCACCACGATACGGGAGCGGCCGTGGCGGTCGAGGATGCGGCCGAGCAGTTTCTCGTGCCGCAGGGTGATGGTGCGTTCGGTGACCACGAGCTCGGGATGCAGTGTGGCGATCTGGTTTTCGAAGCGGGTGACCTCGGCGACCGAGTGCAGGCCGGCCTGCAGCACCAGATTGTGGGTGCCGCTGACGGCGGCGCAGTTGCGGGTCTGCGGGAGCCGGATGAGCCCGTAACCGATCTCGGGCAGCGCGGCGGTGGGCGCGGTGGCCCAGAAGGTGACCGCGACCGGCCAGCCGCCCAGCGGGCGCGCGAAATCGCAGCGGAAGCTGAGCAGTCCGAGCCGGGTGAGCGCGTCGATGCGGCGTTTGACCGTGGAGGCGCTGGTGCCGAGGGCGGCGGCGAGGACACTGTGCGCGGCGCGGCCGTCGCGGGCCAGTGCGCCGATGAGGGCCCGGTCCAGCGGGGTGACGCGGCGGCCGCGATCGGCCCCGGCCGGGGCGGGCGGGGTGCGCAGCTGGTCGCGCTGGCCGGGGGCGAGGGCGTCGATGCGCCAGCTGCCGCCCTCGGCGAACCAGTGGGTCACGATGCGGGTGCGCACGGCCGCGATGTGCGGGACGGCGGGCAGCACATCGAGGGTGTAGCGCGACATCTGCCCGAAATCGCCGGTCGCGACGGTGGCGAGAATGCGGTTGCTGCCGCCCGCGCGTTCCAGGGTGAGCATGTGCGGGTGCGCGGCCAGGGTGGCGACCACCGCCTCGGTCTGCCCTGCGGCGCAATCGATGTCGACGAAGGCGGCGCACAGCAGATCGAACACCGCCGGGCCGGGTGAGACGCTGATCCAGGCCTCGCCTCGGTCACTGAGCCGTTGCCAGCGGCGGGCCACGGTCACCGGGTCCACGCCCAGCACCCGTCCCAGGTCGGTCCACGACGCGCGGGGCCGCAGCTGCAGGGCGTGGATGAGCGCCAGCTCCTCCTCGGTCAGCAACCTGACGTCATCCTGCACGGTCCGGCACCCTCTGCTCGTATCCTGCGATTCACCCGCGTCCGATGCCCAGTCTCGCACAATCGCAGTGTCGCTTTCGGCAGAGACGGAACTGGAGAGTGCGTCGTGGCATTCGGTGATTTTCAGAACGAGATCTACTTCAACGGGTTGCGCGGGGTGGTGCCGGCGCTGCCGGTGAGCTTCGCGGAGCTGGCCGAGCGGGCGCAGGCGGCGCTGCCGCCGTCGGTGTGGTCGTATGTGGCGGGCGGCGCGGGCGACGAGCGCACCCAGCGGGCCAATGTGGCGGCCTTCGATCGGTGGGGCGTGATTCCGCGCATGTTCGTGGGCGCCGAGCAACGTGACCTGTCGGTGGAATTGTTCGGAAGCACCTGGCCCGCACCGGTTTTCATGGCGCCGGTGGGTGTGATCGGCCTGTGCGCGCAGGACGGGCACGGTGATCTGGCGACCGCGCGGGCCGCGGCGCGCACCGGCGTCCCCATGGTGGCGTCCACGCTGAGCGTGGATCCGATGGAGGACGTGGCGGCCGAATTCGGTGACACCCCCGGCTTTTTCCAGCTCTACACGCCCACCGACCGGGATCTCGCCGCCAGTCTGGTGGAGCGGGCCGAGCGGGCGGGGTTCAAGGGCATCGTGGTCACCCTCGACACCTGGGTGACCGGCTGGCGGCCGCGCGATCTGTCCACCGGTAATTTCCCGCAGCTGCGCGGGCACTGCCTGGCCAACTATTTCACCGATCCGGTATTCCGGGCGAGCCTGGCGCAGTCGCCGGAGCAGGATCCGCAGTCGGCCGTCCTGCGCTGGATCCAGGTCTTCGGAAATCCACTGACCTGGGCGGATCTGCCGTGGCTGCGCTCGCTGACCAAGCTGCCGCTGATCGTGAAGGGCATCTGCCACCCCGAGGACGCGCGTCGCGCCCGGGATCTGGGCGTGGACGGCATCTACTGCTCCAATCACGGTGGCCGCCAGGCCAATGGCGGGCTCCCGGCGCTGGAAATGCTGCCCGAGGTGGTGGCCGCCGCCGAGGGGCTGCCGGTGCTGTTCGATTCCGGAGTGCGCTCGGGCGCGGACATCATCAAGGCGCTGGCGCTGGGCGCGTCCGCGGTCGGCATCGGCCGCCCCTACGCCTACGGGCTGGCGCTGGGCGGCGCGGACGGCATCGTGCACGTGCTGCGGACGCTGCTCGCGGAGGCGGATCTGATCATGGCGGTGGACGGGTATCCGGCGCTGAAGGATCTGACGCCCGACGCACTGCGCGCGGTCTCGGTCTAGCTCGTCACTGCTCGATACGGGGGAAGGGGCGGACGGATTCGAGGGCGTAGGCGAGTTCGAGCAGGGTGCGCTCGTCGCCGTGGACGGCGGAGAACATCATCCCGATGGGGAGACCGGACTCGGATGCGCCCATCGGGAGCGAAAGAGCCGGGGCCCCGGTCACATTCGCGAACGGTGTGTAGGTGACATAGTCCAGCAGGCGGCCGAACACCTCGTCGAAGGGCTGACCGGGGCTCAGATAGCCCAGGCGGGGTGTGAGGCTCGCCAGCACCGGGGACACCACGAGTTCGACATCGTGGAAGGAGGCCGCGTAGGCGCGGCGGAGACGCGAAAGCCGGTACAGCACAGCGGGTGAGCGCAGGGCGGAGCCGTGGAAGCGGGCGGCCAGGCCACGGGTGAAGGGATCGAGGCGGGCGGGGTCGAAGGAACGGCCGAAGCTCAGTTTGCCGGTGTGGCTGCCCAGGAAGGCCAGCATCGCCCAGTAGGTGGCGAAATCCTCGGCGAAGCCCCGGTCCACGGGGTAAGGGATGGGCCGCACCTCGTGACCGAGGCCCTCCAGCAGCGCGACGGTCTCTTCGAGGACCGTGCGAATCTGCGGGTCCAGGGTTGCCCCGGTGATGGGATCGCTGAGCAGGCCGATACGCAGCCGCCGCCGGGCGGGCCCCTCGACGAGCCCGATCGGCGGCAGCGCGGGATTGCGCCAGAAGCGTTCGGCCGCCGCGAAATAGGTGGCGGTATCGCGGACCGTGCGGGTGAGCACGCCCTCGGAGACCAGGTTGATCGGCATGGAACGAGCCTGCGGGCCGTCGAGGTGACGGCCACGCGTAGGTTTCAGGCCGACCAGCCCGCAGCAGGCGGCAGGAATCCGAATGGAACCGCCACCGTCGTTACCGTGGGCGATCGGCACCGCACCCGCGGCGACGAGGGCGGCCGAACCACCCGACGAGGCGCCTGAGGAGAACTCGGTGTCCCACGGGTTGGGGGTCGGTTCGGCATCGACGAATTCGGTGGTGGCGTTCAACCCGAACTCAGGCAGGGTGCTCTTTCCGAGCACGGTCATACCGGTGCCCAGAAACTGTTTCGCGAAGGGTCCGTGCGCCTTCGCCGGCCGGGCCCGCCAGGCCGCACTGCCGTGCTGGGTCGGCAGCCCGGCCACATCGGTGTTGTCCTTCACGAAGGCCGGCACGCCGTACAGCAGCGCCTCCCGATCCCCCGAGATCAGCGGCGGATCCGCCTCCACCACAACCGCGTGCAACACCGGATCCACCTGGGCCACCCGCTCCCGGGCTGCCTTCGCGACCTCGGCCGCACTCAACTCACCGCTGCGGATCAGCGCGGCAATGGCCACCCCATCATGCTCGCCGAGCGCGTCATCGCTGAAAGCGTGAACTCGAACTGCCATGAACCGGGCCTCCTGATCGACAGACAACACCCGATATCTGCCCGACGGTACGCCTCTCACTGGACACACGAACAGCAGGATCTTCGAATCGACCGGTGACCGGGCGTGGTGTCCCGGGCCACCGGTCCGGTCGGGTTACGCCGGGAGGCCAAGGCTCTTCAGGGCATCGGTGAGGAAGGTGTTGACCGCGTCGGGGCGCTCGAGCTGGACCAGGTGGCCCGCGGCCGGGACCTCGACCACCTCGCGGAGGTCGGGGACGTTGGCGCGCAGGGTGGCCAGGGGGTCGCGGCCGCTGAAGCCCTCCATGTCGGGGTCGTTCTGGCCGTAGAGGAAGAAGGTGGGGACTTCGACCTTGGCATCGGCGTAGGCGGCGGTGAGTTCCCAGTTGCGGTCGAGGTTGCGGTACCAGTTGAGGCCGCCGGTGAAGCCGGTGCGCTCGAAATCCTGGACCAGGGTGTCGAATTCGGCTTCCGAGAGCCACGGCCAGGGCAGGGCGGGCGCCTGCGGGAGGACGTCGAGGTAGCCGAGGCCGGGCGGGTTCTTCCAGGTGTCGAGGTAGTGGTAGTCGCCGGAGAGCGAGTAGTAGACGCGGGCGAGGAAGCCGCGCGGGTCCGCGGCGAGTTCGGCGTCGGCGATGCCGGGGGTCTGGAAGTAGGACAGGTGCAGGAAGTGGCGTTCGGCCGCCTTCGTCCAGAAGGCCGACGGGGCGCGCGGCGGGCGCGGGGCGAACGGGTTGTTCAGGACCATGGCGGCGGCCACCCGCTCGGGGGCGCGCAGGCTCAGCTCCCACACCAGCTGGGCGCCGAAGTCGAGGCCGACGAAGACCGCCCGCTCCGCGCCGATGTCGTCGAGCAGGGCCATGAGGTCACCGATGACGGCGGCGTTCGTGTACGCCTGCGGGTCGGCGGGCGCCTCGGTGCGGCCGTATCCGCGCAGGTCGGGGGCGAGAGCATGGTAACCGGCCGCGGCGACGGCGTCGAGCTGGTGGTGCCACATGAACCAGGTGTGCGGAAACCCGTGACAGAAGACAACCGGGAAGCCCTCGCCCTGATCCGCGATGTGCATGCGGACCTCCCCGGTGTCGATCGTCCGATGCGTCAGTTCCACTCCGCCTCCATTTTCTAGAACACGTTCCTATTTCAAGGTAATGTCCAGAGGTCGTGAGCGAAATACCCAAGATTCTCGCCGGAAAGGTCGCGGTGGTGACCGGCGCCAGCCGTGGCATCGGCAAGGGCATCGCCCTGGAGCTGGGCGCGGCCGGGGCGACCGTGTACGTCACCGGGCGCACCGTCACGGCCGGGCAGCTGCCGGGCACCGTGGCCGGGACCGCCGCCGAGATCGACGCCCTGGGCGGGATCGGGGTGCCGGTGGTCTGCGATCACCGTGACGACGCGGCCGTGGAGAAACTGTTCGCGCAGGTGCGCGACGAGCAGGGCCGGCTCGACGTGCTGGTCAACAATGTCTACAACTCCCCCGCGTCGGCGCGCTGGATCGGCCGCAAATTTTGGGAGGTGCCGCCCAGGGCGTGGGACGAGGGCTTCGATATCGGCGTCCGATCACATTACGTGGCAAGCGTTTTCGCCGCGCCGCTGCTCATCGAGTCGCAGGGCCTGATCGTGAGCGTGTCCTCCCCCGGCGCGATCCGTCAGATGCACAACGCGGTCTACGGCGTCGGCAAGGCCGCCGTGGACCGGCTCACCGCCGACATGGCGCACGACCTCGACGGCACCGGCGCGACCGCGGTCTCGATCTGGCCGGGCATCGTGAACACCGAACTGCTGCAGATGGTTCCGGCCGACGCACAGGGCCGCCGCCTGGTCACCCTGCCCGGCGAGGGCACCTTCGATCTCGACCAGGCCGAGACCCCGCACTTCGCCGGCCGCGCCGTGGTCGCACTGGCCGCGGATCCGAATCGCCTGGCGCGCACCGGAAAAGCCTGGAAGGTCGCCGACCTGGCCGAGGCCTACGGCTTCACCGACCTCGACGGCCGCGTCCCGCGCGCCGACTAGACATCACGAATTACGTTCCCGAAGAACAGGAGTGGACAACCCTATGCGACGCGTTTTCGTCGTCGGCGTGAACATGACGCCGTTCGTCAAGATCGGTTCCCGTGAGTGGACCTACCCGGAGATGGTCGCCGAGGCCGTGAACGGCGCGCTGAAGGACGCGGGCGTCACCTACGACCAGGTGCAGCGCGCCGCGGTCGGCTACGTCTTCCAGCCCTCGGCCGCCGGCCAGCGCGCCCTCTACGACATCGGCCTGACCGGCATCCCGATCGTCAATGTGAACAACAACTGCGCCACCGGTTCCACCGCGCTCATGTTCGCCCGCGAGTGGGTGGCCGCCGGCATCACCGATGTGGCCCTGGCCGTCGGCTTCGAGCAGATGACCAAGGAGGCCATGGCCGGCCCGGCCACCAAGCCCAAGGTCACCACCGTCGACGCGCACCTGAAGGTGAACAAGGAGCACTTCGAGTTCTCCGCCGCGCCGATCACCACCCAGTTCTTCGGCAATGCCGCCATCGAGCACATGAAGCGCTACGGCACCACGCCCGAGCAGCTGGCGGCGGTCGCGGTCAAGAACCACGAGCACTCGACCCGGAACCCGCTGGCGCAGTTCCAGGATGCCTACACCCTCGAGCAGGTCCTCGGCGACAAGCCGGTGCACGGCCCGCTGACCCGCTCGCAGTGCTCGCCCATGTCCGACGGCGCGGCCGCCGCGGTCGTGGTGAGCGAGGAGTTCGTCAAGGCCAACGGCCTCGAGGGACAAGCCATCGAGATCCTGGCCCAGGAGCTGGCCACCGACGACGGCACCTCCTTCTCCACCGGTTCCATGATCGACGTGGTGGGCGCGCCCATGACCCGGGCCGCGGCCTCGAAGGTGTTCTCCCGCGCGGGAATCGGCGTCGCCGACGTCGATGTGATCGAGCTGCACGACTGCTTCTCCATCAACGAGCTCATCACCTACGAGGCGCTGGGACTGTGCGGCGAGGGCGAGTCGGGCGCGCTGATCGAGTCCGGCGCCACCACCTACGGCGGCACCTGGGTGGTCAACCCGTCGGGCGGCCTGATCTCCAAGGGCCACCCGCTCGGCGCGACCGGCCTGGCCCAGTGCACCGAATTGAGCTGGCAGCTGCGCGGACTCGCGGGCGAGCGGCAGGTCGCGGGCGCGCGCACCGCGCTGGCGCACAATCTGGGCCTGGGCGGCGCGGTGGTCGTCACCCTGTACGCGGCCCACACGGCGTGACCATCGGACGGAGTTGACAATCCCATGACCACACTCGATCCCGACACCCTGCTGCGGCTGCCGGTGCACAACGGCCACGCCCTGGTGGCCGGGCTGAAGCGGCACCGCAACCGCCCGGTGCTCACCCTCGGCGACCACGTCCTCACCGGCGGTGAGGTGCTCGACGGCATGAGCCGCTACATCGACGCCTTCGCCGAGCACGGCGTCACCACCGGCACCCCGGTCGGCGTGCTCGCGCTGAACCGGCCCGAGGTGCTGTTCACCATCGGCGCGGGCCAGATCGTGGGCTCGCGGCGCACCGCCCTGCACCCCATCGGCGGCCTCGACGATCACGCGTATGTGCTTGCCGACGCGGGCATTTCGACGCTCATCCTGGATCCGGTGCCCGCGTTCGTGCAGCGCGCCCGGGAATTGGTCGACATGGTGCCGACGCTGACCAAGATCCTGGTGCTGGGCCCGGTGCCCGAACTGCTCGCCGACGTCGGTGTGGATCTGCTGGCGACCGCCGACAAGTATGAGCCGCATCCGGTGGAGGCGGTGGAGCTGCTGCCCTCCGACGTCATCTCCATCAGCTACACCGGCGGCACCACCGGCAAGCCCAAGGGCGTGATCGGCACCGCGCTGACCATGAACACCATGACGCAGATCCAGCTCTCGGAGTGGGAGTGGCCCAAGCGTCCCAAGTTCCTGATCTGCACGCCGCTCTCGCACGCGGGCGCGGCGTTCTTCCTGCCGGTCGTGCTGCTGGGCGGGCAGTGCGTGGTGCTGCCGCGCTTCGACGCCGGAGAAGTGCTGCGCGCCATCGAGGAGCACAAGATCTCGGCGACCATGCTGGTGCCGTCCATGCTGTACGCGCTGCTCGATCACCCGGATTCCAAGACCCGGGACCTGTCCTCACTGGAGACGGTGTACTACGGGGCCTCGGCCATCGACCCGAATCGGTTGCAGGAGGCCATCGATCGCTTCGGGCCGATCTTCGCCCAGTACTTCGGGCAATCCGAGGCGCCGATGGCGATCAGCTACCTGGGCAAGGACGAGCACGACAAGGAGCGGCTCACCTCGTGTGGGCGGCCCTCGGTCGCGGTCCGGGTGGCGCTGCTGGACGGCGAGGACAAGCCGGTTCCGCAGGGTGAGGTCGGCGAGATCTGTGTCTCCGGGCCGCTGCTCGCCGCCGGCTACCTGAATCTGCCCGAGGTCACCGCCGATACGTTCAAGAACGGCTGGCTGCGCACCGGCGATCTGGCCCGCCAGGACGAGGACGGATTCCTGTTCATCGTCGGGCGTTCCAAGGACATGGTCGTCACGGGTGGTTTCAATGTGTTCCCGCGCGAGGTGGAAGACGTTGTCTCCGAACACCCGAAGGTGGTCACCGTCGCGGTCGTCGGTGTGCCGGACGCGCATTGGGGCGAGGCCGTGACCGCCGTGCTGGTCCTCGACCCCGCCACCGCGGCCGATCCGGCCGCGATCGAGGTGGTCACCGCCGAGATCCAGGCCGCGGTCAAGCAGCGCAAGGGTTCGGTGCAGGTGCCCAAGCACGTGGTGGTGATCGAGGAGCTGCCGCTGACCGGGCTCGGCAAGCCCGACAAGAAGGCGATCCGCGTGCTGGCTCAGGAGCGCCTGGGCATCGCCTGATTTCCCCGAGGGCGCTCGGCTAGGCGAACTTCCGGGTTCGGATCAGCCGGGCGCCCCGGCGGGCGCTGTCGATGCCCGCCTCCACCACGGCCCGGGTCACGAAGTGCCCCAGGGCCGTTGCCACGAACATGGCCGCGATCAGCACCGGTGCCCAGTTCCAGCTCAGCGCCAGCATCATGCGATCGAAGGTGCCGCGCGGCTGCACCACCGGCTCCCAGCTGTTCAATCGCACCCAGCGACCCAGGAAAACGCCTACCGCGCACAGCAAATGGATCGTGAGCGTCACCGGGGTGCGCAACGCGCCCAGCCCGCGCGCCTCCAGGAAGCGGCCCAGCTCGGCCAGCACCAGGTAGTAGGCGACGAAACCGGAGGCGATGAACGCGCCGTAGACCGGCAGGATCGTCGTCACCACCGGGCCGTTGCCGGCCGCGCGGATATCGTCGCGCAAGTGCACCAGATCGGTCACCACATAGGGCGCATTGGGCAGGAACAGCAGCAAAAGCACCAATCCGCCCCACCACACCGGCGAAATCGGTAGTCGCCGTTCGTCATCGCGCGTGCCGCGGAACACCAGCAGCGCCAAAGCCACCGGGATCCAGGCCAATACGGTGTTCCACACCATCCAGAACAGATTCCGGTCCAGCACCCCCGCAAGGCTCGGCGCGACCGTCTTCACCGGGTCCATTCGTTCATGATGCCGATCTCGGCGCGGCGCGTCATGCGAGTTGGCGACATCCTTTGGCAACACTGCTGCCACCGATCCGCCCGCGCTGTCCGCGACAGGCTGGTCGACAGGTGGCGACCAGCTGTTTTACGATCGTATTATGCGGCCGTGGGATATGAGATTCCCGAGTGGGCCCTCGACGTCGCGGCCCGGCTCGGCATCGCACCCGAGGAGATCATGCGGGTCCTGACCGGCCCGGGCCGGCGCTGGCCGCGACCGGTACGCGGGACGGGTGGGCTGCCCGCTCTCATGATCATCGGCCGCACCGGCGCGGGGCAGCCGCTGGCGGTGGTGGTGCGTCCGCTGTCGCAGTGGGACCAGCAGGTCGTCGGCGTCCGGCCGGTGACCGGAAGGCTTCTCGCCCAGTTCGAACAATGGGAGGCGGACCATGACTGACTATCCGGACAAGGGCTACCCGCACACGGCCGACGAAGCCCGCGACTTCCTCGACAGCCTCACCTTCGACGAGGACGCCCCCGAACCCGTCCTCCCCGGGCCCGACACCCCTGTCACGGTGCTGCGCACGGTCCGGCTCCCCTACGCCATGGATCAGCGCATCCGCGCCGAGGCCGACCATCGCGGGGTGAGCATGTCCGACCTGATCCGCGACTTCCTCACCATCGAACTGGCCGCCCTCGATGACGACACCCCCATCAGCCGCGCCGACGCCCGCCGGGCCCTCAGCGCCGCCCTCGCGAATCTGTCACCCGTGCAACGTCATCCGCGGTGACCCCGCCGCGCAGTCATCCGCGGTAACCCTGCCGCGCACGACGAACCCTGCCGCGCACGACGAATCGCCCGGGCACCGATGTGGTGCCCGGGCGATTTCAGGAGCTTGGGGCTAGGAGAACTTGATTTCGAGGCCGATGCCGAGAATGGAGATCAGCCAGATCAACCCCAGGAAGATCGTGATGCGATCGAGGTTCTTCTCGACAACAGTGGACCCCGACAAGCTCGACTGCACACCACCACCGAAGAGGCTGGACAGACCTCCGCCCTTGGCCCGGTGCAGCAGCACCAGCAGCACCAGCAGCACGCTGGTGATAACGAGGAGGATATCCAGGAACATCCGCATGGCCGACAGTGTATGCGGTCGATACCGAACACCCCGAATCAGGCCGGGAACCGCTGTGGCCAGCGGCACACGGTGACGGCCGAAACCAAAAGATGATCGTGCCGAGCTCGAACACCCCGATGAGGCGCCTGGTCAACGCCGCACAAGCCAGAGCGCAGTCGCGAGTACGACCAGCACGGACCAGACAACCCAGTAAACCGACGTTGCGTGCACCGCGACCAGCACCGCGGCTGCCACGGCAAGCACGACGACTGTGGTTGTTCGCATGAGGAATTGTCTCAGCCCACTCCGAGACTCCGTCATCGAAAAGGCCCCGCCTTCTCAGGGCGGTACTCCGACCATTGAGCTAAGACGACGAACCTGCCACGTCGGGCGGCGGGGCGGACAGCGCGCGGCCGGTGAGCAGGGCCGCGCAGGTGCCGGTTGCAGCGCAGCCGAGCACGATCGACCACGCTACCGGTCCCAGTGGTACGCACCCGAAGAACCGGTTCACTCCGGGCACCATGATGATCGTGGCGAGGACTACGGAGCTGCCTGCCACGGTCACCCAGACCAGACTGCTGTGCCGGCCGATCACCAGGGTCTGTCCGAGCTGCGTACCGATCAGGGCGGCCAGTGCCATCGTTTCCGCGCGGCGGCGCCGGCCGGTGGCGCGGCCGAGCAGCCATGCCGCGCCGGCGCCGACGGTGGTGCAGGCGCCGCGCACGGCGACGGCTTGCAGGAAGTCGCTGCCGATACCGGGCGGTGGCCCGAGTGTCCGGTCGGCCGTTTCGGTGTCGTCGGCGGGCCGGGTGTCCGAGAGTGTGAGCGCCATTGCCGGACCGAGGTCGGTGAGCAGGTTCACCACCAGGAATTGCCGGGTGCCGATCGGGGCTCGGCCGGACAGCAGCGTGCCCAGGACGGTGAACGCCACCTCACCGGCGTTGCCGCCGACCAGTACGCCGATCGCATCGCGTACTCGCTGCCACATGCCACGGCCCTCGGCCAGTGCCTCCTGCAGCACGGTCAGGTCGAGGACCTTGGCGGTGTCGGTGAGGATCAGGTCCGCGGCCTCCCGTGCGGCGACCGACCCTCGAGCGGCAAGCCCGATACCGACATCGGCGGTGCGGATGGCGGCCGCATCGTTGCTGCCGTCGCCTGCCATCGCCACCGTGTGCCCGCGGCGTTGGAGCGCGGACACGATGCGCACTTTGTGTTCAGGCGATACCCGCGCGAAAACTGTTGCCTGCTCGATGAGTTCGGCCTGGCCGTCCTCGTCCAGCAGGTCCAGATCGGCGCCGGTGGCTACCGTGTCGGCGGGGATGGCGAGCTGTTCGGCGACCGCGCGCGCGGTGATCGGGTGATCACCGGTGATCATCCGCACGCTGATGTCGTTGCGGGCCAATTCGGCCAGCAGTTCCAATGCCTGCGGGCGCGGGCTGTCGGCGATACCGAGGAAGCCGAGCAGGGTGAGTTGCTCGATCTCTTCGGTGAGATCGCGGGGCGCGGCGGCGAAATCGCGCCGCGCCACCACCAGCACCCGCAGCCCCTGCGCGGCCAGCCGGCGCACCGCCGCCTCGGCGGCGGCACGGCACTCGGGCGTGAACGGCCGGGCCTCCCGGCGGCCTTCGTCATCGGTGCGCAGGACCTGATCACAATGTGGCAGTAGCACTTCCGGGGCGCCTTTGACGGCGAGCCGGATGTGCTGACCGGTGTCGCCCACCGCCGCGGAGTAGCCGCGGAAGCTCTCGAACGGCAACTCCTCGATGGGAGCCCAGGCATGGGGCTGTCTGTGGCCCAGACATGTGTGTGCCGCCTCGGCGACAGCTCGGTCGGTGGCGTGCACCAGTGGGGCATCGTCAGGGTTGGGGCAGGCGTAGGCGGCGGCGCGGAGCAGCCCCCGCGACTGTGGCGTGCTCGCGAGATGGCCGCTGTCCCACGTCTGGTCGAGATCGGCGACCGCGACCAGCCGCAATTGCCCCTCGGTGAGGGTGCCGGTCTTGTCGAAGCACATGGTGTCGACCCGGCCGAGTGCCTCGATGGTGCGGCTGGAGCGGACCAGCACGCCGCGGCGGGACAGGCGGCGGGTAGCGGCCAGTTGGGCGACCGTCGCCACCAGCGGCAGTCCCTCGGGGACGGCGGCGACGGCCACGGCCAGCCCGTCGGCGAGGGCCGGGCGCAGCGGCAGCCCACGCAGGAAACTGGTGACGGTAACGGCGGTTCCGCCGCCGAGGGTGAACGGCAGCACGCGTTCGGTCAAGCTGCGCAGCTGCTCCTGCACACCGCCGCTGGGCGGCGGCCCGGCGGCGGCGAGGGCACGACCGGCCTCGGTTGCGGTTCCGACCGCCACCACGACCGCGGTCGCCTCGCCGCTGACCACGACGCTGCCCTCGAACACCATGCCGGTGCGTTCTGCCAGCAGGGCGCCGGGTGTGGCGGGCGTCTGCTTCTCCACGGTCACGGTCTCGCCGGTGAGGCCGGACTCGTCCACTTCCAGCCCAGCGGTCTCCAGCAGCCGCGCGTCCGCGGGGACCACCTCGCCGGTGGCCAGAGCGATCACATCACCGGCCAGCAGACCGTCTGCGGGAGTCTCGATTTCGCCGTCCTCGGTGAGCCGCCGAGCAGTCAACCGCTCGCCGAGCAGGAGTTTGTCCAGCGACAGCCGGGCGCGGCGGCGCTGCAGGGCCGATACGGTGGCATTGAGCCCCAGCACCGTGCCGACGAGTACGGCGTCGGTAGGCGAGCCGAGCAGGGCGGAGGCGACCGCGCCGACACCCAGCAGTGGAGTCATCGGATCGGCCAGCTCGCGGCGCACATCTGCGACCAGACCGGCGAGACTCGTTGCGGGCGTGGCCAATCGCTGCGAGATACGGCTGGCGACGGTGGTGACGTGCGAGCGAGGCGGCGGCGCCGACCGGTGCGGGGCGGGTAGTCGGGCCAGCACCTCGTCCGGTTCCAGTGCATGCCACGGCACCAGCCGCACCTCGGCCGGCCCGGTCGCGCGGGCGGCCCGGCGCCCGCCGTTGAGACCCGTTGCCAACCCCATCAGGGTGGCCGCCGTGACCGGGCTGGTGGCTCGCGCCGCGCGAGACTCCGCGGGACCGGACGCGAGCAACAGACCGCTGAGCGTGGCCGCCGACAGCGTCAGGACCCGGCCGCGCTCACTGACATTGCGTGCCTGGCCGGTAGCGGCGATGATCTGCCGTGCCGAACTCAGATCCGGGCACACCACATCCGCCTGCCAGGGGATGCGCGCCGGAGCGCCGGGAGTCCGGGAGGCGATACCGATGCCCAGATCGGCGGCAGCCAGGGCGCGATGTGCCTCGCCACTGACCACCGCCACCACGTGCCCCTGCTGTTGCAGTCGCCGCACCAGCCCGGACACCGACCCGCCGGCGAGCACGAATTCATCGGCGCTGCGACGCAATTCGCCGGTGCTCTCGTCACCGATGAGTACCACCCGCAGGCCCGCCTGCCGGGCGGTGGACAGCAGTCCGGCCGCACCCGGATGTGGCTCGCTCCCGATCAGCACCCGCCCGACCGTGTGTCCGTGCTCGTGCAGCAGGTGCCAGCTCGGGCACCCCGGATCGCTGTCCGTGCCGGGAGGATCGGTGTCGATGCCGAGCCGCGGGTCGGCATCGATGGCCAGATGCAGATTCTCACGCCGATGCTCGGGCGGTGGCGGGATGGGCAGTTCCTCGCCATTGCACCAGAGCAGCCGCTGGGCGGCGCTCCACACGTGCTCGACCGGCCAGCTGTCGGCGCGGGATTCGGCGTCGAGGACCACAGCCCGTTGACCGCGCACGGCATCCCGGTCGACGACCACTGCGGAAACCCGGTCCATGCGGCGCCACATGAACGGATCGAGGGTCAGCACGCCACGCGCCGCCATGAGGGTCGACAGCGCACCGGCGAAGGTCTCGCGACCGGCCCGCGCCGCCTTCGGCACGCCCGCAGCCACGGCGTCGGCGGCGTCGGCGACCGCGCGGCCGCCGACCAGCGTTGCCGCCGAGGCCAGCGCCGCGGCGGCGCTGACCTGTTCGGTGCAGCGCTCGATCGGTCCGTGCGGCAGCGGCACCGGCCGCGGCTCGGGTGGATCGTAGACGTCGAGACCCGGCAGGTCCGGGTCGGCGATCAGCTCTTCCCAGCGCCGCCACTGCGCGTAGCGAGCGGCGGCCTCGACCAGCCGCACCGCCCGCTGCGTCGCGTCGGCGCACAGGCCGGTCACTTCCGAATCCAATGCCTGACCCACGGCATTTCCGATCGTGATCACGGTGTCGGCGCGGTGGCGGCCGAGCTGGGCTTCCAGTGCGCCGCGCAACCTCGGCTGTCCGTCCACGAGAGCCACCGCCCCCCGGACGACATGGGCCGGCGGCGGTGCCGGAAGCAACCGCCCGGTGACGACCACACCGATCCCGATGAGATCGCCGGCCAGCTGCAGCGCGGATGTCAATACCGGCTCCCGATCGGAGGGGTGATCGAGTCGACGGCTCCACGGCTCCGTACTGGTTCCGGCGAGATCTTCGACGCGTTCCAGGATCGCTTCCAGCTGTGCCGGAGACAGGCGTTGCGGGTCCGCGGCCACGACGACCCGCCCGGTGGCGGCATTGACCTGGAACCAGCACACCTCCGGTTCCTGCTCGAGGTGCTTGCGCGCCAACTCGGCTACCCGAGCGCTCTGCGCCGACTGCAAGCCGCGAACCTCGGCGTGAATACGGTTGGCATGCACCGTGATCCGCCGCTGCGTACGCATGCGCCGCGGGTCTGCGAGCGCGCCGAGTTCCCGACCGATGCCCTCGGTGAATTCGGCGACTGTTCGAGCGACTGCCGGGTCCGCCCGCCGCGACGCTACCGCGACCGGCCGCCGGAGCAATCCCACCGTGGCTCCGGTGGCCGCGAGGGGCAGCCGGATCGGCGCAGTGGCCAGACCGCGCAGGGAGACCACTACTGTGCGGCGGTTCGCGACCGTCGCGAACCCGCGGTGGACTGCTTCGGCCGAGTGCTCTTGCGCTCCCGCGGCCGCGGTCGTTCGGACGTGTCCTGCTTCCCGGATTCGGTTCTGGCGCGCCGCAACAGATAGACCGCACCCGCGACGCCGCCCGCAGCGGCGGCCACGGGCCACTCGATCAGGCCGGTCACCCCGGCCGCAACGACGCCGAGCACGGTGGCGGCAGACACGTCCATCCCATTGCGAGCACCGGATACGGCGCCCTCGACTGTGCCGCGCGCCGCGCCGGTCACCGCGCCGACGACGGCTCCACCGGCCGCCTCGACCGCATGCACACCCGCCGATGCCGTAGCCTCGAGCGTCCTCACAGTGTCCGATGCAACGCTGCTCATCACACCCCAGTCGTCGTAGGTAGCGCAAAGAACTTCGTGCGGAAACTAGTGCGTTGCCAGAATACTCCGCGATGCCCTAATCGGCCCTGCGGTTATCGAAACGAAAGGCGGCGTACTCAACTCGTCCACGTGAGAAGTAGGCAGAAAATGCCATCTCCAAGCGGTTCCGACCTGGCCTGACCGTTGTAGCGATGATATTTCCGCTGTCCGAACGGCCGAAATTGCAGGCTAGTTGCTATCGCAAATTGGATCTACGCCTCTTCGAGAGCTTCGCCGATCTGATGAGCGATGCGATTGTGCTGATCGTGTAGCAGCCAATGACCTGTTGCGAGGACCAGTGCGACAGGCCATTCGATGATCTCCGCGGCGGCCAGCGCGCCCAGTACGCCGTAGTACGCCAACTGCTCGGGCTGGGGGATGCGAACCCGGCCGATCACCGGCAGGTCTACTGCGAAACCCTGCGCAGCCAGCACACGGTCGACGGCGTTCTGGTGGCCGGTTGATGGTTTTTCGGCCATTTGTTGCCTCCCGGTCATAGTGCGTTCGAGTGTTCGACGCTTGGGATCCGCAGTGTGTCGAGCGTGATGAGTACTGGTACTGGTGTGGGCGGCGGGTCGGATCCATTGACGGGGGCACTGACGCAGATGCTCGCTGTGCCGTTGCGTGAGCTGTATGCGGTCCTGCTGCGGCTGGATCTCATCGAGATCGTCGACTGATCATCCGGCCGGCGACCGCCGGTGGCGAACGACCGAGGAGCGACGGCCGTCGCGGCAGCGACGGTGAACAGCGTCCGCCAGCAGCCAGATCAGGATCCGGGCTCAGTCCCATCGCAGCGATCAACGTTTGTTCTGCGCGTGTCGCGCCAACGAAGCTAACCAGAGTTTAGCCCCGGGCAAGTCGTCTCGCCGACTGAACCGTCACGGGTTCGTGGCCGCTTCGGGCTACCCCGAGTGATGGTCAGGGCGCCGGGTCGGCGCGGCACGAGGTCGTTGGTGACGTAGGTCGGAGTCGAACCGACGTGGGTCCTGAGTGAAAGTCAGGCTGCCCGTGCCGACAGAGCAACTACGCCATTCGGTCCCGTTTCACGACGGAACACCGCGGAAAGCCGAGGAGTCGAACCCCCGGGACACGTTGCCCGCCTCCGGTTTTCAAGACCGGCTGACCTCCACAGGCCGGAACCTTCCGAAACCGCCGCCCCATCGAGCTTGCGGTACAACAACATTCGCAGCCGACCAGGGAAAACCGCAACCGAGTTTCCGGGGCCGCAGTCAGGGCCATGGCGTCGGCGAATTCCCCGTCACACTGTCAGCTTATTTGCAGCTATCAATCGGAGAGCAGAGCAGACCCTCAGAATTCCTATCTCCACCACAGGGCGAGCGAGCCCGCCTGTAGTATCCGTTAACCAGTGCTGAACGAACAGCACATGACCAGCTATCGAAGGTGGTTCACTACAGGAGAGGCACTCATGACGATGAAAGCTCGATCTGTCCTGCTCGCAGCCGCGGCCGGGAGCGCCTTGTTCCTCAGTACCGGCATCGCTTCTGCCGACCCCACCGATCCGTCGGGTTTCCTCATCGGAGACACCGCTTTCTTCAATATCGGTGGTTTCAACTGTTCGATCGCCGCCAATGGCATTGTCGGCTGCGATATCAACCCGGCGGGCGTGCTGATGTACGTATCGCTGGCCGGGCCCAATGGCCAGGTCTATCCGGTGCCGTACGCCCCGGCCGCGATCATCGACAACGCCGCCTGGCCCGCCCATCCGGAGTGGAGCGGCGGCGGCCACACCCAGCCCGGCGGCAACCAGGCACTGCCGTCCAGCGGTGACGCGTGGTCCCCGGCCGCCATCAGCTACGCGGGCGCGACGTGCACGCAGGGTTACCGCGGCGGGGTGCAGTGCAGCTCGATGGGACACCAGTTCTCGTTCAACTCCAGCCAGGTCTACGGCAGCTGAGCCATACCGACGTGAAAAGCCCTGCCGGGCATGCGTTTCGCAACCCGGCAGGGCTTCACAGTGTCCGGCGGACGTATTCGTCGAGCGAATCACGCACGAACGCAGCGTGTTCGGGCCCGCCGTAGGCCGCGGCGAACCGCTCGTCCTCGACGTACATCCGCCCGAGTCCGCAGATCATGGCGATGGAGCGCTCCCGATCACCGTCCGCCAGTGGCGTTCCGGGGATGGCCCGCAACCACGCCACGTGCCGGGCCGCCAGCGCCTGCGCGCGCTCGGAGTCCGGGGTGCACCCGTCCTTGCGGGCGGCGATCCAGCAGGCGATCAGATCGTCGGTGTCACGCTTCCACTCCCGCTGCTCCCGCAACGACTTGCCGTGCCACCACTGGTTGCTCACGGCGAAAGCGCGTTCACCCCAGCGGGATACGACGTCGTCACGGTAGGGGTCGTTGAAGCCCTCCAGCATCATCTGCAGCGATCCGTCGACCCCGGCGCGCGCGTCGAGGGTGTGGCGCAGGGTCCGGATGCGCTCGTCGAGGCGGGCGCGTTCGTCTTCCAGCAACCGCAGATGGGTGTGCAGGGCCTTGTCCGCGTCGTGTTCGCGGGCGAGGACCTCGGCGATCACCGGCAGGCTCAGGCCGAGCTCGCGCAGCAGCAGGATGCGCTGCAGCCGGGCCACCGAATCGGTGTCGTAGAAGCGGTAGCCGTTGTGGCCGACCCGGGCGGGCGGGAGCAGCCCGATCTCGTCATAGTGACGCAGCGTGCGGCTGGTGACGCCGGCGCTGTCGGCCAGTTGCTGAATCGTCCACTCCACGAAGCCCTCCCGTCTCGTGCTAATTCTTGCCGACCCAGTCGCCCTCGAAGGTCGCCGCCCATTCCTTGGCCCGGTCCAGCTCGGCCTCGCGGGGTGCGGTGAAGGTGACCCGGTTGCCGTCCGGATCGTCGAGGGTGACATCGGTGGTGTACCACGCGGTGTCGGCGGGACCTTCCACGCCGAGGCCCGGGAGATCGCACTCCCCCAGGGTTGTCGCCAGTGCGGTGAGGTCCGCGCCGCCGGCGGCGAAGGTGACCGTCGTGCTGCCCGGCGCCGGTTCGCCCGGGACCAGCAGCAGGTCCTGGTATTTCATGCGCCGCAGGTGCACCAGGACGGGTGTGCCGTCGGTGCCGGGAATGGTTGCCAGCGCGATGAATCCGGCGGCCTGGTAGCAGGCGGTCGCGGCGGCGAGGTCGCGCACCCGGAAGGTGGCGAACATGGGCATGGGGTAAATCGTCCGGTCGATGGCCGGTTCGGTGGTCTCGCTCATGGCCTCGACGCTATGAGTTGACGTAGCGGCAAGGTCAACTCGGCGCCGCAGCGGTCGAAGCGTGGGCGGAGTAAACCGCCAGCATGTCCTCCATGAGACGGAGAACGGCGGTGTCCAGATCCGGTCGCAGATCTCCTGGACGGTGGTGCGTTGACAGCCGACCTCTCCGATGGCCGCGATGGTGGCGTGCAGCAAACATCCGGCCCGACCGTGGCAGGACGCGATCGGCACGGGCCGCCCGGCGATGGTGCGCGGGCGAAGCGGCAAATGGGACCCCCCGGAGAGTCGCGGTGACATGGCCCACACGATCGATAACAATGCAGCCCCATGACGGACACGGCCGGGAGCGGATTGATAAATCGGCAGGCAGACCGGGTTCAGCATGCATCGCCGCCCCGGGAGGGATTTCGGCCCGATATCGAAGGATTGCGAGCAGTCGCGGTCCTGGCCGTTGTTTTCTTCCATGCGGGTGCGCCCGGGCTCGGTGGTGGATTCGTCGGCGTGGATGTCTTTTTCGTGATATCAGGCTTCCTGATCACCGGAATACTGTGCCGGGAGGCGACGGCCACGGGCACCATCGGGCTGGCCCGGTTCTACGGTGCACGGGCTCGTCGGCTGCTGCCCGCGGCGAGCATCGTCCTGGTCACCACCGCGATCGGCGCGGCAGTACTGCTGCCGCCGCTGCAGGCCCGCCAGGTCCTCGGCGACGGGATCGCGAGCGCGTTGTACGCCGGGAACTACCGGCTCGCCCTGCACGGTACCGACTACCTCGCCGCCGATGCGCCGCCGTCGCCGTTCCAGCAGTTCTGGTCGCTCGGCGTGGAGGAGCAGTTCTATCTGCTGTGGCCGGTGCTCATCATGGCGACGGCCTGGCTCGTGCGGCGGCGCCGAACCGGATCGGCCACGCTGCTGCCGCATCTGATCGTGCTCGCGGTTGTCGCGGCCGCCTCGTTCACGATCTCGCTGGTGTGGACCCGTGTGCTGCCGCCCTGGGCCTTCTTCTCGCTGCCCGCTCGGGCCTGGGAGCTGGCGGTCGGCGGCATAGTGGCGCTCTCGGCCGTCGCATGGTCCCGGCTGCCGAAATCGGTGGCCGCGCCCGCCGGATGGATCGGCCTGGTCCTGATCGTCACGGCCTGCACCCAGCTGAACGGCAGGACACCGTATCCCGGCGCCGCGGCGCTGCTGCCGGTCCTGGGCACGGCTCTGGTGATCGTGTCCGGCTGTGCCGCACCACGATTCGGGGTCGGCCGGGTATTGGCTCCGGCTCGGGTGCGGGCGATCGGCGGCCTGTCCTACACCTTGTATCTGTGGCATTGGCCGGTGTTGCTGCTGGCGCCCCTGGCGCTCGGCCACCCGCTCAGGCGAGTCGACGCACTCGGCGCGGTCATGATGACCGGCGGACTCGCCCTGCTCACGCACTGGTCGGTCGAGAATCCGGTCCGCTTCGCGGCACTGTTGCGCAGCTCTGCCAGGCTCAGCCTCGCCTGTGGCGGCGCGTGCACTGCTGTCGCCATCTGTGTGGTGGTGGCACTGCTCATGCTCGTCCCCGCCCCGGTCGGCCACGGCATGTCGGCGCCGGCGCTCACGCTCGTCGCACCCGCTGTACCGTCCGCGCCTGCCGCCGACCCCCGTGAGGAGGCGGTTCGGCAGTTGGTGACGCAAACGCAGTCGGCGGTCGCCGCCTCGGCCGGAATCCGTGCTGTCCCGTCGAATCTCACCCCCTCGCTCGACAACGCGTCCGGCGACAAGGCAGACGTGTTCAACAACGGGTGTGTGCGCTCCTGGCGCGATGTGGGCCAACCTGAGTGCGCCTCGGGTAATCCAGGCTCGGACACCACGGTGGCCCTGGTCGGTGACTCGCACGCCGCGATGTGGAGTCCTGCCTTGGAGCCGATCGCCGCGGCGCGGGGCTGGCGGCTGGAAACCATGGCGAAGGTCACCTGCCCGCTGCTGGACCTGCCCATTACGAGTCCCTATCTGGATAGGGAGTACACCGAATGCGAGCATTGGCGCGGCCAGGTGCTGACCCGGCTGCAGAGCGAACGTCCACGGCTGATCGTGGTGAGCATGTCCCGGCGCTATGGCGGAGACTTCGGCTTCGTCTCGTACGACGCTGCCTGGATCGACGGCCTGACCCGCCTGGTTGCCCAGCTGCGCGCAATCGGCTCGGCCGTCCTCGTTCTCGGGCCGATCCCCGATCCGCACACCACCGTGCCGGCGTGCCTGTCCGAGCACATCGACGATGCCCTGGCATGCACCCCCGAGCGACCGGTCGCGGTGAACGACGCGGGTGTCGTGGCCGAGCAGACTGCGTCCGTCGCCGCAGGCGGCCGGTACGCCGACCTCACCTCGCTGTTCTGCACTGCCGTCCGCTGCCCCCTCATCGTCGGCAACACCCTGGTGTACCGCGACGACAACCATGTCACGGTCAGCTACGCCCGGACACTCGGACCGGTCATCGGCGCACTCACCGACCAGGCGCTCGCCCACGGCTGAGCTGCGCGGGCTCGTTCGTGGACCCGATCGGGCGGACGCTCGCGTCGGCACTCGGGATGCCGGGTGTGATCGCCGTACGATCGGAGATATGCCAGCAACTCGTCTGTGGGTCTTGCTCGCGCTGACCGCCGTGACCGCGGCCGGATGCTCTTCCAACGGCGGCGTCAACGACATCCCGTCCGTCTCGCTCATGGGCCGCTCCTTCGTCTCGACCGCGGTGGTGGGCACCCCGATCCCGGGTGGCGGGCCGTTGACCCTGACCTTCGCCGACGGGCGCATCTCGGCCACCTCCGGCTGCAATACCGCCACCGGACCCGTTGACCTGCAAGGCAATACAATCCAGGTGGAGGAGATGGCGACCACGCTGATGGCATGCCCGGGCGATCTCGCGGGTGCGGACGGCTGGCAGGACGGCCTGCTGCGCTCCCAGCCGGCCTGGACGCTGACCGGCGACACGCTCACCCTGAAGGGCAACGGCTCCACCGTCACCATGCTCGACCGCAAGGCCGCCCACCCGGACAAACCGCTGATCGACACGCCCTGGATCGTGACCGCCCTGGTGCGCCCCGACGCCGAGGTCCACTCGGCCACCCTCGACGAGGTCCGCCCAACGCTCACCATCACCCCGGACGGCAAGGTTTCGGGCAGCGCGGGCTGCAACACCATGACCGGCACGGCCCAGATCGACGACGGCACTGTCACCTTCCAGATCGCGACCACCCGCATGATGTGCGACCCGCAGGTCATGGAGGTCGAGCAGCAGGTGCTGCACGCACTGGACGGAAAGACCAAGGCCACCATCGATTCCAACGAACTCACCATCCGCAACTCCGGCAACGACACGGGTTTGAAACTGCGCGCGGAGTGAGTGGTGCTCCGGTGCGACGCCACCGAAAATCGTTGTCGTGCGCGGGTATCCACGCGCTAGCGTGCGGTCGTATGGACGAGAGATATCTGAATGTGGTGGATGTGGAGGCCACCTGCTGGGAGGGGCCCAATCCCCCGGGACAGCCGAACGAGATCATCGAGATCGGAGTGTGCGTGCTCGATACGGTCACCCGGGAGCGGGTGAGCAAGCACAGCATTCTGGTGCGACCCGAGCGTTCGACGGTCAGCGAGTTCTGTACCCGGCTGACCACACTCACGGCGGACCAGGTGGCGGCGGGAATCGGGTTCGCGGAGGCCTGCGAGTTGCTGCGCACCGAATTCCATGCCGATTCGCGGCCGTGGGCGAGCTGGGGTGACTACGACCGCAAGCAGTTCACCGCGCAGTGCGAGGGGACGGGGATGCGGTACCCGTTCAGCAGCAGGCACACCAATGCCAAGCTGGCCTTCTCGGTCGCGCGGGACACCAGGCGGCGATATGGGATGGCGGGGGCGTTGCGGCTGGCGGGGCTGCCCCTCGAGGGGACCCACCATCGCGGCGGTGACGACGCCTGGAACATCGCGGCGTTGATCACCGACATGCTGGCGCGCGACGCCTGGCCGCGCTGAGCGGTTGCGACCGCGTCTTCGGAAGTCCACAGCCATGACGGCGATTCACCTGGAATACTTCCGAACAGATCACCAACATGGCGGAAATACGCCCGCGAGGGGCCTGCGCCCGGCAGTCTGGACAGCCTGGCCGACAGATCCGATGTTGCCGCTGATCGCGCTGTGTCACACCTACGCTGAGATCCCGGCGAACTCGAACCATGGGAGGGCGTCATCAACGATCGGGAAGCTGAGCTGGATCAGTGGTTTCGCGCGGAGGTGGCGGCGACGACGCCGGGAGCAGCTCGCGCGCACCGGGAACCGATCGACGCCGCCACCGGATTGACCGGGGCGCGATGCCTGGAGCTGTTCGACGCCCAGGCCGCATCCCGGCAGCTGGATCTGGCCGCGCGGCGGCTCACCCGGGAGGGGCACGGGTACTACAGCATCGGTTCGTCCGGACACGAGGGCAATGTCGCGGTGGCGGCGGCGCTGCGGGTCACCGATCCGGCGCTGCTGCACTATCGGTCCGGCGCGTTCTTCGTGCACCGCGCCCGGCAGGTGCCCGGCCTGGATCCGCTGCGCGATGTGATGCTGGGTGTCGTGGCGGCGGCCGCGGACCCGATTTCCGGTGGGCGGCACAAGGTTTTCGGTAGCAAGCCCGCCCACATCATTCCGCAGACCTCCACCATCGCCTCGCACCTGCCGCGCGCGGTCGGCGTGGCCTTCGCCCTCGACCGGGCCGCGCAGCTGCGCCTGCACACCGAGTGGCCGCAGGATGCGGTGGTGGTGTGTAGCTTCGGCGACGCGTCGGCCAACCATTCGACCGCGGCCGGGGCCATCAATGCCGCGATCCACACCGCCCACCAGGGCGTGCCGATGCCGATCCTGTTCGTGTGCGAGGACAACGGCCTGGGCATCAGCGTGCCCACTCCGCGCACCTGGATCGAGCAGGCCTACGGATCCCGGCCGGGACTCGCGTACTTCGATGCCGACGGCACCGACCTGCCCGCCGCGCTGGCGGCGGCGACCGCCGCCGCGGATCACGTACGCGCACACCGGAAGCCGGCCTTCCTGCGCCTGCGCACCGTGCGGCTGCTCGGCCACGCGGGCTCCGATATGGAATCGGCCTACCGCCGCCCCGCCGATATCGCGGCGGACCTGCGCCGCGACCCGGTGACCGCCACCGCCCGCCTGCTCGTCACCGCCGGCGTCACCACCCCCGCCGAGATCGTCAGGCGCTACGACGAGATCGGCGACCAGGTCGCCAAGGCCGCCGAAGCAGCCTGGCACGAACCGAAATTGCACTCGGCCGCCGAGATCACCGCCCCGCTCGCCCCCGCCCACCCGGCCGCGATCCGCGCCGACGCCCTGCGCACCGGGCCCGACCTGGATCGAACCGGCGGCGCCGGGCCGGATACACCGCAATTCGCCGCTCCCCGAAACCCGACCGCCACGGCCCGGATATCCACCGACCCTGTCACATCCCACACCGCCGCTGCCGTGGATTCGGCCGGTGCGACCGCCCGTCCGGCACCCGCTACCTCGGACGCGGGAGCCGGGATATCGGACCTGGCCGCAACTACGCGAGCGGCCGCCGACGTATCAGCGAGCCCGGTTGCGGCACAGGGAATTTCGTCCGCAGCACCTCCTTCATCGGTTTCCGGCGAGCCTCGCACCCTGGCGCAGGCGGTGAATCACACGCTGGCGGAGTTGCTGGCTCGCGATCCGGATGTGCTGGTGTTCGGGGAGGATGTGGGGCGTAAGGGTGGGGTGTACGGGGTGACGAAGGGGTTGCAGCAGAGTTTCGGGGTGCGAAGGGTTTTCGACACGCTGCTCGATGAGCAGAGTGTGCTGGGGACCGCGCTGGGGGCGGGGTTGGCGGGGTTCGTGCCGATTCCGGAGATCCAGTACCTGGCGTATGTGCACAATGCCGAGGATCAGTTGCGGGGGGAGGCGGCGACGCTGTCGTTCTTCTCGGGTGGGCGGTACCGGAATCCGGTGGTGGTGCGGATCGCGGGGCTGGCCTATCAGAAGGGGTTCGGCGGGCATTTCCACAATGACAATTCCCTTGCGGCGCTGCGGGATATCCCCGGCCTGGTGATCGCCGCGCCGGCCCGGGCCGATGACGCGGCGGCGATGCTGCGCACGTGTGTGTCGGCGGCGCGGGTGGACGGGCGGGTGTGCGTGTTTCTCGAGCCGATCGCGCTCTATCACACCCGGGACCTGTATCGCGCCGGGGACGGCGGCTGGCTGGCGCTGATTTCCGGTGTGCGCCATGCCGAGATCGGGCGCGCCCGCGTGTACGGCACCGGCGCGGATCTCACCATCGTGAGCTTCGGCAATGGCGTGCCGATGAGCCTGCGGGTGGCGGATCGGCTGGTCGCGCAGGGGATTCACGCACGGGTGCTGGATCTGCGCTGGCTGGCGCCGCTGCCGGTGGCGGATCTGCTCGAGCAGGCGCGCGCCACGGGCCGGGTGCTTGTCGCCGATGAGACCCGCCGCAGCGGAGGTATTTCCGAGGCGGTGTGCGCGGCATTGCTGGATGCCGGATTCGAGGGCCGCATGGCCCGTGTCACCAGCGCCGACAGTTTCGTGCCGCTGGGCCCGGCCGCCGCGGCGGTGCTGCTGGACGAGGCGGCGATCGAGGCCGCCGCCCACGCGCTGCTGACCGCTCCGCGGTGACAACGGGCGGGGCCGGGGTTGCTCGCGGAAAACACCCGGCCCCACCCGTGGTCGACGCCGGTCCGGTCGGCGTCCCGGTGCCGTCGAGAGAACGACACCCGGTCTTTCTACGTATCAACTACGTAGATACGTAGTACCGGAGAATCGCCGCCGAGCGCAAGGACGCCTGGTCGATTCATGCGGTTTTCCTACCCCGGCACGGCGAGTCGGCTGCGCGTCCGCGCAGGCCGGCCTGCACGCCGGCCATCACGCAGAGAGCGACACAGCGGGCGAGGGTCACAGTGGCGGGGTGTCGTGCCATGCGCCATGCCGCTTCGGTTCGGGTCGACATCGGTTCTCCTGTCGCCAGGTTCGGAATAATACCCCCAGTAGGTATATAGAAACAGTACGCCATAGGGGTATTGGACATGCCACTCCTGCCGGGCGCCTGCGGCCGCGGTCACGCCGCGGGAGTAAGCCTGCCCTCAGTTTTGCCCTCTACACTCGTGTCCATTCCACGGGAGGAGATCGGATGCGAGCAGCGCGATCGCGGGTGCCGGCATGAGCGTCGCTATCTGCCTGCTGCTGTACGGATTCGCCGTGGCCGTACTCGCGCCCCGGCTACTGCGCCGGCTCAGCACCGCGGGGACAGCGCCGCGAATCGCGGTGGCGGCCTGGCTGGCGGCCATGGCCTCGACCGTGCTGGCCTGGACGGTGACGCTGGCGATCATCGTCATCGACCTTGTCACGCACCGGATTTCGCTCTTCTCCGCCCGATTCATGGACAGCTGCCTGCTGCACCTGCACGACGCGGCGGAAGGCGACTACGGCGGGCACATGCAGACCGGGCTGTTCGTGCTGTCGGGATTCGCCACGCTCGCCGTGCTGGTGCTGGCGGTGCGGCTCGGCACCACGCTGTTGCGCTCACGCCGCACCACCCTCGAGCACGCGCGCATGGCCCGGCTCGCCGGACGCCACCACCCCGGCCTGGACGCGGTCGTGCTCGAGGTCGATCATCCGGCCGCGTATTGCGTTGCGGGCAAACCCCATACGATCGTGGTCAGCCGCGGCGTGCTGGCGGCGCTCGAGGACCATCACCTCGATGCGGTGCTCTCCCACGAGCGCGCCCACCTGGCCGGCCGCCACCACCTGCTGCTCACCCTCACCCGCGGCCTGGCCACCGTGCTGCCGCGGGTCGAGCTGTTCACCCTGGGCGCCTCCGAGGTGGCGCGCCTGCTGGAGATGCTCGCCGACGATGTCGCCGCTCGAATCCACGGGCGCGACGCCGTCTTACAGGCACTGCTGACCCTCTCCACCCTGCCCACCCCGCCCACGACCGCCGAGGCCGCACTGCTGCCCCGGGTCCGCCGCCTCTCCGCGCCGGAGAACCCGCCCCGCCTGCACACGCGCATCGCGGTCACCGCGATCACGCTCACCGCCGTGTTCATCCCGGTGGCGTCCATCGTCACCGCCGGCATCGGCATCCAGGTCTGTGCCGGGTAGCCGGGACCCGGCGCGGATCGCCGCGCCGGGTCCTGGGCTCAGCGCCGCACCGGCAGCGGCCGGGTCGGATAGTCGATCCGCCGACCCGCGGGCGATGACGGATCCTCGATCGGCGTGCGATGCCTGCCGGTGGGGGCCGGATCCCGATCGGACCGATTCAGGACATGCAAGGCGAAGGCCGCCAGCGCGCCGATGACCGCGAGACCGAGCCACACCGCCCAGTCCGCCCCGGCGGCATGCGCCGCACCCAGCAGCGCACCCGTCGCGAGATTGCCGACCAGGATGCCGATGCCCACCACCGTGTTGTAGAAGCCGTAATGCGTAGCTACCAGCCGATTCCCTGACAGGGAGACCACGGTGTCCATCTCGAACGGGAACACCGCCGCCGTGCCGACCGCCAGCACCGCCGCCCCCAGCAGCAGTGCGCCGATGGCCACCGGCGCACCGAACGGCCGCGGTACGGGCAGGATCGCCAGCGGCACGAACGCCACCGCCAGCAGGGCCACACCGACCACCAGGCCGCGGCCGGTCCCCCAGCGTTTCCGGAACCAGGCGGTAATGCGCAGCTGCCCCGCGACCGCGACGAGGCCGGAGATCACGAACAGCGCCGAGGTGACCGTCTGCGCCCGCTCACGGGCCAGGTACTCGGCCTGCAGGGGCAGCGCCAGATACACCTGGAACGACAGCACATACGAGCCGATCATGGCCAGCGCGAACGCGACGAAACGGCGATTCGCGATGACGGTGCGCCAATCCTCCAGCACCGAGGTTCGCATGGCCGGTTCGGCACCGCGGCGCGCGGGCAGAGCGAACAGCTGCGCCACGGTGAGCAGCGCGAACACCACGGCCGCCGCGGCAGCCGTGACCCGGAAATCCAAGGCCAGCAGTGCCAATCCGACCAGCGGGCCCGCCAGCATCCCGGCCTGGTAGAAAACGTTGAACACCGCGAACGCCTCCACCCGCCGCTCCCCCGCCTCCGCGGCCAGATAGGCCCGCACCGCCGGATTGAACAGCGCCCCCGCGAATCCCGTTGCCGCCGAGGCGATGAGCAGGCCCGGCAGATCCGACGCGAACACCAGCAGCGCGAAACCAGCTGTCCGCAACAGGCATCCGGCCACGATCAGCGGCTTGTACCCCAGCCGATCCGCCAGCGTGCCGCCCACCAGGAACATCCCCTGCTGCGAGAAATTCCGTACACCCAGCACCAGCCCCACCGCCCACGCCGCCAAACCGAGCGGCCCGGACAGATAGCCGGCCAGATACGGCATGAGCATGTAGAACCCGAGGTTGATGCCGAACTGATTGACCATCAGCAACCGCGCGGCCCGATCGAACCCGCGGAACTTCGCCACGATGTTCACGACAGCGGCTCCACGACGTCGCGTGCACTCGCCGAACCGAGTGCCGGATTCCCCACCGGCTCACCATCTCCGGGCCCCACCGCCGTCGAACGACCGGCCGCACCACCGCCAGGACCGCCACCGGGAATCGGGCCGACCGCGTTCGCGGTCAGAGCAGGAGTGCGGTCGCAGGCTCCCGTCTCCGACGCGGGCTCCGACGCCCGGGGGTCGATCACCGTGGAGCAGCGGGTCCACTTCTCCACCTGCCGGTCCCGGGGATGAGCGATCGTGTCCGGCGCCATGGGTTGCGGAGCGCCGAGCAGTCCGTGTGCGGCGCAATAGGAATCGTTGTAGATGGTGTCGAAGTAGCGATGCGGACCGTCGGGGAAGACGGCGACGATACGAGTACCCGGCGCGTGGGTACGGGCCGCCCACCCGGCGACCAGCGCGACCGCGCCGACGCTCCAGCCACCGCTGGCGAGGTAGGCGGCGGCCAGGGTGCGGCAGGCCCAGACGGCTTCGGCCGGTGCGACCCAGTGGATTTCGGTGAAGGCGGCATAGTCGACATTGCGCGGGTGGATGCTGGAGCCGAGACCGCGCATGAGTCGCGGGCCCGCCTGCTGTCCGAAGATGGTGGAGGCCACGGTGTCCACACCGATCAGGGACAGGTCCGGGTTGGTGCGACGCAGGGCACGGGCGACACCGGCGGAATGGCCGCCGGTCCCGACGGCGCAGACCAGGATGTCGACACCGCCGAGCTGTTCGATCAACTCCCGGGCCACGGACTCGTAGCCGTCGACATTGTCGGGATTGCCGTACTGGTCCGGGCACCACGCCCCGGGCTCGGCCGCCAGCAGTTCGGCGACCCGATCGCGGCGCGCCTGCTGCCAGCCGCCGGCCGGATGCGGCTCGGACACCAGCTCCACATGGGCGCCGTAGGCCGCGAGCAGCTGCGCGACCATGGGTTCGAGCCCCGGATCAGTGACCACCGTCACCGGATGCCGGTATACCAGCCCCGCCAGCGCCAGCCCCAACCCCAGTGTGCCGCTGGATGATTCGATGATCCGCCCGCCTGGTGCCAGCACTCCCCGTTCCCGGGCGCACCGCACCATGTGCAGTGCGGGCCGGTCCTTCATCCCGCCCGGATTGCGTCCCTCGAGCTTGGCCCAGAAGCCGAGCCCCGGGGGCGCGAACGGTTCCCCTACCCACAGCACCGGCGTATTGCCCACCAGCGCGCGGGGTTCCCGGGCCAGGCCGGGCAATCCGGGATGGCCGGTGATCGTGTCGAAGTCGTCGAGCAGACCTTTGTCCATGACTGTCGCTTTCGGTATCGGACCGCCGTGGCGGCGGCATGACGTGCACGGCAACGGACTCCGGCCCGGGCAGGACGCCCAGGGCCTGTCGCTGGCCGATCAGCGTCGGTCGATACACAGGCGGGTCAGCAGCATCCGGCCGCCGACCGCGTAATCGGGTGGTCCCCGAACGCCGTGGGACACGGCGGCGATTCCGGTATCCGCAGGTCCGGCTGCCGGGACAACGGGATCGGCCGCCGCCTCCGGCGGGTGGTCCGCGCCGGGCGAGGCCGTCCGGACCGCGTCCTCGACATGCGGGTCACAGTGCGCGGATTCGCCGCCGTGCGGTCCCGGATCCCCCGGCTCGCCCGGGGCGATCGACACCGCTTCCAGCGGGCGCGCATGGTCGGACCCATCGCCGAGCGCGCAACCGGCAATCGCGGCGAGCAGCACCAGCCCCGAGCCGAGCAGCACCCACAGCGTCCGGCCGAACCCGCCGACACGACCCACCGCCGACACCTCCCGCCTCGAATCCGACTGCCCGGCCGATGTTTTGACCGACCGGTTTCCTCGCCGGCATGTCATTGACACACCCTCGAAACAATCTACTATCTACGTACGTAGTTAGATGGGAGCCGATGATCGGGCTCACGCCCGGCCGAGGCGAATCCGAGGCAAAACGACAGGACACGCATGAGGTTTGCGCAATCGGCCACCCGACACGCCGAACCCGCGACCGACACGAGGCAGCACACCACTACCGGTGGCAGCGGCGGGAATCGAGGCGGCGCGCGGACCCTCCGGTCAGCGCAGTTTGGAGCGCGCGAGTTTGCGCAGGGCCGCGCGCAGGCCCTCGGACTCCTCGGCGCTCATCTGCTCCACGAAGTGCGCGAGCACCAGATCCGAACGACCGCCACTGCCCAGCGCCTCACGCATGAGACGAGCGCTGTACTCCTCGCGGCTCAGGGTGGCCCAGTATCGGTAGGCCTTGCCGACGCGTTCGCGTTCCAGCCAGCCCTTGCGATGCAGATTGTCCATGGTGGACATGACGGTGGTGTACGCGATGTCGCGCTCGCCGGCCAGCTCGTCGAACACTTCCCGGACCGTCGTCTTGCCGGAGCGATCCCAGATGCGTTCGATGACGACCGCTTCCAGGTCTCCGAAGCCTCGCGCACTCACGTCTGACGTCTCCTCACCTCACGGCTCAGCCGATTCCGCATCGCGTGTCGACCTACTGTCCTGGTGCGCACCCGATCGTAGGGTGATCGCCGGTATGGACTCAATCCGCCCCGGGCGCCGGGGGCGCGCCCGCTCATACGTTCTACGTACGTAGGCAGTAATATGGTGCACCCGTGGGCCGTCCCACGCAACCGGACAGCGGGACAACGCCGGACTACCCCAAAGTCCCGCTTCCCAACCATGCCTCGGCATCAGTCGGCGATGCGATGCCCCGCATCACGCAGCGCCGCCGACGCCTCCGCCAGCCGATGCGCGGGAACCAGCACCAGATCCGCGTGGAAGGTGGAGGCGACGAACACCGGGATCGACGACTCCGCCAGCGGCCCGATCAAGGCGGCCAGCGTGCCGGGCGCGCTCAGACTGCCCGCGTCGACACCGTAGAAACCCTTCCAGGTCTCGCCCTCAGCCCACGCGGGCGCCTCGCGAATCACGGTGAGCCCCTCCGGCGCCCGCACCAGGGCGATCCACTCGTCATCCTCCGGGAAGGTGGAATTCGACAGATGATCCACCGCGAACTGCGACGGGACGATCCGCAAACGCTGGGAGCCGGTCATGGCGACATCGTAGGCGGACGGTCGGACAAACCCGGTACGCAACCGCGACAGCCCAGTATTGGTGTCTGCGACTAAAATTCGGATGCCATCCCCGGGCCCCGCCCGTATGGTCACTGAAATGAGTACCAGCCCACAACAAATCGCCGACGAGAACGAGCGGATCGCCGCCCTCGGCACCTATCGTGCGGCCGACGGAACCCTCGTCGACATCACCGACGCGCTGTCCGAGGCGCGCGCCTGGACCCACTGCTTCGAACCCGACCAGGAGCTCTACAACCGTGACCCCGGACCGTTCACCGGACGCCCCGAGGTCACAGCCGAAGGCAGCATGCAGGCCGCGCGCCGGCTACACGAGGAAGGCGGAAAGGCCATCGCCGTCCTCAATTTCGCCTCCGCCCGCAACCCCGGCGGCGGCTACCTCCGCGGCGCCCGCGCCCAGGAGGAAGACCTGTGCCGCAGCGCCCTGCTCTATCGCTGCCTGCTCGAGACGCCCCGCTACTATGAGGCCCACCGCGCATCCGACGATCTGCGCTACAGCCATCGCGTCATCTTCTCCCGCGAGGTCCCGGTCATCCGCGACGACCGCGGCGCGCTCACCGCACATACCTTCACCGCCTCGTTCCTGACCTCGCCCGCCCCGAATGCCGGTGCGCTGGCGGACCGTTCGGGCGAACGGGTCGATGTTCGCGAGATCCTGATCGCGCGCGCCGAGCGGGTGCTCGCCGTCGCCGCCCACGAGCGCGTCCGCGAATTGGTCCTCGGCGCGTGGGGATGCGGCGTGTTCCGCAATGACCCGAACGAGGTCGCCGAGGCCTTCGACCGGGCGCTCCAGATCCACGGCGCCGCCTTCGATCGCATCGTGTTCGCCGTCTGGGACCGCTCCCCCGTCTCGGCCAACCGCGCCGCATTCGAAGCCCGCTTCGGGCAAGCGGTTTCCCCCTAGCAGCGAAGTCCGATGGCGAGCACCGCTCTTCTCAGCTGCTTGTTCTGAACAGGTTCATGGTCCGGGTGTCGCGGCAGCGGTGCCATATCGGTGATCCATGTTCAGATTGCAATATCTACAGACCCAGATAGCCGATTGTGGTCCAATAGGCCCGGACCCTCGCTCAGCGGGCCAGACCCGTGCGATGAGCGAAGGCGATGGCCTGGCCGCGATCGCGGACCCCGAGCTTGGCGAACAGTGAATTGATGTGCGTCTTCACGGTACTGACGCCGATGAACAGTTCCTTGGCGATCTCGGAGTTGTTGCGCCCCTGCGCCATCAGCCGCAGCACGTCCCGCTCGCGGTCGGTGAGATCGGCGGGCGGTTCGGGTGGCGCGTCGAGGGCGGAGAGCAGGCGGCGGCTCACGTCTGCGGCCAGGGTGGTATGACCGCTCGCGACGGATCGGATGGCCGCGGCGATCTCGACGCGACCGGCGTCCTTGGTGAGATAGCCGCGTGCACCCGCCCGCAGCGCGCCCGCGATGGAGGCGTCGTCGGCGTAGGTGGTGAGCACCAGGACCGCGGTCTCGGGATGTCGGGCGGTGATGGCGGCGGTCGCGGCCACACCGTCGATGCCGGGCATGCGCAGATCCATCAGCGCCACACGGGGTTTCACCCGCCGTACCAGCTCGACCGCTTCCGCGCCGTCGCGGGCCTCCCCCACCACCCGCATATCGGGCAGCAGCGACAGCACCGTGGTGAGCCCGTCGCGCACGGTGGTCTGGTCGTCGGCCACCACCACCGTGATCACTTCCGCGGCAGCAGGATTCGCACTGTCCACCGACCCTCCTCCTTCCCTGCGGACAGCAGTCCGCCCGCCGCCTCGATCCGCTCCCGCATACCCAGCAGTCCCGCCCCGGAACCGGTGCTGCCGAGCGGCATCCGTTGCGCGGCAATCGGATTCGACACCACCGCCTCCAGCGACGCGCCGCTGCTGCGCAGTGTGAGCGTAACCGCCTGCCCGGGTGCGTGTTTGCGCGCATTGGTGAGCGCCTCCTGCACCGCCCGGATCAGGGCCACCGCCGCCTGCTCGTTCGCCGGATCCACCGCGACATCGAATCGCTCGGCCAGCTGCCCGCCGGCCGCGCGGTGCTCCTCGACCACCCGGCGCAGCTCGGCCGCCGTGTCGAAGCCGCCCGACCGCAGCGTGCCCACCACCCGGCGGGCATCGGCCAGCCCGGACACCGCCAGCCGATGAGACGCCTTGACCCGCTCCGCGGCCCGGTCCGTCTCCCCCGCTTCCAGCAGTGCGTCCGCGGCGTCGAGTTGGAGCACCAGACCGCCCAGAGTGTGGGCGAGCACATCGTGGATGTCGCGGGCGATACGCCCGCGCTCGGCCAGGGCGGCGGCCCGATCACGCTCCTCGCGAATGATCCGATTCTGTTCCACCAGCATCCGATTGCGCTCCGCGCCGACCCGCGCCTGGCGGCGGCTCCAGCCCGCCAAGCCGACCACGACCACACCGACCAGCAATCCCACCAGCGCCCCTGGACGCGCACCGTCCACCAGGATGGAGACACACATGAGCACCGAGGTGGACACCGCGATCGCCAGGCCGAACCACAGCGGCGCGCTCAGCAGGCCGAGGGCGATGAATACCGTGGCCAGGGCCGTGATTCCGGACCCGACCGACTGGGCGACGGTCGATCCTCCACCGATGGCCATGGCGCACAGGCAGATTCGTTCCCGCCGCCACTTCCGTGCGGGCATCACCACCCACGCCGCCCAGCCCAGCCACGACAGCACCACCAGCGCCGCCACCCACGGCCGGTGGAACAGGGCCACACTCGCCGAGGAGGAGACCACGGCGACGAGCCCGACCAGGCGCAGCAGCCTGGACAGGCTCGAGGGTGGATCGATGATGGACATCGGTCTCAGTGTGCCGCAACCGGCTGCGCCTGCTCGGCGCGCCGGGCCAGCACCAGCGCCCGGCCCGCCCGATTGAGCGCCACCACCAGCAGGATCGCCCCGACCGAGGTGACGGCCACCGCGCCGGCCAGGTGCGCGACGACGTCCACCCCGATGCGCGCCGCCAGCAGCACCAGCCACAGCAGCGATCCGGCCCACCCGGTCCGCGCCTCCAATCCCGCGGCGGTGCGGCGCAGCTGGGACAGCATGCCCATCACCACGCCGATCCCGACACCGAGCGCCGCCGACAAGGCCAGCAGGGCCACCGACATCACCCCGAGGCCGCCACCGGTGACCACGGACTTCATCTGCAGAAACCCCACCAGCCCGAGAATGATCGGCCCTCGCCACAGCCGATTGGCGTCGAGGACCTGCCACCGGGTCTGCCGGTACACGATCCACCCGATCACCAGCACCGCCACCGCGCCGTCGACCACCGCGTTCTGCAAGTTCATGCCTCTACGGTCGCCCCGCGAACCGCCTCCACCCACCACCCCAGGGTGGAGACCGGGTGGGATCCCCTCCCACCCACTCGCCGGTCAGCCGGGCCAGACGGGCGGGCGCTTCTCCAGGAAGGCGGCCATTCCCTCGCGGGCGCCGGGCAATTGGGAGGCGGCGGCCATGACCTCGCGGGCGAGGGTGTAGGCGTCGGCCTCGGGTCGGTCGAGCTGGGCGTAGAGGGTGCGTTTGCCGAGCGCCTTGCTCGCGCGGCTGCCACGGGTGGCGCGGGCGAGCAGGCCGGCGACGGCGTCGTCGAGGTCGGCGTCGGGGACGGCGTAGTTGATCAGACCCCAGTCGACGGCGGTGCGAGCGTCGATGACGTCGCCGGTGAGGGCCAGCTCCATCAGGCGTTTGCGGCCGACGGAACGGGCGACCGGGACAGCCGGGGTGTGGCAGAACCAGCCGCCCTTGCCGCCGGGGAGGGCGAAGCCCGCCGAATCGGCGGCGACGGCCAGGTCGCAGGACGCGACGAGCTGACAGCCGGCCGCGGTGGCCAGCCCGTGCACGCGGGCGATCACCACCTGCGGCACCGTCTCCAGGGTGGTCATGACCTGCTGGCAGAGGGTGAGCAGGTCGCGCACGCCGAGCAGGTCACGGGCAGCCACATCGGCGAAATCGTGGCCCGCACTGAACACCGGCCCGGCCGCGGCGAGCACGATGCCGGTGGCGTCGGTGTCGCCCGCGGCACGGAACGCGGCCAGCAGTTCGGTGAGGTGGTCGGCGGACAGCGCGTTGCGGCGGTCGGGACGGTTCATGGTGACGGTGATGGTGTCGCCGTCGCGCTTCACAAGTAGGTGCCGGTACTCCGCGGTCATGCCTTCCACGGTAGTGCGGAGTATCGGCCCGGGCTGCCGCATTTCGCGGCTCACACGGGTGCGGGCGCGTCCGGATTCAGGTGCAGCCACTGCCCGGTCGAGGGAATCCCGTCGGTGTCCACCACGACCACGAGGTACCAGCCGGGCGGGGCCGGCCCCGGTTCGAGGGCAGCGTGACGGCGAGGGCGCCGGGCGCGGACGGGGTGATCGGCAGGTCGATCAGCCGCTGGTTCTTGTCGCATGAGAACCAATCCGGAATGGGAACGAATTGTCCTGCCACGCAACCAATCATGGCGGCCCGCGGCAATTGCGGCATCCGATGTTCGATGTCCGGATGCCCATTTACGCCAGGTTATGGAAAACGCACCCCGGTGACCCGGGCGCCCATTACTCTGCGAAACGCTCTCGTTTCACACCCTTTGAGGACACATTATGAGAAAGACAGTCTGGGCCAACGGCCTCGCACTCACCGCGGCCGCCATCCTGGCCTCCACCGGCACCGCGAATGCCGTCGGCAACAGCATGAGCACCGATGCCACCTTCAAGGTCGGCGTCGACATCCAGCCCGGCGTCTACAAGACCACGACGGCCACCACCGTGTGCGCCTGGGCGCGGCTGTCGGCCATCACCCCCGACGCCAACGCCACCATCCAGGCCGGCGGCGCGGTCAACGGCACCGTCACCGTCGAGATCAAGCCCACCGACGTCGCCTTCTTCACCAGCGGCTGCGGGACCTGGACCCTGCAGACCACCACCACGAACACCGGCTCGTCGGGCCTGTCGAATCTGATCAGCGGCAGCGCGAGCGGCAGCAGCCTGCTCTCGACCGGCTCCGCCTCCGCCTCCAGCTAGCCGATCCGGTAATCGGTGAGCCGCCGACCCGGAGGTGGCGGGATCATCGGGCCGGGAGGGCTGGGCAATCCGCAGTGCCCGCCCCTCGCGGTGACTCAGCAGTCGCAGCAGGTTTCCTCACAGCAGCAACAGGATTCCTCACAACAGCAGCATCCTTCGCCGCAGCAGACGCAGCCCTCGCAGCACGGCAGGCAGAAGCCACTGCGGCGCCGCGGGGCGGGACCGTAGTAGCCGGGACCCGGGCCGTAGCCCGGAGGCGGACCGTAGCCGGGCGGCGGCGGCCCCCAGGGGCCCGGTCCCGGACCCCGGCGACGCCAGCGGCTCCGCGGCGCGGTGGCCGCACCGTGATTCGCGCAGGTGTGCGCGGGACCGCCGAAAGTCCTTGTCACCGACCGGTTCAGCTCGTGCTTCAGCAGCTTGTGAATCAGCCGTCCATCGGTGAATTCCACGTCGGCCAACGCCAATTCGATACCCAGCAGGGCGTCGGTGCACAAGCGGTGCGCCTCAGCCACCTCGGTTCCCGTGGCGGCGAGGGGATTCCACTTCCCGTGTGCGAGATCCTCGTCCAGGTCCTCGACGGCATCCACGAGATGCGCTATGCGGCCGAACAATCGGCCGACCTCCGACAGCGCTGCCTGGTTTCCCGGGCGTCCCGCGAGAACGGCGGTGTGGCCGAAGGCCGCGGCGGTCGCGGTTTCGGCGGGTTCGGTGACCTCCAGCAGCGGGGTGCCCACGGCGGCCGCGGCCTCCACCTCGCCCTGCCGATCCACGGCGGTCACCAGCACGCCGGTGTCGAAACCCAGTCCGGCGCCGGTGGATTCGCCCTGCCGGGCCCAGCGCTGGGCGATGCGCCGGGCGGCAGGCCGGAATCCGGCCGCGCCCGCCATGCCGTCGTGATCGGCCACGTGGTCGCGCACCTTGGCAGCGGCCAGCACCAGCGAGACGGTGGCGGCCAGCCGGACGCAGTCGCCGGTGGCGACGTCGGCGCGTTTCATGCCGCGCAGCGGGCAGGGCCCGGCTGAGCGGCGGGTGGGCGGCGCCGTGGACTGCGCCTCCACCAGGGCCGAGACGATCAGCCCGTCGTAATTGGTTGCCATGCGGGCGCTCTGGCCGTGGTCGTCACGCAGTGCCAGACAGAGTCCGCACAGTTGCGCCAGCCAGGCCCGCCCGAGTTCCTCGCCCAGCCGATGACGGCAGGGC
The DNA here is from genome assembly GCF_040680715.1 of Nocardia sp. NPDC051981. Classification (NCBI taxonomy): domain Bacteria; kingdom Bacillati; phylum Actinomycetota; class Actinomycetes; order Mycobacteriales; family Nocardiaceae; genus Nocardia; species Nocardia sp. NPDC051981. The sequence goes on along the minus strand of NZ_JBFAXK010000006.1, from coordinate 218,040 downwards.
CGGATGATGCCGAACACACCATCGACGGTAACCGCTCGCGCGGCATTCGTCGCCCGGAATCGAGATCACTCCCGAGTGGACGCCGTAGATCGAATCTCACTGGGCGGCAAGGAGGGCGAACTCCTCGGCCAGCGGGACCGGGCGCACCGACGACCACGCCAGGCTCACCTGCAGCGGCGCGAGGTCGGGAACCGGGACGTAGGCGATGTCCGGGCGGGTGTAGAAGGTCATCACCGACAGCGGCAGGAACATGACGCCCCGGCCCGCGGCGACGTGCTCGAGCTTCTCCTCCACACTGTGGAAGACCGGGACGGCGGGGCGGTCGGTGCCCAATTCGGTTGCCACCGCGCTCCATTCGGGGACCGTGTCCGGGTCCTGGAGCAGGTGCTCGTCGGCGAGATCGCCGACGGCGACCGCGTCCTTGCCCGCGAGGCGGTGGTCGGCGGGCAGCACCACGACCCGGGGCTCGGTATAGAGCGGGCGCACGACCAGACCGTGCGGGTCCACCGGCAGCCGCACCACGCTGACGTCGACGCGGCCGTCGTGGACCACCTCGACCTGATCGAACCAGCCGGTGCGCACCAGATCGACGGTGAGGCCGGGGTGACGCTCGGTGAGCGTCCGCACCGCGGCGGTCACGATGAGGCCGGGCATGAAGCCGACGGTGAAGCGCTGCGTCCCCTCGACGGCCCGAATCACCCTGCGCTGCAGGGCCTCCGCGGCGGCGAGCAGCGGTCTGGCGTCGGCCAGCAGCTGCTCCCCCGCCGCCGTCAGCGCGGTCCCGCGCCGATCGCGGGCGAACAGCTGCGCGCCCAGTTCCTCCTCGAGCGCGCGAATCTGGCGTGACAGGACCGGTTGCGCGATGAACAACTGCTCCGCGGCGCGGCCGAAATGCAGGTGTTCGGCCACCGCCACGAAGTAGCGCAGCTTGCGCAGATCGACGTCACTCATGATGCCTTCAGGGTATTACAGGCGGCGGTATAGGTCTTGGACGGGAGCGGGTCGCGAAACCCAAGGTGGAGAGGCACACACACAGCATTCCCCGAAAGGAAATCCGATGTCTCTCGACGGACAGCACGTCGTCATCCTGGGCGGCACCTCCGGAATCGGCTACGCCGTGGCGGCCGCGACCGCCGCACAGGGCGCGAAGGTCACCGTCGTCTCCAGCCGCCAGGAGAACGTGGACAACGCGGTGGCCGAACTCCCGGCCGGCGTCACCGGCCTGGTCGCGAATCTCAACGACACCAACCGGATTCGCGCGATGTTCGATGAACTCGGCGCGCTCGACCACCTCGTCTACACCGCCGGCGAGCCGCTGCTGCTCTCCCCGCTGGCCGAACTGGATCTCGACGCCGCGCGGAAGTTCTTCGAGCTGCGCTACTTCAGCGTGCTGGCCGCGGTACAGGCGGCCGCGCCGCGGCTGCGGGCCGACGGGTCGATCACCCTGACCAGCGGTACCGCCGGGCCGCGCCCCGTCCCGGGTTCGACGGTCACGTCCAGCGTCTGCGGCGCGATCGAGACCCTGACCCGGGCGCTGGCGGTGGAACTGGCGCCGATCCGGGTGAACGCGGTGATGCCGGGTGTGGTCCGGTCGCCGCTGTGGAACTTCCCCGAGGACTTGCGCGAGCAGTTCTACGCCGATACCGCGGCCGCGACGCCGTTGCGCCGCATCGCCGAAGTGGGCGATATCGCGCAGGCTTTCGTCTTCTTCCTCACCCAGCCCCACGCCACCGGCACCGTGCTGCCCCTCGACGGCGGCGCGGTCCTGGCCTGACCCGGACGTCGGGTGGCGCACCGCCGCGGGACACCGGACGGATCCCCCAGCGGTGCGCCGGTCGGTGCCGGGACTACCTACCGGCCGCGTGGCGGGCCGCCAGGTAGCCGAAGACGACAGCGGGGCCGATGGTCGCGCCGGGTCCGGCGTAGGTGTGGCCCATGACCGGAGCGCTCGCATTGCCGGCCGCGTACAGGCCCTCGATCACCGAGCCGTCCGGCCGCAGCACCCGGCCGTCGACATCGGCGCTCAGACCCCCCTTGGTGCCGAGGTCGCCCGGCACCAGTTTCGCCGCGTAGAACGGACCGGTCTCCAGCGCACCGAGATTCGGGTTGGGGCGGTTGCGCGGGTCGCCGTAGTAGTTGTCGTAGGCACTGTCACCGCGACCGAAGTCGGGATCGGTACCGGCGGTGGCGAATTCATTGAAACGAGTCACCGTGGCCCGGAGTTTCTCGACCGGGACACCGATCTTCTCGGCGAGTTCGGGCAGCGAGTCGGCACGGGTGAGCGCGCCCGACTTGAACCAGCGGCCGGGCAGGGGCTGACGGGGCGGGACACCCGCGAACTGGTAACGGTTGCGATAGCGCTGGTCGAAAATCAGCCAGGCGGGCAGGTTTTCGCCCGGTCCCGCGCCCTGCCCGTGCTCGCCGCCGTACATGCGATGGGTGGCCTCGACGTACGGCAGGCATTCGTTCATGAACCGCTCGCCGCGGTCGTTGACCACGATACTGCCGGGCAGATTGCGCTCGGCCAGGCAGAACCAGGCCAGCCTGGGCAGCGGAATGGACGGGCCCCACCAGGCGTCGGCCATGAATTCCACCGCGCCACCGGCATTCTCGCCCGCGCGGATGCCGTCACCGGTATTGGCCTGCGCGCCGACGGTCCAGTCGGTGCCGATCGGCTCACGCTGGTACTGCTTGCGCATCGCCTCGTTGTGCTCGAAGCCGCCGGCCGCGATGACCACGCCCCGGCGGGCGGTGAGCACCTGCTCGCGCCCGTCGCGCAGCACCACCGCGCCCGTGACCCGGCCGTCCTCGGTGCGCAGGTCCACCAGCGGAGTGTCCAGCCACAGTGGCACATTCGCCTCCAGCAGGCCGGCGCGCAGCATGGCACTCAGCGCCTGGCCGCGGGCCAGGACGCGCCGGCGCAGCACGGCCGCAGTCAGCCACCGCCCGGCGACGCGCATAGCCGCCAGCGGACTGCGCGGATTGCGCAGGCCCAGATGCAGCTGCCGGAACTCGGCCTGGGTGATCACGACATTCTTCGGGGCCCTCACGTAATCGGGCTCCAGCGTGGCCAATTCGGCGCCGAGACCGGTGGCGTTGTAGGGCACGGGCTCGATCGAGCGGCCGTGGCCGCGGCCGCCGGGCGCCTCCGGGTAGTAGTCGGAATAGCCCGGCACCCACCGCATGCGCAGCGGCGCGTGCGCGGCCAGGAAGTCGAAGGCCTCCGGTCCCCGGTCGAGGAAGGTGTCGATCCGCTCGGGCGGCACCCCGGGGCCGACGATGTGCTTCAGATAGGCTCGCGCGGCCTCGGGGTCATCGGCGGGGGCCTCACGGCGCAGCACCGTGTTTCCCGGAATCCACACGCCGCCACCGGATCTCGCGGTGGATCCGCCCCATGCCCGTGCCTTCTCGACGATCACCGTGGACAGTCCGTGGTGGGCGGCCGTCAGCGCCGCGGCCATGCCCGCCGCCCCCGATCCCACGACGACCAGATCGAATGTCTCGCCAGTTGCCCTGTCGTGCTGCATGTTTCCTCTATCTTCGTGTTCTGTTGTAGCTATCTGCGTGCGTGCCAACGGCTTTCAGCCGTTATGCCGCCAGCGTTCCCCGGTCACGGCGTCGAGCGCGCCCTCGACACACACCGCCAGCGACATTTCCGGCTGCGCCGAATTACGCAGCCACTGCAGGTAACCGAACTCCGCCGCCGCCAGCATGAGATGCACCAGCAAACCCGGAGTGCTGTCGCGCTGCGAGTCTCGGCCCATCCGCTGCGCGACCAGCGCGACCAGGCGCGCCCGGTGCTCCGGAGTGATCAGAGCGACCCGCTCCAGGAGATGCGGCGCGGTGCGGAACGCGGCCCGCCACTGCTCCAGCTCCGCCGGGGCCAGCGCGGTGGACCGCGCCAGAATCGACTGCGCCAGCGCCACATCCGCGGGCTCGTCGCCGTCGCGCTCCTCGAGCAGCGCGACGATGCCCGACCCGCCCTCGCGGACCGGATCCAGCAGCAGATCCTCCTTGCTCCGCACATGCCGGAAGTAGGTACTGGCCGATACACCCGCCGCGGCGGCGATCTGCTCGGTCGTCACCTCCCCGAAGCCCTTCTCCGCGAACAACTCGTACGCCGCCCGCTGAATCTCGCCGCGCACCTGCCGGCGCTGCCGCTCCCGCAATGACATCCGTCGCCCTCCTTCGTTAGAGCGAGTATCTGCCCATATGAGAGTTACTGTCAAGAAGGGACTTACTGTCAGCGATGCGGACAGCATTCGAGAAGGTCCTGATCAGCAAGATTCGGCGATCCACTCGCCCTCGAAACCCCCGCCCTGCACCAGGGCGGCCGACGCTCCCCGACGACTCCCCACCACCGCAAACGAATTCATGAACGAGGTGGCCCTGCATCCCGCTCCCGGCCTCCCACCGAGGAACGAGGCCGCCACTGCCCGCGAACCGCCTCGAACCCCCGCGGTTCGCCTACTCGGGATAGATCACCGCCCCCACTGTCCCCCACACGCCCCGACCCCCCACACGCCGAACGCGCCCCCGCGCCGACGCCTACCGGGGCGCGGGTCGAGCACCCTCGCCCGGTGGCCGCGAGCCTAGGCCCGGCGCAGCGCCAGCACCGGGATGGTGCGGATACCGGCGGTCTTCACGGCGTACTCGCCGAAACCCGGGTATCGCCGGGCCTGTTCGTCATAGATCCGGTCGCGGTCCGCGCCGGTCACCTCGGTGACCTCGACCCGGAAGGTCTCGGTTCCGACCTCGGCCTCGGCCGTCCCCGCCTGGGTCAGGTTGTAGTACCAGTCCGGATTTGGTGGGCGCGCCCGCCTTGGTCGCGAAAACGTACACGGTCGCCGGATCCTGCTCATCGGCCAGGTACATCATGGGCGTCACCAGCTCCCGCCCGGTCTTGCGGCCCCGATGGTGCACCAGAATCATCGGCGCCCCCTCGAACGGCCCGCCGACCCGTCCCTCGTTGGCCCGAAACTCGTTGATGATGTTCGTGTTCCAGTCGCTCATACCGATCATTCTTCTGCATGAGCACTTCCGCCGAGGGGAGCTTCCCGGCGCGGCGGCGTCATCCGGCCACGACCACACGCTCTCGCCCGGAGACGGCGAAGGGCCGGGCATCCTGGGGACGCCCGGCCCTGTGCAGCGGAAACCGTTACGGCAGCGGGCCGCCGGCGGCGATCGCGGAGAGGGTGGCGAACTCGTCACCCTTCAGGGACGCGCCGCCCACGAGAGCGCCGTCGATGTCGGTCTGGCCGACCAGTTCGCCGACGTTCTTGGCGTTGACCGAGCCACCGTAGAGGACCCGGACACCGGCCGCCACTTCGGGATTCGCCAGTTCGGCGAGTTCCTTGCGGATGGCGCCGCAGACTTCCTGCGCGTCGGCCGGGGTGGCCACCTTGCCGGTGCCGATGGCCCAGACCGGTTCGTAGGCGATGACGATCTTCGAGATCTCCTCGGGCGTCAGGCCCTTGAGGGAGCCACGGAGCTGCTCGAGGTTGTACTCGACGTGGGTCTTGGTCTCGCGGACGCCCAGGCCCTCACCGATGCAGACGATCGGGGTGATGCCGTACTTGAGCGCCTGCTTGGCCTTGGCCAGCACGGTGGCGTCGTCCTCGTTGTGGTACTGACGCCGCTCCGAGTGACCCACCACGACGAAGCTGCAGCCCAGCTTGGCCAGCATGGAGCCGCTGATCTCGCCGGTGTAGGCGCCCTCGTCGTGAGTGGACACGTCCTGGGCACCGTAGGTGATCAGGAGACGGTCACCCTCGACCAGCGTCTGCACGCTGCGCAGGTCCACGAACGGCGGGATCACCGTCACGTCGACCTTGTCGAAGTACTTCTCCGGCAACGCGAATGCGATCTTCTGCACCAGAGCGATGGCCTCGAGGTGATTGAGGTTCATCTTCCAGTTGCCGGCGATCAAAGGCTTACGTGCCATGGTTCAGCCCTCCAGGACAGCGAGGCCGGGAAGTTCCTTGCCCTCCAGGTATTCCAGCGACGCGCCGCCACCGGTGGAGATGTGCGAGAAACCGTCGTCGGGCAGACCCAGGGTGCGCACGGCCGCGGCCGAGTCGCCGCCGCCGACCACCGTGAACGCGCCCTTCGAGGTCGCCGTGGCGATCGCCTCGGCGACACCGCGGGTGCCGGCCGAGAACTTCTCGAACTCGAACACACCCATCGGGCCGTTCCAGAACACGGTCTTGGCCTCGGTCAGCAGCGCCGAGAAGCGGGCGACCGAGTCGGGACCGATGTCCAGACCCATCCAGCCGTCGGGAATCTCGTGGGCGGGCACGGTCTTCGAGTCCGCGTCGGCGGCGAACTTGTCGGCCACCACGATGTCCACCGGCAGATGGATGACGTCGGCGTACTTGTCCAGCAGCCCCTTGCAGGTCTCGATCATCTCCGCCTGCAGCAGCGAGGTACCCACCGGAAGTCCCTGCGCCGCAAGGAAGGTGAAGCACATGCCGCCGCCGATGACCAGTGTGTCGACCTTGGGCGCGAGCGCCTCGATGACCGCCAGCTTGTCGGAGACCTTCGAGCCGCCGAGCACGACCGCGTACGGACGCTCCGGGTTCTCGGTGAGCTTCTTCAGCACCTCGGTCTCGGCCGCGACCAGGTTGCCCGCGTAGTGCGGCAGCAGCTTGGCCACGTCGTAGACCGACGCCTGCTTGCGGTGCACCACACCGAAACCGTCGGACACGAACGCGCCGTCGTCGCCGACCAGCTCGACCAGGGCACGGGCGAGCTTGGTGCGCTCGGCGTCGTCCTTGCTGGTCTCGCGCGCGTCGAAGCGAATGTTCTCCAGCAGCAGCACATCACCGTCGGTGAGGCCCTCGGAGCGGGCGAGCGCGTCCTGGCCCACCACGTCGCCGGCGAGCTGGACATTGCGGCCCAGCTCCTCCGACAACCGCGCCGCGACCGGCGCGAGGGAGAACTTCGGATCCGGCTCGCCCTTGGGGCGGCCGAGGTGCGCGGTCACGACGACCTTGGCGCCGGCCTCGGCCAGCGCCTTGATGGTCGGCGCGGACGCGACGATGCGGCCCGGGTCGGTGATGACGCCGCCGCTAGCGATCGCTTGCGGGTCACTCGAAACTGGGAAGTCGAGGGGAACGTTCAGGTCGGAGCGCACCAGCACGCCCCGGCCCTCGACACCCTCGGTCAGCAGATCCTGCAGAGTCTTGATCGTCATCGGCGCTTAGAGGGACTTGCCGACGAGACCGACCAGGTCGGCGAGACGGTTGGAGTAGCCCCACTCGTTGTCGTACCACGACGCGACCTTGACCTGGTTGTCGATGACCTGGGTCAGCGGCGCGTCGTAGATGGAGGAGTGCGGGTCGGTCACGATGTCGGAGGAGACGATCGGGTCGACGTTGTACTTCAGGATGCCCTTCATCGGGCCGTCCGCGGCGGCCTTCATGGCGGCGTTGATCTCGTCGATCGAGGCGGTCTTGGCCAGGTCCACGGTCAGGTCGGTGAGCGAACCGGTCGGGACCGGCACGCGCAGGGCGTAGCCGTTCAGCTTGCCGAGCAGCTCGGGCAGCACCAGGCCGATGGCCTTGGCCGCGCCGGTGCCGGTGGGCACGATGTTCAGCGCGGCGGCGCGGGCGCGACGCAGATCCGAGTGCGGGCCGTCCTGCAGGTTCTGGTCCTGGGTGTAGGCGTGCACGGTGGTCATCAGGCCACGCTCGATGCCGAAGGAGTCGTTGAGCACCTTGGCAATCGGGCCCAGGCAGTTGGTGGTGCAGGACGCGTTCGAGATGATGTTCTGAGAACCGTCGTACTTGTCGTCGTTGACGCCCATCACGATGGTGATGTCCTCGCCCTTGGCGGGCGCGGAGATGATGACCTTCTTGGCGCCGGCGGCCAGGTGGCCCTTCGCCTTGGTGGCGTCGGTGAAGATACCGGTGGACTCGACGACCACGTCGACACCCAGGTCACCCCACGGCAGCGCGGCCGGGCCCTCCTTGATGGCCAGCGCGGTGATGCGCTGGTCGCCGACGACGATGGTCTCGTCGCCGTCCAGGGAAACGTCCTGCGGCAGGCGGCCGAGGATCGAGTCGTACTTCAGCAGGGTCGCCAGCGACTTGTTGTCGGTCAGATCGTTGACCGCCACGATCTCGATGTCGGTGGTGCCGAGGGCCTTCTGCGCCTCGACGGCTCGGAAGAAGTTTCGCCCGATGCGGCCGAAGCCGTTGATCCCTACCCGGACAGTCACGTTTTCGCTCCTCAGCTTTGCGGATCGTTTCCGTTGCGGTGCTAACCCTAGACCTGTAACGGAAACATCACGGACACACCCCCGCCACGGTGAACTACGAAACGTTCACTTTCGTCACAGACGACCGGAAGCGCCGCAACCCTTGAGGTTGCGACGCTTCCGGACGGAATCACCGTGCGGTATTCATCAGTTTATGCGGCGGCGTGGGCGTTCACGCCTCTTCGAGCAGCTCTGCGGTGACAGCGCTTTCGGTGTCGGGCACGCCGAGTTCCTTGGCGCGCCGGTCCGCCATCGACAGCAGCCGCCGGATGCGGCCCGCCACAGCGTCTTTCGTCATGGGCGGATCGGCCAGCTGGCCCAGCTCCTCCAGGGACGCCTGCCGGTGCAGCACGCGGAGCTTGCCCGCGGCGGCCAGATGGTCCGGCACATCCTCGCTCAGTATTTCGAGCGCGCGCTCCACGCGGGCCGCGGCGGCCACGGCCGCGCGGGCCGAACGACGCAGGTTGGCGTCGTCGAAATTGGCCAGCCGGTTGGCGGTCGCCCGGACCTCGCGGCGCATGCGCCGCTCCTCCCAGGTGAGCCGGGTGTCCTGCGCGCCCATGCGGGTGAGCAGGGCGCCGATGGCCTCACCGTCGCGCACCACGACGCGATCGGTGCCGCGCACCTCGCGCGCCTTGGCCGAGATGCCCATCCGCCGCGCGGCGCCGACCAGGGCGAGCGCCGCCTCCGGCCCGGGGCAGCTCACCTCCAGCGCCGAGGAGCGGCCCGGCTCGGTGAGCGAGCCGTGCGCGAGAAACGCTCCACGCCAAGCGGCTTCGGCATCGCCGATGCTGCCGCCCACCACCTGGGCGGGCAGCCCGCGCACCGGGCGGCCGCGCACATCGAGCAATCCGGTCTGGCGCGCCAGCGCCTCGCCCTCCTTGGAAACCCGCACCACGTACCGGGAGGTTTTCCGGAGCCCGCCGGCGCCGAGGACATGCACGTCCGAGCCGTATCCGTACAGCTCGAAGATCTCTCGGCGCAGCCGACGTGCAATGGAACCCATGTCCACCTCGGCTTCGACGATCACTCGACCGCCGACGATGTGCAATCCACCGGCGAACCGCAGTAGCGCGGACAATTCCGCTTTGCGCGAGCTCACCTGTGATACAGAGAGCCGGCTCAGCTCGTCCTTCACTTCCGCTGTCATCGCCACGAGACGCGCTCCTTTCCACCCAACCCGGACCGCACACGTTGGCCCATATGCCGTCCTTCGACTCGAAGCCCTGCCAATTCCGGCCGAGGTTGCCGGATCACCTGATCCAGTGCGGCGGCAAGCTTTCCGGGGTGGTGCCGGTCCGTCCCCGCCTCGGCGACATCAGCGAAGGTTACTCGCGCACGCAGCTGTTCGGCAGCTCTTGCCAGATGTTCGCGTTCCCTACCCTCCGGTACGGAACCGGAGTCCACCAGAACATGGTCGACTGTGAAATCCGGTGCGTGCTGGGACAATACATGCAGGTGCCGTTCGGCGCTGAATCCGGCCGTTTCGCCCGGTTCGGCAGCGAGGTTGAGCACCAGCACTTTCCGCGCCCGCGTATGCAGCAGCGCTTCGTGCAATTCGGGCACCAGCACATGCGGGATGACGCTCGTGAACCAGCTCCCGGGACCCAGCACCACCACGTCGGCGTGCTCGATGGCCGAGGTCGCCTCGGGGCAGGCGGGCGGATCCGAGGGGATCAACCGCACTCGGCGCACCTTGCCCGGCGTGGTCGCCACGGCCACCTGACCGCGGATGCCGCGGCTCACGCGCGGATCGCCTTCCAGCCCAGACACATCCGCCTCGATGGTCAGCGCGATGGGCGACATGGGTAGCACGCGGCCGGTGATCCGCAGGATCTTTCCAGCCTCGTCCAGGGCCGCCACCGGATCGCCCAGCTCCTCGGTGAGACCCGCCAGAATCAGATTGCCCACCGAGTGCCCGGCCAGCGCGCCGGTGCCGCCGAAGCGGTGTTGCAAAGTTCGCGCCCAGATGCCGTCGGCCTCTTCGGCCAAGGCCGCCAAGGCCATTCGCAGATCGCCCGGGGGCAGCATGCCCAGCTCGGACCGCAGCCGTCCCGAGGAGCCGCCGTCGTCGGCGACCGTGACCACCGCGGTGATCTTGCGGGTGAGCCGCCGGATGGCGGTCAGCGTCGAATACAGGCCGTGCCCACCGCCGAGGGCCACGATGGCCGGATTGGTGGTGCGGACGGAGTCGTTCTCGCTCATTCCCGCCCCAGATCCCGATGGACCACACGCACCACGTCACCCGAGTCGTTGCCGGCCGGGGCCGATTCGTTGCCCGCCAGCGCCTCGCCCAGCGCCTCGGCTATCGCCACACTGCGGTGTTTGCCGCCGGTACAACCCACTGCCACGGTCATGTATCGCTTCCCCTCTTGGCGGTAGCCCTCGGTCGTCAGGTCGACGAGATGTCGCGCGGTGCCCAGATAGTCCTGCGCGCCCGGCTGCGACAACACATACTCGCTGACCGGGGCGTCCTGTCCGGTCTTTTCGCGGAGTTCGGGAATCCAATGCGGATTCGGCAGAAACCGCAAATCGAACACCATGTCGGCGTCGAGCGGGACTCCGTATTTGAAACCGAACGATTGGATGGTCAGCTGCAGCACGGTGGCGGCGTCGCCGCCGTAGACCTCCTCGAGCTTGCGGTGCAGCTGGTGGATGGACAGCGCGGTGGTGTCGATGACGACGTCGGCGGCCGTTTTCACCGGGTCCAGGCGCCGCCGCTCGGCGGCGATGCCGGCGGTCAGGGTGCCGTCGGCGCTCTCGCTCTGCAGCGGATGGCGGCGGCGCGCGAACCCGAAGCGGCGGATCAGCACATCGTCGGAGGCCTCCAGGAACAGGATGCGGGTGCGCACACCCGCGGCCCGTAGCTGCTCCCCGACCGCGGCGAGGTTCCCGGTGAAGAAGCGGTTGCGCACGTCCATGACGAGCGCCAGTTTGCGGATGGGCGGTTCGGCGCCGCGGCCGAGATCGACCATGCGGCCGATCAATTCGGGTGGGAGGTTGTCGGCCACGTAGTAGCCGAGATCCTCGAGCACCTTGGCGGCGGTGCCGCGCCCGGCACCGGACAGGCCCGTCACGATGACGACCTCGACCGGTGCGGATTCGGGTGCCGATCGCCCGCTGCGAGCGGTCGGCTGGGACTCACCTGTATCGGTTGCCTTGCTGTTTTCGGCCGTATCAGTACTGGCTTCGACGCGCGTCATGTCCTACCGGTTCGTGTCTGGAGTTCCCTCGATCATCCTGCACCGACGCCCGGAAACGCGGCAGGCACACGACGGGAGCGAGACACAGCTGTGATTTCCGCTCCCGACCTGCACACACGGCGTGTCGCAGTTTTGCTATTCGGCGTGTCGCACTCTACCCGGTGCATCCCGATTGGACGCGCCATCGCGGCAAACCCGATGGGTCCGCGCACGATTGCTACGGCTGCTGCAGAGCGGCCAGGACCGCCTTGGCCGTCGCCACGCCGATACCCGGGACCTCGGTGATCTGCTCCACCGTAGCCTGCTTGAGCTTGGCGACCGATCCGAAGTGCGTGACCAGCGCGGTCTTGCGCGCCGAGCCCAGCCCGGGCACCGAGTCCAGCACCGATTCGGTCATCCGCCGCGAGCGCTTGGAGCGGTGGAAGGTGATGGCGAAGCGATGCGCCTCGTCGCGGACCCGCTGCAGCAGATACAGCGCCTCGCTGGTGCGCGGCATGATCACCGGGTCCGCCTCGTTCGGCACCCACACCTCCTCCAGGCGCTTGGCCAGCCCGATGACCGCGACATCGGTGATGCCGAGTTCGTCGAGCACCTCGGCGGCGGCATTCACCTGCGGTGCACCGCCGTCCACCACGTACAGGTTGGGCGGGTAGGCGAAGCGGCGCGGCTTACCGGTCTTCGGATCGATGCCGGGCAGGCTGGATTCGACCGGGTCCGAACCGGATTCGAGCTCGGCGGCCTCGGCGGCGTCCAGGTCACGGCGGAGCTTGCCGAAGCGCCGCCGGGTCACCTCCGCGATGCTGCCGACGTCGTCGGAGCGACCCTCGCCGGCGGCCTCCTTGATGGCGTAGTGCCGATACTCGGACTTGCGCGCCAGGCCGTCCTCGAACACGACCAGCGAGGCCACCACATCGGTGCCCTGCACATGCGAGATGTCCACGCATTCGATGCGCAGCGGCGCGCTGTCCAGATCCAGGGCGTCCTGTAGTTCCTGCAACGCGGCCGAGCGCGCGGTCAGGTCGCCGGCGCGCTTGAGCTTGTGCTGGGCCAGGGCCTCCTGGGCATTGCGCTGCACGGTCTCGGCCAGCGCCTTCTTGTCGCCGCGCTGCGGCACCCGTAGCTGCACGGCCGATCCACGCAGGTCCGAGAGCCACTGCTGAACCTGCTCATGATCATTGGGCAGGGCCGGGACCAGCACCTCGCGCGGGACCACGGCCCCGGGCTGCGCGTCCCCGCTCTGCTGGGCGACCGCGGTCTGCTCGCCGTAGAACTGGGTCAAGAACTGCTCGACCAGGGCCGCCAGCTCCCCAGCGGATTCCGCCGCAGCAGGATCGATCGGACCTGGGCCGGGGCCCTCCGTGGTTACGCCGGCAAGCGCTGGGAGGTGGAGCGACGCCTGCGGGCCTGACCGCTCCAGGTCCAGGGCGTCGCCGGACTTGTCGACCACCCAGCCGCGCTGCCCGCGCACCCGGCCGTCGCGCACGTGGAAGATCTGGACCGCGACCTCGAGCTCGTCCACCGCGAAGTCGATGACATCGGCGTCGGTGCCGGTGCCCAGCACCACGGCCTGCTTCTCCAGGGCGCGCTTGAGCGCCTGCACATCGTCGCGCAGGCGGGCGGCCAGTTCGAAGTCGAGTTCGTCGGCGGCCTCGTGCATGCGGCGCTCGAGCTGCTTGACCAGGCGATCGGTCTTGCCGGAGAGGAAGTCGCAGAAGTCGTCCACGATCTGCCGGTGCTCGGCCGCGCTCACCCGGCCGATGCACGGCGCGGAGCACTTGTCGATATAGCCGAGCAGGCACGGCCGCCCGATCTGACTGTGCCGCTTGAAGACTCCCGCCGAGCAGGTGCGCACCGGGAATACCCGCAGCAGCAGATCCAGGGTCTCGCGAATGGCCCAGGCGTGGGCGTACGGGCCGAAGTACCGCACGCCCTTCTTGCGCGCGCCGCGGTAGACGAACACCCGCGGATACTCCTCGTCGAGGCTGACCGCCAGCACCGGATACGACTTGTCGTCGCGGTAGCGGACATTGAAGCGCGGATCGAATTCCTTGATCCAGTTGTATTCCAGCTGCAGCGCTTCCACCTCGGTGGACACCACGGTCCACTCGACCCCGGCCGCCGTGGTCACCATCTGCCGGGTGCGCGGGTGCAGCCCGGCCACGTCGGCGAAGTACGAGTTCAGGCGCTGGCGCAGGCTTTTCGCCTTGCCGACATAGATGACCTGCCCGAACTTGTCCCGGAACTTGTAGACACCTGGTTCGACGGGAATGGTGCCCGGTGCGGGCCGGTAGGTCGCGGGATCTGCCACGGCTCCAGGTTAGTCAGTGTCCCCGACAGGCGGCCAAGGCCTCCGACACACCCGCCGGGCCTCCGGGCGACCATCCGCGGCGGTCACGGTGACGAAGTATCCGCGAGATCGTTCACCTGGAGGGACCGCCATGATCCGACTGCGCTGGCGCCGCCGCTCGCTCGCCATCGCGGGGGCGGTCTGCCCGGCCGCCGCCGCCATGGTGGCGGTCTCGGTGCCGGCCGAGGCCGCCGCCGGGCCGATCTTCGTCTACGGCGACACCGCGAGCACACGACGCCGCTGCCGATCCGCGCTGGGGCCGTGGCGAATTCGGCACTGGAGCCGCTGGTCGCCCAGCACGGGCGCGGCCCGGCAGCGCCCGCGCGTCCCGGCGGACTCGCCACGCCGGAACACCGATCTCCGCGAGGTTCGACCGTCCAGCGGGGTCACGCGGTCAGTATGGGACGAACTGTTTCGTTTGATCTGTCCGTCTACGAGGGAGTTTGATCGATGACGAACCATCACCATCTCCACCTGTGCCACCGGTCGCTCGCGATCGGTGCCGCACTCGGCATCGGCGCGGCGGGCCTGATCGCGGTATCGGCGCCGGTCGCCGGCGCCGACTCGGGCTGCCGCATCGACCGGATGCTCGACACCGCCACCTTCACCTGCCCCGCGGACACCTGGTACGCCGCGGTGGTGCAGTGCCTGGGCAAGCGGCAGGTGGGCAGCGGCTACCAGGCCCCCACCTACATCGTGGGCGATTCGCCGCGGCCGCTCATCCCGATGACGATCGAATGCAACGGCGAGGGCAAGCAGGGCATCGTGCTGAATGCCTGGACCGATGGGCCGTTCTGACCCGACCTTCATTCCGATCCGCGTTGCGTGGAGCTAGGCGATCTCGCGCCGCAAAGCTGGTGCGAGATCGCCCTTTTCGCCCACCTCGACGGTGTCGAGTTCGAGCCAGCCGGCCATGTCCCGCAGCGCCGCGGCCAGTGCGGCCACCACCCGCGAGTGGTCCCGGCCCGGCTCGGCGAACGCGCCCGGCACCAGCAGCCGCCCGGTCCCGCGCTCGGCGCGCAGGTCCACCCGCGCCACCAGTTCGCCGTCGAGCAGGAACGGGAACACGTAATACCCGTGCACGCGTTTGTGTTCCGGCGTGTAGATCTCGATGCGGTAGTGGAAGTCGAAGAGCCGCTCGGTGCGGTCGCGGAAGAAGATGAGCGGATCGAAGGGGCACAGCAGGGCCGCGCCCGTGACCCGGCGCGGAGTGCGGGCCTCGGCATGCAGGTAGGCGGGCTTGTCCCAGCCCGCGACGCTGACCCGCTCCAATTCTCCGGCGTCGAGGAGGTCGGCGATGGCGGGCTCGGTTTGGCGGCGGCTGAGCCGATAGTAGTCCCGCAGATCGGTTTCGGTGCCGATGCCGTGCGCCCGCGCCGCACGCCGCACCAGTTCCCGCACCGCGTCGGCTTCGTCCGGTTCGCGCGAGAGGACCTCGGACGGAAGGACATTCGCGGCCAGGTCGTAATGCCGCTGGAAGCCCACGCGTTTCGGCACCGTCAGCTCCCCCGCAGCGAACAGTGCCTCGCAGACCACCTTGGTGTCGCTGTAATTCCAGCCCCAATTGTCCTTGGCCCGCGGCCGATCCAGTTCCAGATGCCGCTCGATCTCGCCCGCCGTGCTGGACCCGAACTCCTTGACCACGCCGAGCACGTCGTCGGCCAGGGCCGGATTGCGTTCGAGCACCTGCCGCATCCCGTTCCAGCGTCCGTGCCGGTACTGCACCATGCGCCAGCGCAGGAGCGGCCAGTCCTCGACCGGGATCAGCGCCGCCTCGTGCGCCCAGTACTCGATGAGCTGCCGGGGCCGCCGGCTGGTGTGCCCCCACGCGGCCTCGTCCAGCAGTGCCCGGTCGTAGGCCCCGATCCGGCTGAACACCGGGGCGTAGTGCGCGCGCACCACCGCCGACACCGAGTCCAGCTGCAGCAGTTGGGTGCTGTCGAGCACCTTCAGGACCGTCCGCCGGGTGGGCGTCCCGCTCGGCGGCGCAGAGGCGAAGCCCTGTGCCGCGAGTGCAGTGCGGCGCGCCGCCGCGAGTGACAGGGATCCGGACGAAGAAGTCGGCACACTCGAACAATGCCATGTCCCACCGACAACCCCGTTCGATACAGCGCTGTATCGAGCGCCTGTACAGCAGCGACCTCGTTCGATACATTCGTGTATCGAACTTCGACACCAAGGAAATCATGGGCATGATCGAGAATCCGGATGTCATCGTGGTCGGGGCCGGGCTGGCCGGTCTCGTCGCCACGCACGAGCTGGTCAAGGCGGGACGCCGCGTACTCGTGCTGGATCAGGAGAACCGCGCCAACCTGGGCGGCCAGGCGTTCTGGTCGCTGGGCGGGCTGTTCTTCGTGGACAGTCCCGAACAGCGGCGGCTCGGCGTCAAGGACAGCCTCGCGCTCGCCATGCAAGACTGGTTCGGCTCGGCCGGCTTCGACCGTGAGGACGAGGATCACTGGGCGCGGCAGTGGGCGCGTGCGTACGTGGAGTTCGCGGCCACCGAGAAGCGGCAGTACCTCTACGACCTCGGATTGCGGGTGACGCCCGTGGTCGGCTGGGCCGAGCGCGGCGGTGTGACCGCCGACGGGCACGGCAACTCGGTGCCGCGCTTCCATCTCACCTGGGGTACCGGCCCCGAGGTGGTACGGGTGTTCCTCGAGCCGGTGCTCGAAGCCGAGAAGCGGGGACAGGTCGGCTTCGCCTTCCGGCACCGGGTCGACGAACTGATCGTGGAGGACGATGCGGTGACCGGCGTGCGCGGCAGCGTGCTGGAGCCCGCCACCGAGGCTCGCGGGGTCGCGTCCTCACGAAATATCGTGAGCGAGTTCGAGTTCCGTGCGCGGGCGGTCATCGTGTCCTCCGGCGGCATCGGCCACAATCACGAACTCATCCGCCGCAACTGGCCGACCGACCGGCTCGGCCCCTGCCCGGAGCATCTGATCTCCGGCGTGCCCGCGCACGTGGACGGCCGCATGCTGGGCATCACCGAGGCCGCGGGCGGGCGCATCGTGAACCGGGATCGCATGTGGCACTACACCGAGGGCATCCACAACTGGGATCCGATCTGGCCCGATCACGCCATCCGCATCATTCCCGGCCCGTCCTCGCTGTGGTTCGACGCCAATGGAAAGCGCATGACCGCACCGGCTTTCCCGGGTTTCGACACCAATGCCACCATGAAGCAGATCCTGGCGACCGGCTACGACTACTCGTGGTTCATTCTCGATCAGTCGATCATCGAGAAGGAGTTCGCGCTCTCGGGCTCGGAGCAGAATCCCGACCTCACCGGCAAGGATCTGAAGCTGGCCCTCAAGAGCCGGGTAGCGAAGGGCGCGCCGGGCCCGGTGGAGGCCTTCAAGCAGCACGGGGTGGACTTCGTGGTCGCCGACACCCTCGCCGAGCTCATCGCGGGCATGAACAAGATCTCGCGCGGCCCGCACCTCGACCTCGCCGACATCGAGCGCCAGATCGTGGCCCGCGACCGGGATGTCGAGAACAAGTACAGCAAGGACGCCCAGCTGATGGCCGTCAACAACGCGCGCCGCTTCCTGGGCGACAAGGTCCGGGTGGCGAGCCCGCACAAGATCCTGGATCCCGCGCACGGCCCGCTGATCGGCGTGCGCCTGAACATCCTGACCCGCAAGACGCTGGGCGGCCTGCAGACCAATCTGGACTCGCAGGTCATCCGCGCCGACGGCACCCCGTTCCCGGGCCTCTACGCCGCGGGCGAGGTCGCCGGGTTCGGCGGCGGCGGCGTGCACGGCTACAACGCGCTGGAGGGCACATTCCTCGGCGGCTGCATCTTCTCCGGCCGCGCCGCCGGCCGCGCCCTAGGCCGCGCCCTGAAGTAGAGGTTCGATCCTGCCGCCCGGGCAACGTCCGGGCGGTGGGCGACAACTGATTTCGCGCCCGTCAGGGTAACTCGCCGGGTACGTCCTGAATCGGTTCGGCACCCGACCGCCGGCACGGGTGCACAGCGGTCCGCGGCACTCGGCCGTCCGCTAAAGTTCCGGGGAGGCGGGACTGAACCAGCGGTAGAGGTCGCGGCGCAGCAGTAGTGCCAGCACCACGCCGGACACCATCACGCCGAAGAGCATGGTGAACGGTCCCACGCCCGTGGGCATTTCGGCCGACACCAGCGTGAAGATGCCCAGGAAGGACTGCAGGCTGGCCAATCCGAGCGCGGTCACCCAGATCCAGCGCGAGCGCAGCCCGAACAGCAGTGCGGCGCCGCCGGTCACCCAGGCGGCGAAGAAGTGGCCGATACTTCCGACCACGCACGAGACTCCGCCGGTGATGGACAGCAGGCTGTGCAGCACCGCCAGTCCCATCCCTCCGAGCGCGGCGTATTGCGTTTCCCGGACCTGGGCGGGCATGTCGATCTCGGAACCATCACGGCGCAACCCCCGCACCCCGTCGAGCACCCGCTCGAAAAATCTGGCTGGAATGCCGTTTTCCGTGGCGACGGGTGTCATATCCACCTCGTCGGCAACGGCCATCTGCGAACTCACAGCACTCCTCATCGAGTAACCCCTGGTCGCGCGCCCCCTGCGAACGCGCTGAACCTGACGCTAACCAAATGTTCGGATTCCGGACAATCCGGTTGACGAAGTTATGACCATGGCCACAGCCGATAGCCAGCATTCGAAAAAGTGATCTCGAACACATAACGGCCGCACGCGATTTCGCGTGCGGCCGTTGAAAAGCGCAGGTCCGGGCGGAGTTCCCCAGTGTACCCCGGAAGCGGAAAACTACTTGTCGTCCATGGGGATCGGTGGAATCACCGGGAACTCGCCGGTGTAGCCCTCACGCAGCCTGGCAACGGCCAGCACCCGCGGGCTGGCGACCTTCCACCCGATGGCCAGCGCGGGCACGATGATCACCAGGCTGCCCACCGTCCACGTTCCGACCGGATGGTCGAAAGCCATCAGCACCAGCACCGCGAAGAGGAAAACCAGCGTCGCGATGCCGGTGTAGGGCGCACCGAACATCCGGAACGCCGGACGCTCCGCCCGCCCCTTCTTCCACAGGTAGAACAGCTTCAACTGGCACAGCACAATGGTCGCCCAGGATGCCAGAATGCCGAGCGACGCGACGTTCAGCACGATTTCGAAAGCCTGCGACGGCACAATGTAATTCAGCCAGATACCGAACAGCGCGATGGTGGCGGTGAGCAGAATGCCACCGTACGGCACACCGGCACTGGACATCCGCGCGGTGAATTTCGGCGCACTGCCGTTCATCGCCATCGAGCGAAGGATGCGGCCGGTCGAATACAGTCCGGCATTCAAACTCGACAGCGCCGCGGTGAGCACCACGAAATTCATGATCGAACCCATGTGCGCGACACCGAGTTTGCCGAAGAAGGTGACGAACGGGCTCTCGCCGCCCTTGTACGCGGTGTAGGGCAGCAGCAGCGCCAGCAGAATCACCGAGCCGCAATAGAATACGGCGATACGCATGATCACCGAATTGATGGCGCGCGGCATGATCTTGGCCGGATTCTCGGTCTCGCCGGCCGCGATGCCCACCATTTCCACGGCGGCGTAGGCGAACACGACGCCCGAGGTGACGGTGACCAGCGGCAGCACGCCCGTCGGGAACCAGCCGCCGGCGTCGGAGACCATACGCAGGCCGGTGCTCTGGCCCTCGACCTCGAAGCGCCCGGCCAGGAAGACGGTGCCGACGACCAGGAAGGTCACCAGGGCCACCACCTTGATCATGGCCGCCCAGAACTCCATCTCGCCGAACCATTTGACCGAGACCAGGTTGATGCCGAGCACGATGATCAGCGCGCCCAGCGCCAGCAGCCATTGCGCGATCGGCTGGAAGGGTCCCCAGTAGTGCAGATAGGTGGCGATCGCGGTGGTGTCGACGATGCCGGTCATGGACCAGTTCAGGAAGTACATCCAGCCCGCCACGAACGCGGCCTTCTCACCGAAGAATTCGCGCGCATAGGAGACGAACGAGCCCGAGGACGGGCGGTGCAATACCAGTTCGCCGAGCGCGCGCAGGATGAAGAAGACGAAGATGCCGCAGATCAGGTACACCAGGAACAGCGATGGGCCGGCATTGTGCAGCCGGCCACCCGCGCCCAGGAACAGGCCGGTACCGATGGCACCGCCGATGGCGATCATCTGCAATTGCCGGGGCTTCAGGGCTTTGTGATAGCCGCTGTCCTCGGCATTGAGGCTGGTGGCAGTAGTCCGGATCTCGGTCATTCGCCGGGTTAACCCTCCGCAATCGTGAAGTGAGGCAGCCTGAGGGTACCTTGCCATTTGCTGAGCTCCACATCGGCACTCTGAGCGGGGAATCATTCGCAAAAAGAAGGCCGGTCAAATGACCAATTAGCATGGCTTTTCGGAGATTGCCGTGAAGGCGCTGAAATACTCGAGCGACCTGCGGCCCGTACTTCCCCTGGTAGCCCTCCGATCCGGCCCGTCAAAGCCATGCCCGCGCGGGCCCACGGCGCTAGAGTCCGATCATGAGGCGCTCGCGACGAATCGGGAGCGGCGCTGCCGCTCTGCTGCTGCTGGTCGGATTGGTCACCGCCTGTTCGTCCTCGACGAACCAGAGTGCGTCGTGCACGGTGTCCCCCAACGGAACTCCGGTCACCTCCGGGGTGCCCGCCGGGCCCAGCAGCACGAATCTGGCCCTGCACCCCGAGGTCGCCACCGGCTACCGCACCGGCATGACACCCGTGCGCACCGGCGATTTCGCGGTCTCCACCGCCAATCCCGTTGCCACCGAGGCGGCTTGCCGGGTACTGCGGGACGGCGGCACCGCCGCGGACGCGCTCATCGTGGCGCAGACCGTGCTGAATCTGGTGGAGCCCCAGGCCACCGGTATCGGCGGCGGCGCCTTCCTGATGTACTACGACGCCAATGCCCGGACCGTCGACGCCTACGACGGCCGCGAGACCGCCCCGACGGCGGCCACCGAAGACTACCTGCGCTACATCAGCGCCGCCGATCACACTGTGCCGCAACCGAATGCGCGGGCCAGCGGACGCTCCATCGGCACGCCGGGAGTGCTGCGGATGCTGGAGCTGGCCCACGACGAGCACGGCAAGCAGCCGTGGAAGGACCTGTTCGCCCCGGCGATCAACCTGGCGGATCAGGGCTTCAAGATCTCACCGCGGATGGCGAGCCAGATCTCGGACTCCAAGGCCGACCTCGCGCGCGACGACAATGCCAAGGCGTATTTCCTGCAGCCCGACGGCAGCCCGAAGCCGTCCGGCACCACGCTCACCAATCCGGCCTTCGGCAAGACCCTCTCGGCCATCGCGACCGACGGGGCGAACGCCTTCTACACCGGCGCGATCGCCGCGGACATCGTGGATACCACCGCCACCACCGCGGGCGGACGCACCCCGGGGCTGCTGTCCCTGGCGGATCTGCAGTCCTACCAGGCGAAGAAGCGCACCGCGGTGTGCTCGCCCTACCGCACCCACGAGGTGTGCGGCATGCCCAACCCGTCCTCGGGCGGCATCACGGTGGAGGCGACCCTGGGCATCCTGTCCAACTTCGATCTGGCGTCGATGAAACCGGCGGACCTCGGCGGCGACAGCACTACCGCCCGCAACGGCGGCCAACCCACCCCGGAGGCCGTGCACCTGATCGCCGAGGCCGAGCGCCTGGCCTACGCCGACCGCGACAAGTACATCGCCGACTCCGATTTCGTTCCGCTGCCGGGCAATTCGCCGCAGACCCTGCTGGATCCCGGCTATCTGAAGCAGCGTGCGGCGCTCATCGACCCGACCAAGAGCCTGGGCACCGCCAAGCCGGGTGACTTCGGCCCGGTGCCGGTCGGCAACGGCCCGCAGCAGCCCGAGCACGGCACCAGCCACATCTCCATCGTCGACAAGTACGGCAACGCGGCTTCCATGACCACCACGGTCGAATCCGCGTTCGGGTCATTCCATTTCGTGGACGGGTTCATCCTCAACAACCAGCTCACCGACTTCTCGGCCGAACCGGTCGACAAGGACGGCACCCCGATCGCCAACCGCCTCGACCCCGGCAAGCGGCCGCGCAGCTCCATGGCCCCGACCCTGGTCTTCGACCGTGATCCCGACGGCTCGCGCGGCGCGCTCAGCTATGTCACCGGTTCGCCCGGCGGGGCGGTGATCATCCAGTTCGTGGTGAAGACCCTGGTGGGCATGCTGGATTGGGGCATGAACCCGCAGCAGGCGGTGTCGATGATCGACTTCGGCGCGGCCAACTCCCCCACCACCTATGTGGGTGGTGAGCATCCGGCCATTGACGCCTCCGACAACGGCGACCACGATCCGCTGGTGCAGAAACTGCGCCAGTACGGCGACCAGGTCTCGGTCGCCCCGCAGTCCAGCGGTCTGTCGGCCCTGGTCCGCGACGGTAATGGCTGGATCGGCGGCGCGGACCCGCGCCGCGAGGGCGCGGTGCTCGGCGCCCCGCGCTAGCGACGGTCCTGGTTCTCGGCGCTGTACTTGGCGCCGAGTTCCCGGAACCGGTCCATGGCCTCGGCAGCGCGCATCTTGTCGTTGGAGCGGATGGCCATCATGGGCACGTACTCGTCGTGCGCCAATTCCAGCCGGGCCCAGGACTTCTTGTCCGGGAAGGAGATCCCGCGGATGTCCTTCCACTGGAACTCGCTGTCGCCCACGATATTGCGCACCGTCACCCCGCGCCGGCCGACTCGCACCCGGGGCCGGGTGAGCGTCAGCACGCCGCCGGCCAGCAGCAGGCCGAACACCATCAGGCCGATCTGGTCGGAGACCCGGAAGTTCACGCCGGTGGATCCGTGCCGCAGCACGATGCCGCCGAAGATGAAGATGGCCGCCAGCACCGCCGCCACGATCCGCACGGTGACGATGGCGTGGTGCGGTCGCACCTCGAGATCCCAATCGCCCGCGGCGGTACCGGGCTGCACCGGCGTCTCGGTTTCGGTCGACTCGGCCATGGCGTCCTCGGACTCCGCTCTCTGCTCGGCCCGCGGATCGGAGTGCGCCGCAGGTGTTTCCGGCGTGGCGGCAGGCTTGCGGGGCGGCTCCTCGGAGCCGCCGTCCCGCTTCCAGATCCGCACGACCGGCATGGCTAGACGGTCTGGGTCAGCTCGCGCAGGGTCAGCGCGGCGTCGAGGGCGGCGGCCGCGGCCTGCTCGCCCTTGTTCTCGATCGAGCCGGGCAGGCCCGCGCGATCCAGCGCCTGCTGCTCGGTGTTCACGGTGAGCACGCCATTGGTGACCGGGGTGCTCTCATCGAGGGACACCCGGGTCAGACCGGCGGTCACCGAATCGCACACGTACTCGAAATGCGGTGTCTCACCACGGATCACGACACCCAGCGCGACCACCGCGTCATGGCTGCGGGCCAGTGCCTGCGCCACCACCGGCAGCTCCATCGCGCCGGCGACCCGGACCACGGTGATGTCGGCGACGCCCGCGGCCCGGGCGGTCTGCTCCGCGTTCGCGACCAGCGCGTCGCAGATGGTGGTGTGCCAGCGCGACGCCACGATCCCCAGCTTGAGGTCCTTGGCATCGGCCAGCTCGAAGGTCGGTACGCCCGTACCGCTCATTCTCGTTCCGCCCTCTCGATAGTCGGTTCCGGCGCGTCAGTTCGCGGTTTCGCCCAGGTCCAGGTCTTCCAGGCCGACCAGGTCGTGGCCCATCCGATCCCGCTTGGTGCGCAGATACCGCAGATTGTGCTTGTTGGCGCGCACGGGCATCGCCACCCGCTCGCTGATGCTCAGGCCGTAGCCCTCGATCCCGGCACGCTTGTCGGGATTGTTGGTGAGCAGCCGCATCGAGGTGATGCCCAGGTCAGCGAGGATCTGGGCGCCGATGCCGTAGTCGCGCGCGTCGGCGGGCAGGCCCAGGTCCAGGTTGGCGTCCACGGTGTCGGCGCCGCCGTCCTGCAGCTGGTAGGCCTGCAGCTTGTGCAGCAGCCCGATGCCGCGGCCCTCGTGGCCGCGCATGTAGAGCAGCACGCCGCGGCCCTGCTGGGCGATCATCTCCATGGCGGCGTCCAGCTGCGGGCCGCAGTCGCAGCGCAGCGAGCCGAACGCGTCGCCGGTGAGGCACTCGGAGTGCACGCGCACCAGCACGTCCGTGCCGTCGCCGATATCGCCCATGACCAGGGCCACGTGCTCGGCGTCGTCGTATTCGCTCTCGTAGCCGATCGCCAGGAAGTCGCCGAACTCGGTGGGCAGCTTGGCCTCGGCCACCTGCTTGACGTGCTTCTCGTTGCGGCGGCGCCAGGCGATCATGTCGGCGATGGAGATGAGCGCCAGATCGTGCTCGTCGGCGAAGATGCGCAGCTCCTCGGTGCGCGCCATATCGCCCTCGTTCTTCTGGCTGACGATCTCGCAGATGACGCCGGCGGGGCTGAGCCCGGCCATCCGGGCCAGATCCACGGCGGCCTCGGTGTGGCCGGGCCGGCGTAGCACGCCACCGTCCTTGGCGCGCAACGGAACCACGTGGCCCGGGCGGGTCAGATCGTCGGACTTGGCGTTGCGGTCGGCCAGCACGCGCATGGTGGTGGCGCGGTCGGCGGCCGAGATGCCGGTGGTGATGCCCTCGCGCGCGTCGACGGAGACGGTGTAGGCGGTGCCGTGCTTGTCCTGGTTGACCGCGTACATCGGTGGCAGGCCCAGGCGATCGCAGTCGTCCCCGGTGAGCGGCACACAGATGTAACCGGAGGTGTAGCGGATCATGAAGGCCACCAGCTCGGGTGTCGCCTTCTCCGCCGCGAAGATGAGGTCGCCCTCGTTCTCCCGGCCCTCGTCGTCGACGACGACAACCGCCTTACCGGCGGCGATGTCGGCGACTGCGCGCTCGATGGTGTCGAACCTGGTCACGTCTGTTGTGCTCCATCTCGAATTAGGTGCCTCACTACACTAGGGCACTGTCCAATTTGCGCCGCCTCCGGCGTCGCGGGTTCGCGGCCCTGGAGGTCTCGTTCTTCCCTCCTCCGCTCCTCCAAGGCGCAGGTCTATGGAGCCGTTCGCTCCCCCGCTCCCAAGCGCGGGGAGGCGGAGCGCAGTCCAGAACGAGCGCTCCGCCTCCCCGCGCTTGGGCCGCGACCTTGGACGTCAGCCGCGCTGTACGAGCCGTTCGACGTACTTGGCGATGATGTCGACTTCGAGATTCACGGTGGTGCCGACCGGGGCCGTGCCGAGGGTGGTGAGCTCGCGGGTGGTGGGGATGAGCGACACCTCGAACCAGTCCTTGGCGCCGTCGGCGAAGGCGTCCTCGGCCAGGCCGATGCCCGAGACGGTCAGCGAGATGCCGTCCACGGTGATCGAGCCCTTCTCCACCACGTAGCGAGCGATGCTGTCGGGCAGGGAGATTCGCACGACCTCCCAGTTCTCGTACGGGGTGCGGGAGACGATGGTGCCGGTGCCGTCGACGTGACCCTGCACGATGTGCCCGCCCAGGCGGCTGTCCACGGCCGCCGCGCGCTCGAGGTTGACGCGGGAGCCCACGGTCAGGCCGCCGATGCTGGAGCGGTCCAGGGTCTCGGCCATGACGTCGACGGTGAAGGTGTCGCCCTCGATCTTCCGGTCGACCACGGTGAGGCAGACGCCGTTGACGGCGATCGAATCACCGTGTCCCGCATCGGAGGTCACCAGCGGGCCGCGAATGGTCAGCCGCGCCGAATCGTCCAGCTGCTCGGTGGCGAGGATCTCGCCCAGCTCCTCGACGATGCCTGTGAACATGCGTACCTCTCCCTGATCGCGTGTGCGTGCTCCGCTCGAGCCAACAGCCGGTGCGGTACGCGGTATTCCCCGCGTGGACGGCCGTCCCCTTCAGCCTAACGACGCGGGGTCGTAGGCGACATGCGGCCTCGTTCACTGGAGCGTTGGATACCGGTGGATGGACGAAATCGGGCGTAAGCCAATGTGCGATCGGATAATTGTGTTCATGGGCGCGATCGCCAATATTGAAACGCCGGGATTTACCGATACTTTGAATGGCCTGACCTGGCCCAACGTAGAGTGGTACCCAATTCACGACTCGCTCAACCCAGAATCTTGCGCGGCAGCGAGAATGGTCGCAAGATTGTTATGCAGCTGATTCCCACAGTTCAACTTCTCCGCGAGCAGTTCAGTGCAGAACGGTCACCGCGTCCACGGCCGGTCCTGGCCGTGACGATCATGGCAAGCAGAACCGAAGGAAGGTTGGACCCCGCGCGGGTCGGATTCAGGTGGCAGACAACACAATCGGCACAGTTGGGGGTGCGGCGTGACCATGCTTCTCGATTCGACACTCGAAGTTCGCTGCGTACAGTACCGACGCGATCTTCACCTGCCGGCATCGATCGACCCGACGTCACGGCACATCCTCTTGGAGATAGGCACTCGTTACGGGGCCATCACCATGCCCGCCGACCTCGGCGAACGCGTCCAGCAGCAGCTGGCGCAGGCCGATCTGGCCGGCCCGGTCGTGCACCATCCCCGGGCACGGCGATGGACCTTCATCACCGGCCCCGCCCGGCCGGAATCCCTCACCAAATCGGTGGCCGCCGCCCTGTTCCGGCTCTACGCCACCGTCGCGTGCCCGGGAGCGCAGGTCGTGCTCCCGTCCGCCGACGACGAGCGGACGGGATACCGCACCTGGGTGCACTCCCCCGATTCCAGCGACACGGTTCCGCCGCTGGAATCGGTGATCGAAGTGCTGCTACAGCACTGAGCATGCGCTACTGCGCGGACGCCGCCTCGACCGCGATCACCTTCTGCCGCAAGATTTCCACGGTCGCGGCCGGGTCCGGGGTGCCGTACACCGCGGAGCCCGCCACGAAGCAGTCGATGCCGGCCTCGGCAGCCTGCTCGATGGTATCCATATTGATGCCGCCGTCGATCTCCACGACCAGGCGCAGCTCGCCGGCGTCGACCAGGCGGCGCACCTGCCGGGCCTTGTCGAGCACGTGCGCGATGAAAGACTGTCCACCGAAACCGGGTTCGACGCTCATCACCAGCAGGGTGTCGAAGTCGCGCAGGATCTCGAGGTAGGGCTCGATCGGGGTGTTCGGCTTGACCGAGAGCCCGGCCTTGGCGCCCGCGGCGCGGATGTCACGCGCCACCGCGATCGGGTTGTCGGTGGCCTCGGCATGAAAGGTGACGTTGTAGGCGCCGGCCTCGGCGTAGCCCGGGGCCCAGCGCTCCGGGTTCTCGATCATGAGGTGGCAGTCCATCGGAATGTCGGTCACCTTCAACAGGCTTTCCACCACCGGCAGACCCAGCGTCAGATTCGGGACGAAGTGGTTGTCCATCACATCGACGTGCACCCAGTCGGCGCCCTCGATCGCTTGCAGTTCGGCCGCGAGATTCGCGAAGTCGGCGGACAGGATGGACGGGGCGATCATCGGAGCGGGCCGCTGGAAGGGGGAGGAAGAGGTGCACACGGGCCGCAGTCTATCGGCAGCCCCCCAAGGCCCCCACGTCAACGGGAATGGCTGATTGCCGCGCACCGGAATGGGTAGCCTCTACAGAGTGATCAACATTTCGGCGGAACAAGGGTTGCGCAGTACACCGGTCGAGATCGGTGTCGCCGCGTCCGTCTCCCAGTTGCCCATCGTGCGCGGACTCGCCGAAACACTGGTGCTGCTCAGCGATTTCACCCTGGACGAGGTGGCCGATATCCGGCTGGCCGTCGACGAGGCGGCCTCCACGCTGATCGCCGTCGCCGCGCCGGGCACCACGCTGCAGTGCGTGTTCACCGTCGGCGACTCGGATCTGATCGTGCGGGTGAGCGGCATCGCCGGGGCCGAGGGGCTACCGGACCAGCGCAGCTTCGGCTGGCACGTGCTGCGGACGCTGTCCGACGAGGTCACCGCCACCCAGGAACCCTTCGATCCGGCGATCTCCGGATACCCGACGGCGGTGGAGTTCCGGCGGGTCCGGGGGAAGGCGTAGTGACCGACGGAGACAACGTGTTCGCAGCATCCGCCGAGGCGCCGGGACCCGAGGAACCGCGCGACGACCGGGAAACGGACGAGACCGAGGACACCGCCGAGGAGACGGTCGACGCCGACGAGGCCGAGGAGGTCGCGCGCAGCGTCTCCGGCTACGACGATGTCACCACGCTGTTCGAGGAACTGGCCGCCGCCGCACCGGAATCCGGGCGGCGCGCCGCACTGCGCACCGAACTGATCAACCGCTGCATTCCGCTCGCCGATCACATCGCCCGCAAATTCAGCGGCCGCGGTGAGCCTTTCGACGACCTCACCCAGGTCGCGCGAGTGGGGCTGGTGCACGCGGTGGACCGCTTCGACATCTCCCGCGGCTCCAACTTCCTGTCGTTCGCGGTGCCCACCATCATGGGCGAGGTCCGCCGCTACTTCCGCGACAACACCTGGGCCATGCGGGTGCCGCGCCGCGTCAAGGAAACCCACCTGCGCATCGGCTCCGCCATCGACGCCCTCTCTCAGCAACTGGGCCGCTCCCCCACCGCCAAGGAGATCGCGGCCGCCCTCGAGATCGACGCCGACGAGGTGACCCAGGCGGTCATCGCCGGAAACGCCTACCAACCCAGCAGCATCGACGCCGTCTCCGCCGGCCGCGACACCGAGGCCTCGCTCCTCGACACTCTCGGCGAGGAAGAATCCCAGTTCGACCGCGTCGAGGAGTATGTGGCCATCCGGCCCCTGCTGGCCGGGCTCCCAGAACGCGAACGCCGCATCCTCACCATGCGTTTCTTCGAATCCATGACCCAGACCCAGATCGCCCAGCAGATGGGCATCTCGCAGATGCACGTCTCCCGGATCCTCTCGAAAACCCTTGCCCGCCTGCGGGAACAGTCCGCCCGCGAGTGACTCCGGCGGGGCCGGGGCCCCGGCGCGCGCCCAGCATGGGTAGATTGCGGTCGGGTCATGATCGCCTCGGCCGGACGCAAAGGGGTCGGTGTTGTCACAGCAACTGCCGTTCGATTCGCTGTATCGGCACGGGTTCGCGCGGGTCGCGGTCGCCGTGCCACCGGTGCGGGTCGCCGATCCGGGCTTCAACGCCGAACAGACCCTGCTGCTGGCCCGGCGCGCCGCGGCCGAGCACGCGGCGCTGACGATCTTCCCCGAACTCGGGCTGTCCAGCTACACCGCCGACGACCTGTTCCATCAGGACGCGCTGGACGCCGCGGTCGGACTGGCGCTCGAGCGCGTGGTCGAGGAGAGCACCGCCATCGAGACGGTGCTGGTGGTGGGCGCGCCGGTGCGGGCGCAGGGCCGGCTGTTCAACTGCGGCATCGTGATTCACCGGGGCCGGGTGCTGGGCGCCGCGCCCAAGAGCTACCTGCCCAACTATCGGGAGTTCTACGAGAAGCGTCAGTTCGCGGCCGCGCGGGAGGCCCTCGACGACCAGGTGGTGATCGCCGGGCAGCGGGTGCCGTTCGGGGCCGATCTGCTGTTCGCCGCGAGCAACCTGCCGGATTTCGTGTTCCATCTCGAGATCTGCGAGGACGGCTGGGTACCGTTGCCGCCCAGCGGTTTCGCCGCCCTGGCCGGGGCCAGTGTGCTGGTGAATCTGTCGGCCAGCAATATCGTCATCGGCAAGGCCGACTACCGGCGCGAACTGTGCGCCTCACATTCGGCGCGGTATCTCGCCGCGTACGTGTATTCGGCTGCCGGGCACGGTGAGTCGACCACCGACATGGCCTGGGACGGACAGGCGCTGGTGTGCGAGAACGGCAATGTGCTGGCGGAGGGCGAGCGGTTCGCCGGACACCCGCAGGTGGTCACCGCCGATATCGATCTGCGGCGGCTGGCCGCGGACCGGCTGCGCACCACCAGCTTCGCCGACACCGTGCACGATCATCGGGAGCGGCTGCAACGGTTCCGGCGCATCGACGTCGAGCTGCCCGTGCCCGCCGGGACCGTCGCGCTGCGGCGCGAGATCCCGCGCTTCCCCTATGTTCCCGCCGATCCGGCCCGTCGCAACGAGCGCTGCGCCGAGGTGCATCACATCCAGGTGGAGGGACTGAGCACACGGCTGACCGCCACCGGATCACAGCGGGTGGTGATCGGGGTGTCCGGCGGCCTGGACTCCACGGTGGCGCTCATCGTGGCCGCCAAGACCATGGACCGGCTGGGACTGCCGCGCTCGAATGTCCTGGCGTACACCATGCCCGGCTTCGCCACCAGCACCCGCACCCTCGAGAACGCGCGGCGGCTCATGCGGGCGGTCGGGGCGACGGCACACGAGATCGACATCCGGCCATCGGCCACGCAGATGCTGCGAGACCTGAAGCACCCTGCCGCCGAAGGGGTTCCGCAGTACGACGTCACCTATGAGAACGTGCAGGCGGGCGAGCGCACCTCACACCTGTTCCGGCTCGCCAATCTGCACAATGCCCTGGTCGTCGGCACCGGCGACCTCAGTGAGCTCGCGCTGGGCTGGTGCACCTTCGGCGTCGGCGACCACATGGCCCACTACAGCGTGAACGCCTCGGTCCCCAAGACATTGATCAAATACCTGGTGGCCTGGACGATCGACACCGGCGAGCTGGGGCCCGAGGCGGGTGAGGTCCTGGCCTCCATTCTCGCCACCGAGATCTCCCCCGAACTCATTCCTGCCGACGGCGACGCTCCGCCGCAGAGCTCCGAGGCCACCGTCGGCCCCTACGAACTCCAGGACTTCCACCTCTACCACCTGCTGCGCTTCGGCGACCTGCCGAGCCGCATCGCCTACCTGTCCCACCATGTCTGGTCCGACCGCACCCGCGGCGGCTGGCCCGACCTCGTCCCCGCCGACCAGCGCCACGAATACGACCTGCCCGCCATCAAACACTGGCTGGCCGAATTCCTGCGCCGTTTCATTCAGACCAGCCAGTTCAAACGCTCCACCCTCCCGAATGCGCCCAAGGTCGGCTCGGGCGGATCCCTGTCCCCACGCGGTGATTGGCGCGCGCCGAGTGATGCCTCGGCCGCCGCCTGGCTCGACGAACTCGACCGCAACGTCCCCGGCTGACGACCGCCGCGAATCGACCCGTGCGAGTCGGACCCTATTGCGGCTGAAGCGGTTTGCGCAGGGCGGCCAGGAACATGGCGTCGGTGCCGTGGCGGTGGGGCCACAGCTGGGCGCCGGGGCCGTCGCCGAGTTCCGGGACGCCCGGGAGCAGCTCGCGGGTGTCGAGCTGTTCCGCACCTGTGCGGCGGACCATATCGGCCACCACGGAGACCGTTTCCGGGAGGTGCGGAGAGCAGGTCGAGTAGACCACGACACCGCCGGGGCGGACCAGATCCCATGCGGCGGTGAGGAGTTCGCGCTGCAGGGTGACCAGGTCGCGGACGTCGGAGGGCTGGCGGCGCCAGCGGGCCTCCGGGCGGCGGCGCAGGGCGCCCAGGCCGGTACAGGGGGCGTCGACGAGGATGCGGTCGAAGCCCGGAGTCAGCCCGCTGTCGCGGCCGTCGGCGACATGAACGTCCACGGGCATGCCGCGGGTCGCCTGGCGGACCAGGTCGGCGCGGTGCTCGGCGGGTTCGACGGCATCGACGCGGAAGCCGTCGATATCAGCGATCGCGGCCAGCAGCGCGGTCTTTCCGCCCGGCCCGGCACACAGGTCGAGCCAGCGGCCGGCGTCGGGGCCCTCGAGGGGCGCGCGGGTGACGGCCAGGGCGACCAGCTGGCTGCCCTCGTCCTGGACGGCGGCCATGCCCTCGCGGACCGGCTCCAGCTTCGCCGGGTCACCGCCCTCGAGGTACACCGCGTACGGCGACCAGCGGCCTTCCTCGCCGCCGGTGACCAGGGCCAGTTCCTCGGCGGTGATATCGCCGGGGCGCGCCACCAGGTGCACGGCGGGCCGTGCGTCGTCGGCCGCCAGCACGTCGGCCAGCTCACCGGCCCGCGCGCCCAGGGCGTCCGCGAAGGCCTGCGCGATCCAGACCGGATGCGCGTACTCGAATGCCAAGTGCCCCAGCGGATCCCGCGGCGCGAGCCGTTCCACCCACTCCTCGGGAGTGTGTTCGGCCACCCGCCGCAGCACCGCGTTCACGAACCCGGCCCGCCCCTGCCCGTACTCCGCTCGCACCAGCGCGACGGAGGTGTCGACCGCCGCGTGCGCGCCGATCCGGGTGCGCAGCAGCTGATAGGTCCCCAGCCGCAACGCATCCAGGAGGGGTCCGTCGATCTCCTCGACACCTCGCCCCGCGCACTCCGCGATCACCGCGTCCAGCAGCCCCTGCGAGCGTGAGGCCCCATAGGTCAACTCGGTGGCCAGCGCCGCATCACGCCCACTGATATGCCGCTCCCGCAACAGTCCGGGCAGCACCAGATTCGCGTAGGCATCCCGTTCCCGCACGGCCCGCAGCACATCCCGCGCCACCATCCGCACCGGATCGGCCCCGGCCCGCTCGGCCCGCCGGGCCGCGGCACTGCTCATGCCGGCCTTCGAGTCCGCCGCGGTCCGCTTCGGCCCCCGGCCTTGCCCCGCGGTCCTTTCGCGATCGAACGAGCCACTCCGGCCGCCCGCGCGGTCACCGCCGAACGACTCACCGCGGCCAGCGCGATCGCCCTGCTTGCTACCACGGCCCTCGTGACCGCCGGCGGCGTCCCCGCCACGGCTGCCGCTGAAGGAACGCCCGCTCGTGGACCCGGTGCGGTCACGCCCGGGACTCCGCCCATCGCCGTCGCGAGGCCCACGATCCGACCGGTTCGCCCCGGAGTCCCGGTCCCCTTCCGAGAATCCGCCGCGCCGGTCGTCGCTCCTCCGACTGCCGACCGCCGAATCGCGGCCTCGGCCCGTGCCCGACCCATACCCGTCGCGCCCGCGAAGTCCGCCACCCGACCGGTTCGAGCCCGAATTGCGGTCTCCCACAGGGCGTTCACCTTTGCCGAAGCCTGCGCGCCGCTGATCCCCGCCGTCGGTCCCGCGTGATCCGGAGGATCGTGCCGCACCCGAATCGCCTGCCGCCCCGCCGGAGCGGCGGAAGCCGCGACGCTGTTCACCCTCACCGGATTGCGTGCCGCCCCGCGAGTTCGCGGCGCGTGCATCACCGGTTCGGTATCCCGATGCGCGGCGCTGATCCTCCTGGGATCGGTCGCTCGCCCGCGAAGTGCCCGAATCCCCGGCGGATGCGGAGCGGCGGAAACCGCGGCGCTGGTCGCCGTCGCCGGACTGCGGGCGACCGCCGGTGCGCGAATCGCGGTCGCGGCCTTCGCCGTCCGGGCGGGTCACTCGACCACCGTACCGGGCTCGAGGCGGGCGCCGCGGGCCCAGTCCAGGGCGGGCATCATGCGTTTGCCCTGGGGCTGGACCTGAGTGAGGCGGACCGCGGTGCTCGCGGTGCCGAGGTAGACGCCGGTCTTGCGGATGTCGATGGTGCCGACCGGGAGTGTCTCCTCCACCATTTCGACGGGGCCGAGTTTGAGGCGTTTGCCGTCGATTTCGGTCCAGGCGCCGGGCGCGGGAGTGACCGCGCGAATCCGGCGGTCGATGGCGAGGGCGGGCTGGCTCCAGCGGATGCGGCCGGCCTCAGGATCCACCTTGGGGGCGTAGGAGATACCGTCCAGGGGCTGCGGAATCGCGTGCACGGTGCCGTCTTCCACGGCGTCGAGGGTGGATTCCAGCAGGACCGAACCGCTGTCGGCGAGCCGCTCCAGCAGCGATCCCGCGGTGTCGGCGACGGCGATGCGCTCGGTCATGGTGCCGAAGACCGGGCCGGTATCGAGGCCCTTCTCGATGCGGAAGGTCGACGCGCCGGTGTACTCGTCACCGGCGAGGATGGCGGCCTGCACCGGTGCGGCGCCGCGCCAGGCGGGTAACAGCGAGAAGTGCAGGTTGATCCAGCCGTGCCGGGGGATGTCGAGCACCGGCTCGGGCAGCAGCGCGCCGTAGGCCACCACCGGGCAGCAGTCGGGCGCCAAAGCCGTGAGCTGCTCGATGAATTCGGGCTCCGACGGCCGCTTGGGCGTGAACACGGGAATCCCGTGCTCGTCGGCCAGCCGCCCGATGGGCGAGCGGGTGATCTTGCGGCCGCGTCCGGCCACCGCGTCCGGCCGGGTCACCACCCCGACCACCTCGTGCCTGGAGGATTCGATGAGCCGCCGCAGCGACGGCACCGCCGGTTCGGGGGTTCCCGCGAAGACCAGACGCATATCAACGACTCCGTTCCCGGTCACCGGCCGCCGCGCGACGCCGGCCGCCGATCTCGGACGCCGGCAGCACCGTGACTCCCTGTGTGAACCAACCGGATTCCCGGATGGTACGCATGGCCTCCTTGCGCGCGGCCGACTCCAGCC
This sequence comes from Nocardia sp. NPDC051981, assembly GCF_040680715.1. NCBI lineage: Bacteria > Bacillati > Actinomycetota > Actinomycetes > Mycobacteriales > Nocardiaceae > Nocardia > Nocardia sp. NPDC051981. Next base: position 184,020 of record NZ_JBFAXK010000006.1, on the reverse strand, counting down.
GCTGCAGGAACAGCACCCCGTCGAGATGGTCGGTCTCGTGCTGCACGCAGCGCGCCAGCAGCCCCTCGGCCCGGAACTCGACCGGCTTGCCGTCCATGTCGACACCGCGGGCCAGCACGGTCAGCGGGCGCGTCACGTCGAAGCGCACGCCCGGAATCGACAGGCAGCCCTCCGGTCCGGTCTGGGTCTCGTCGCCGATCACCTCGAAGACCGGGTTGATCAGATGCCCCTGCGCGTCGCCGGTGTCGTAGACGAATACCCGCAGCCCGACCCCGATCTGCGGGGCCGCCATGCCGACGCCCCCGCTCTCGTACATGGTGTCGATGAGGTCGGTCACCAGCTGGCGCACCTCCCGGTCGAACGTCTCGACCTCCGCCGCGCGGGCGCGCAGGATCGGATCGCCGAACAGGCGGACAGGCTGGATGGTCACGGGCAGCTCCCGATAGCGAACGAATACGGTCGTCTCATTTTACGGACGCCCGTGACCACCCTGATCAGGAATGCGCCGCCAACACGACATCGCTGATGCCGGTGCCCAGTGCGACCGGCACGCAGGCCGGTGTCACGGGGTGCGCGGAATCGAGCAGATTGACCACCAGCCGCTGCACGAACGGGTCGTACACCAGGTGGAAATGCCCGGTCAGGTCCTCCGCGCACTGCTCCTGCAGCACGATATTGGTGGCGCCCGCGCCATGCAGCGCGATGTTGGTGTTGGGCTGGATCATTTCATCGACGCGGCTGCCGATCGTCGTGTATTTCACACCGGGCACCGTGTCGCCGCCCGCGTTCAGGTCCCTGATGAACGGCGATCCGGCCGCCTGTTGAATGGCGGCGGTGGAGGATCCCATCTCCACGAGCTTGTAGATGCCCGGCACCGCGTCGGCGATCGGCACCAGCCCGTACATGATCCCGCCGTAGCTGGGCGAGGCCAGGCCGATCCACTGGCCGACCTTCGGCGCGCCGCCGAGCTTGTTGATCCAGTACCGGGTCACGCTGGCGCCCTGCGAGAATCCGACCAGATCCACCTGGGTGGCCCCGGTCGCGGCGAGCACCTGATCGACGAAGGTGCCGATCTGCGCGGAGCTGGCCCACACGTCCTCGGTGCCGTAGGTGTCCTTGCCGGGTTTGCCGCCATAGTTGAGGGCGAATACGCAGATCCCGGCCTGGGCCAGCAGTGGGCTGATGCCCGACCAGTCGGAGTAGGCCGAGGAGTCGGTGCCGTGTGCGAGCACCACCGGGCGCGGATGCTCCGCGGTCGGTTTGCAGCCGAAGTCGTTGGCGCCCTGGGGCGCCGCGTCCGGATGCTCCTTGAGATAGCGGGCCGCCGCCAGATGTTCGGTCTGCGGCGGCCCCTGTTGCGCCGGTACCTGAAGTACCGGAGTCACGGCCGGTTCGGCCTGTGCGTACATCCCCGTCGGTGTGGCGGCCGTACCGATCACGGCGGCCGCCAGCGCCATCACCCCCACCGGTGCCACGCGGCGCAGTGCGCGGGTCCGGCTCCTCCGTTGTCCCATGTCACAAGATCGCATGGGGCGCTTCTGTCCCATGTCACGATCTTCGTCGGAATCAGCCCGAATGTTCCAGCGGGAAGCAGGGTTTCGAGGCCATTACTTTTCGGGTGTGTCGTCCTCGGCGAGGATCCGGTAGAGGGAGCGGCGCGCCTCGGTGAGCACCTCCGCCGCCTTGGCCGCCTGCTCCTGCGTGCCGACCGCGGCCACCTGGGCGACCGCGCCCATCAGCTGGCCGACCAGTCCGCGCAGGTCCAGGGCCTGATCGCCGACGCCGTCCTTGACGTCCTGCCAGGGATCGCCCAGCTCGGCGCGGTTGGCCTCGACGTACTCGACACCGGATTCGGTGAGCTTGGCCGTCTTTCGACCCGACACCTTCTCGATCAGCACCAGCCCCTCGTCCTCGAGCTGCGCGAGCGCGGGGTAGATGGAGCCCGGGCTGGGACGCCAGACATCCTGGCTGCGTTCGCGGATCTGCTGGATCAGCTCGTAGCCGTGCATGGGCCGCTCCTGCAGCAGTAGGAGGATGGCCGCGCGGACATCGCCGCGCCGGCCGCGCCCGCCCCGGCCGCGACCGCGGCCGAAATGCGGACCGGGTCCGAAGCCGGGACCGAAGTCCGGGCCGAAACCACGGCCGTGGCCGTGGCGGTGCGGGCCGAAGTCGCCGCGCGGGCCACGCGGGCCGCCGCGACGCATCCGCGGGTGTTCCGGGCCCTGCTGCTCCTCGGCGCGCAGTCGCCGCCAGGGGCCGCGGCCCCGTTCGATGTTGTCCATGTGTTCCATGGTCGTGCCTCCTTCAAGGCTCGTCGTTGTGTTCGTTGCTATCGACGATATATCGACAATCTATCCACGACAAGGGTGAGGCGAGACACAAACCGTCCGGTTTGGACTTAGGCGGTCAGGAGACCATGGGCGCAGATAGGCGCGGCGGTGCGGCGACCGGTCAGACCGCTCGCGGATTGCCCCGGCAGTCCGTGAGCCAACCACTACTCCTCAACTTGTCTGAGGAATTTGCTACGGTGGGCCCATGACGGATCCGGTGCTGAACGTGAGCGACGTGACGGTGGTGCGCGGCGGAAACCCCATCCTGCAAGGGGTTTCGCTCACCGTGCGCACCGGTGAGCACTGGGCGCTACTGGGCCCCAACGGCGCGGGCAAGACCACCTTGCTGCGCATGCTGGGCGCGTTCGAGCATCCGACCCGGGGCAGTGTGGAGGTGCTCGGGGAGCGGCTCGGCCGCGTCGACATGCGCGCACTCCGGGCCGGCATCGGCCATGTCGATCCGCGCCACACTCCGAGCGGCCCGCTCACGGTCCGCGACGTGGTGATCACCGGCGCGACCAACACCGCCGGTCTGATCCCCCGCTGGCACGCGACGCCCGCCCAGCTCGCCGAGGCCGACCGCCTGATCGACCTGCTCGGCCTGTCCCACCGCCGTGACGCCGACTGGCAGATCCTGTCCCAGGGCCAGCGCGGCCGCACCCTCATAGCCCGCGCTCTCATGCCCAACCCGCGCCTGCTCCTGCTCGACGAACCCGCCACCGGCCTGGATCTGGCCGGGCGCGAACAACTCCTGGAACGCCTCGACCTGCTCCAGCGCGCCCACCCCGGCCTCGCCTCGGTCCTGGTCACCCACCATCTGGAGGAACTCCCGCCGGGCACCACCCACGCCATGCTCCTGCGCAACGGCCACACGGTCGCCGCGGGTCCGGTCGGCGAGGTGATCACCACCGCCCACATCAGCGCCTGCTTCGACCACCCGGTCCGCATCCTCCGCGATGAGGGCCGCTGGTCCGTGAGACCCGCTCAGCCCCAAATGAACTGACCCGACCCGACCGCACCGCCCGGGCCCCGGACCGCACGACCGGCGCCACACTCACGCATCCGCATCCGGCACGCTCCGGGCTTCACGTGATTTCGCTCAACCATCTGACCCGTGCCGCTCGTCTGCCCGAATGGGCCGATGCGCCCCGCGACCGCATGGGGGCGCTCAGGTTGCCGGGACGAGGGAGTCGATCCAGCGTTCCAGGCGTGCGCCTTCGGCTTCCATCATCGCGGGGTCGCGGAATGTGTTGGTGAGCAGGGAGATTCCCTGGTAGGCGGCCAGGAGGGCGACGGCCAGTTCGTGCGAGTCGGTGCGGCCCATGGCGGCGAACTGGGTGTCGATCCAGTCCAGGAGGCCGCGCATGACGGCGGCCAGTTCGCGGTCCAGGCCGTCGGCGCGTTTGTCGAGTTCGGTGGCGAGAGAGCCGGAGGGGCAACCGAATTGGGCGGCGAGGTCGCGCTGGTCGACCCAGCCGCGCACCAGGGCCTTCAGTCGTTCGGCGGGGGCATCGAAGCGTTCCAGGGCCGCGATGATCTCCTGGGCGGTGCGGGCATGGGCGCCGATCGCGGCCTGGACCAGCTGATCCTTCGTCTTGAAGTAGTAGTACACGTTGCCCACCGGCACCTCGGCGGCGCGCGCGATATCGGCGATGGTCGTCTTCTCGACGCCCTGTTCGTGGAATACCTTGGCCGCCGCGTCCGCGAGCCGCTCCCGCTTCCCCGCCTTCGGGCCCGTCGCTCGCGGCACTGAGTTAGTCATACGACTAACCATAGACAATGCCCGGTCGCATGCCCTATGGTTCGAGTTAGTCAGCCAACTAACTTAGGAGTGGACAGATGATCGTGGTAACCGGTGCGACCGGAAATGTCGGCAGCGCTCTCGTGCGGCAGCTCGCGGAGGCCGACGAGAAGGTGGTCGCGGTGTCGCGGGGCGAGAAGCCGGTGGATCTGCCCGCGGGCGCCGAGCACCGCCGCGCCGATATCGGGGAGCTGGACAGCCTCGCCGGGGCGGTGGCGGGTGCGCGGGCGTTGTTCCTGCTCATCACCGGCCCGCAGCTGGTGGCGGGACCGGCGGCCACCGAGGTGCTGGAAACCGTTGCGGCGGCGGGTGTCCGGCGGGTGGTGTTCCTGTCCTCGCAGGGCGCGGTGACGCGGCCGGGCAGTGACGGCTACGCGCGCACGCTGGAATTCGAGAGGGCGCTGGCCGCTTCGGATCTGGAGTGGACGGTGCTGCGGCCGGGCGGGTTCTTCAGCAATACCTTCGCCTGGATCGAGCCGGTGCGGGCCGAGCGGATGATACCCGCGCCGTTCGGGGATGTCGGTCTGCCGCAGGTGGATCCGGCCGATGTCGCGGCCATGGCCGCGGCGGCACTGCGGGAGGACGGCCATGACCGGCAGGTCTACACGGTGACCGGTCCGGAGCTCGTCACCCCACGCCAGCAGGCACAGGCGCTGGCGGCCGCGCTGGGCGAGCCGCTGCGGTTCGCGGAGCTCACCCGCGAGCAGGCCCGGGTGAACATGCTGCGGTTCATGCCGGAATCGGTCGCCGACCATACGCTCACCATCCTCGGCGAGCCGACGCCCGAGGAGCAGCTGGTCAGCGGCGATGTCGAGCGGGTGCTGGGCCGGCGGGCAACCGGATACGCCGAATGGGCGGCCCGCGTGGCACCGGCCTTCCGGTGAATCTCGCCATTGAACATTTAGTACGCCATCGCTTATCGTAAGCGTATGCATACTAAATTGTTTTCGGACGGCACCGTGCTGATGCCGTGGAATCCCGGCCCGAATCACCAGCTCTCGGGCCCGGTCTTCATCAGCGTCACCGATTTCCTCGCGAGCTCGGAGACGGAGTCGCGCGAGATCTACACGACCGGGCTGGAATTGGGGAAAACGTGGCCGGTCATGCAGGGCGCGGTCGGCCTGTGGCTGTGGGGCAGGCCGGCCGAGTTCCGCGGCGGCTCGATCTCGGTGTGGGAGTCGGAGCGGGATATGCGCCGCTTCGTGCGGTGGCCGGTGCACACCGCGATCGTGCGGGCCTGGCGCGGCCGGGTCGGCATCGGCGTCGACTCCTGGCAGGCCGAAACGTTCGACGCCGACGCGATTCTGACCCGCGCCGGCGACACGATCGAAAGGCCGCACCGGCACGCCGCCTAATCTTGTCCGCATGACAGACCGTCCGGACCTGGCAGCGATGATCGTCCCCCTGGGCCGCGCCCTGATGGCGGCCGAGCAACCGGTACTCGCCGCACACGGACTCACCATGTGGGCGTACGTCGTGCTGCTGCATCTGGACGAGGGGCCCGCGCGGGGTCAGGGCGTGCTGGCGCAGGAGATCGGGGCGGACAAGACGCGCATCATCGCGGTGCTCGACGACCTGCAGGAGCGCGGCCTCATCGAACGCCACCCCGATCCGGCCGACCGCCGGGCCCGGCTGCTCGCCCTCACCCCGGAGGGCCGTCGCCTGCGCGACGCGGCGCAGGCCGGGATCCAGGCCCGGGAGGATCACCTGCTGGGCAAGCTCCCCGCCGCCGATCGCCGCGGCTTCCTCAATGCCCTCATCACCCTCGCCGCCCTCCCCCGCGACGAAATCACCGGCCCCTGAGCGGATCAGCCGATGTCAATGGGGTCGATCTGGACGCGCAGGGGCGCGTCGGAGCGATGGGTGCTGCGGACGGCCTGGGCGGCGGTGAGGGCGCGGGAGAGGGCCGCGCCGGTAGCGCGGTCGGCGCGCAGGATCATGCGTTCGACCTCGGCGGGAGAGTCGCCGGAGGAGAACGGCTTTCGCGCACCCGGCGGCAGCGGCACCGGGCCCAGGATCTCGACGCCATCGGGAAGCTGTGCCTCGCCGAGCAATTCGGCGATGGAGTCCGCGGTGCCGTCGATGGCGGCGAAGCGAACCGCGGGCGGGAAGCGCACCTCGGTGCGCTGTTCGAGCTCGAAACCGGCGTGCCACACCGGGTCCCAGCGCACCAGGGCCTGCACGGTCGGGATCCCGGCGTCCGCCATGACGATGACCCGGCCGCCGGGGCGCACCAGCGCCGAGGCGGACATCCAGCGGCGCAGGGCATCTTCGGCGGCTCGGAGATCGGCGCGGCCGAGCAGGGCCCAGCCGTCGAGCAGCATGGCGACGGCGTAGCCGCCGGGCACCCGGGGTTCCGCGCCGATGGTGGACACCACGACCTGCGGACCCTCCGGCACGGTGTTAAGGATCGACGATCCGCCCGAACCTCGTACGGGCACACCGGGAAACGCGCGTCCCAGTTCTTCGGCCGTGCGCGACGCGCCGATGACGACGGCCCGCAGCGCCCGCGATCCGCAGGCTCCGCAGCGGAAGGCCGCCTCGGTGATCCCGCACCAGCGGCAGGCCGGGCTCTGCGCCTCGGCCACCCCTTCCCGCCCGCTGCGCAGCGCGCCACGTGACGCGGACGCGCTGTCCGGCAGCGCCAGTGGACCGTTGCAATGGCGGCAGCGTGCCGGGGTCCGGCACTTGGCGCAGGCGAGCGCCGGGATGTACCCGCGCCGCGGCACCTGAACCAGCACCGGTCCACCGGCCTTGATCGCCTTGCGCGCCTCCGTGAACGCCACGGCCGGAATGCGGATGGCCTGCGCGATCGGGTCCCGCTCCAATGCCGCGTCGGTATCGCCGGGCGCGGTGATGCGCGGCATGGCCTGCCGCACCACGGCCCGATCCGCGAGCAGATCGTGCGCCCAGCCGGATTCGACGATGGCCTGCACCTCGGCCGTCCGCGAGAACCCGCCCGCCACGAACGCCGCCCCGGTCTCGTGCGCCCGCAACATGGCCACTTCCCGCGCATGCGGATACGGCGACCGCGGTTCGGCGAAGGTATCGTCCCCGTCATCCCAGATGGCGATCAGCCCGAGGTCTTTCACCGGCGAGAACACGGCACTCCGCGTCCCCACGACGACCCGCGCCTTTCCCCGCAACACCGACAGCCACCGCCGATACCGCGCCGACGGGCCCAACCCCGCCGCCAACCCCACCGCCGACTCCCCCACCAGCGCAACACATTCCCCCAGCACCCGATCCAGATCCCGCTGATCCGGCACCATGATCACCGCACTGCGGCCGCCACGCACGGTCACCGCCGCCAGCTCCGCCAGCCGCCGCGCCCAGTCCTCCCCCGGCAATGCCTGCCACCCCGCCCGCGGCCCGCGCCCTGCCGCCAGCGCGCCCAGGAACGAATGCCCGTGGACATACCGCCCCCACGCCGGGAACTCAGCCGCCGACGTCGACGACGCAGCAGTCACCGGCTGCTCCCCGGACTCGTCTGCCGGCACCGCGGCCACTGAAGCCGTCGAGTGGACGCCGGCGCCGAGCGCAACCAGATCGGGCTGCGCAGCAACGGTTCCCGTCGAGCTTTCGGCGGCGACCTTGGCCGCATCGACGGCCGCAGGCATCGACACCGAATCCCTGTCGGCGACAAGAGTCACCTCATCGGTGCCGGATACATCGCCGCCCTGAACCGTGGCGGTGTCCGCACCCTCGCCGTGCGTGGCGTCCGCGATGTCGCTTCCACCTTCCGCGATCGCGAGCGCCGACACCCCCACAGACTCGGCACCTTGCGGAACGGGGTGTGCGGCAGCGTCTTCAGCGTTTCGGGGCACGACGGAGGTCGTCTCGTCACTCGGATGCGATCCGCTGGTGTGGGTCTGCGTAACGACGGGGTGGGCCGAGTCATCGGCTGCCACAACAGGATCAGCGGCCGGTGAGCTCTTCTTCGAAGTGCGCTTGGGCTTTTCGGGCTTTTCCACGCCCTCCGATTCGACCTTGGCGTGGCGGGGCGGGATGGCGAGGCGGAGGACGTCCGCGCGGGTGCCCGCGTATCGGGCGGCCACGGCCGTGACGAGGGCGAGGATCTCCGGGGTGAGGACGCGTTCGCCGGAGACGACACGTTCGAGGCGGACGAGTTTGCCGGTGTGATCGGACTTTTCGCGCCGTTCGAGGAGGTAGCCGTCGACGAGGCGGCCGGAGAAGCGGACGCGGACACGGACGCCGGGCTGGGCGAGCTCGTCCATCTCGGGCGGGACCAGGTAGTCGAACTCCCGGTCCAGGTGGGCGGGTTCGAGCAGGGGCAGGACCCGCGCGATCGGCCGGGACTCGCCAATGACGGCGGGAGCGTCGGACTCGGAAGGTTTCTCCGTGCCCGACGCTCCCGTCGAGAGTGGTGGGGTGCCGGTCAATTACAGCCCGGCGGCCGCGCGCAGCTTCTCCGCGCGGTCGGTGCGCTCCCACGGCAGATCGACGTCGGTGCGGCCGAAGTGGCCGTAGGCGGCGGTCGGCGCGTAGATCGGGCGCAGCAGGTCCAGGTCGCGGATGATCGCGCCGGGACGCAGGTCGAAGACCTGACCGATGGCATCGGAGATCTTGATCGGATCGATCAGCTCGGTGCCGAAGGTCTCGACGAACAGGCCGACCGGGGCGGCCTTGCCGATGGCGTAGGCGACCTGGACCTCGACCCGCTCGGCCAGGCCGGCGGCGACGACATTCTTGGCGACCCAGCGCATGGCGTAGGCGGCCGAGCGGTCGACCTTCGACGGGTCCTTGCCCGAGAAGGCGCCACCACCGTGGCGGGCCATGCCGCCGTAGGTGTCGACGATGATCTTGCGACCGGTCAGGCCCGCGTCACCCATGGGTCCACCGAGCACGAACTTGCCGGTCGGGTTGACCAGCAGGCGGACATCGGAGGTGTCCAGCGGGTTGGGCAGCTGGAGCTCGCCGAGCACCGCGTCGACGACCTTCTCGCGGATGTCCGGGGTGAGCAGGTTGTCCAGGTCGATGTCGGCCGCATGCTGGGTCGAGATGACCACGGTGTCGAGGCGCTTGGGGATGGCGCCGTCGTACTCGATGGTGACCTGGGTCTTGCCGTCGGGACGCAGGTACGGCAGCACGCCGGACTTGCGGACCTCGGTCAGGCGGCGAGACAGCTTGTGCGCCAGCGAGATCGGCAGCGGCATCAGCTCGGGGGTCTCGATGGTGGCGTAGCCGAACATCAGGCCCTGGTCGCCCGCGCCCTGCCGGGCGATCTCGTCGTCCTCGCCACCCACGCGGGCCTCGTGCGAGGTGTCCACGCCCATGGCGATGTCCGGCGACTGGGCGCCGATGGCGACGTTCACGCCGCAGGAGGCGCCGTCGAAACCCTTTGCGGACGAGTCGTACCCGATCTCCAGGACCTTCTCGCGGACGATGGTCGGGATATCGGCGTAGGCGGTGGTGGTGACCTCACCGGCCACGTGCACCTGACCGGTGGTCACCAGGGTCTCCACCGCGACCCGGCTGCGCGGATCGGCCGCGAGCAACGCGTCGAGGATGGAATCGCTGATGGCATCACAGATCTTGTCGGGGTGACCCTCGGTCACCGACTCACTGGTGAATAGGCGGCTGCCAGACGTGCGCACAGTTGTTCCCTCTCCCTCAACGGGTTTCTCGTATCGGGTGGCGACAGTAGCGTCTCCGCTGCATCGCACAACCCTTTGTCTCAGGTTATTCCAATATGTTCGGCACAGGGGCGAGCCGCCCTCGTTAAGAACACATCGTGACTCAGACAGTCGCCGTCAATCTGCCGCCCCAGCGGCAGACAGCGGCAAGTGCCCGAACCCTGCGGTGCCGAGGCTTCAGCGGAGCAAGGGGCCGAGTGCATCCAGCACCCGGCTGGCCAGCAGTGCCTTGGACCCGTGGTCCAGGGCGATCTCGGTGCCGTCGGCACCGAGCAACCAGCCGTCGTTGGTGTCGACCTCGAAGGCCTTCCCCTCCCCGACGGCATTCACGACCAGCAGGTCGCAGCCTTTACGGGCGAGTTTGGCCCGGGCGTGGGTGAGCACATCCGCGTGCTCGTCCCCGGTCTCGGCGGCGAAGCCGACGATCGCGGTGCCCGGTAGGTGCCCGTCGCGACGGGACTGCACCAACCCGGCCAGGATATCCGGTGTCTTGGCGAGCGCGATCGAATCCGGTTCTCCCGCACCCTTTTTGATCTTAGCCGCCGCCACGTTCACCGGACGGAAGTCGGCCACCGCCGCGGCCATGACGACCGCGTCCGCACCCAGCGAGTGCTTGTCGACGGCCACCTTCAGCTGTTCGGCGGTGGTCACGTGCACGACCTCGACCGCGGCCGGCGGTTCGAGCCCGATGGTATTGCCCGCGATCAGCGTGACCTGCGCACCGCGCTGGGCGGCCAGGCGGGCGATCGCGTAGCCCTGCTTGCCGGAACTCCGATTACCAAGGAAGCGGACCGGATCCAGCGGTTCCCGGGTGCCGCCCGCGGACACCACGACGCGGCGGCCCTCGAGGTCGCGCGGCAGGGCGTCGGCGCGTTCGAGCAGCAGCCGGGCCAGACCGAAGATCTCCTCCGGCTCGGGCAGCCGGCCCGGGCCGGTGTCGGTGCCGGTCAGCCGGCCCGAGGCCGGTTCCATGACCACGGCGCCATGCGCGCGCAGCGTCGCCACGTTCGCCCGGGTGGCCGGGTGCTCCCACATCTCGGTGTGCATGGCCGGGGCGAACAGGATGGGGCAGCGCGCGGTCAGCAGCGTCGCGGTCAGCAGATCGTCGGCGCGGCCCTGCGCGGCGCGGGCCATGAGATCCGCGGTGGCGGGGGCGATGACGACCAGGTCGGCCTCCTGGCCGAGGCGCACGTGCGGCACCTCGGGCACATCGGCGAAGACACCGGTGTGCACGGGGTGGCCGGACAGCGCCTCGAAGGTAGCCTTGCCGACGAATTGCAGCGCCGACTCGGTGGGAATGACACGAACCTCGTGCCCGGTTTCGGTGAACCGGCGCACGAGGTTGCAGCTCTTGTAGGCGGCGATACCGCCGCCGACTCCGACGACGATCCGGGTCACCGCGGGACTACTCCCCTTCGGAGTGCTCGAGCAGGTCGGCGTGGATCTCGCGCATCGCCACCGACAGCGGCTTCTCCTGCAGACCCGGCTCGACCAGCGGACCGACGTATTCGAGAATGCCGTCGCCGAGCTGGTTGTAGTAATCGTTGATCTGCCGGGCCCGCTTGGCCGCGTAGATGACCAGCGCGTACTTGGACGAAGTCCGCTCCAGCAGTTCGTCGATCGGCGGGTTGGTGAGGCCGACCGGAGTGTCGTAGGCGGGCGCGGTCTTGATGTCCGTACTCACTAGGAGGACTCCTGCGGGGTTGTTCGGAAGGGTGGCATCCGGCTCACTTCGAAGACGAGCCGGTAGTTCGGGACCTATGACCCCGAATTTGTGCTAACGAACAACGATACCAACTGCTCACAGGCACTGGTCACGTGGTCGTTCACGATAACGATGTCGAACTCGTCACATGCAGCCAATTCGGTGCGGGCGGTCTGCAGACGACGCTCGATCACCTCGGGCGATTCCGTCCCGCGCGAAGTCAGGCGGGACACCAGCTCGTCCCAGCTGGGTGGGGCCAGGAAGACCAGTTTGGCTTCCGGCATGGTCTTGCGGATCGAGCGCGCGCCCTCGAGGTCCACCTCGATCAGGACATGATGTCCGGACGTGAGCGCTTCCCGCACGGGCGCGGCCGGGGTGCCCGACCGCTGCAGTCCACCATGGATGTCGGCCCATTCGAGCAGTTCGCCCGCCGCGATCATGGCGTCGAACTTCTCACGGGTGACGAATCGGTAGTCGCGGCCGTCGACCTCCCCGGGCCGCGGAGCCCGGGTGGTGGCCGACACACTGAATACCAATTCGGGCAGTCGTTCGCGCACGCAGCGCACGACGGTGGACTTACCGACGGCCGAGGGGCCGACCAGGACAACCAGTCGACCCTTCCGAGTGTGTTCGACCACCCTCGGATTATTCGGCGCTGAAGTCGAACCGGGCCAGCAGCGCCTTACGCTGCCGGTCGCCCAGTCCGCGCAGGCGGCGGGTGGGAGCGATCTCGAGCTCGCTCATGATCTCGGCCGCCTTGACCTTGCCAACCTTCGGCAGGGCCTCGAGCAGCGCCGAAACCTTCATCTTGCCGAGGACTTCGTCCTTCTCGGCGTCCGCAAGGACCGTCTTCAGATCGGTGCCACCACGCTTCAAGCGCTCCTTGAGCTCCGCCCGAGCGCGGCGAGCGGCAGCCGCCTTCTCCAAAGCAGCGGCGCGCTGCTCGTCAGTCAGCTGGGGAAGGGCCACGGTTCCTCCGTCTCATCGTTCATTGCTTGATCTACCTCCGGTAACCCGGTGGTCTCAGCGACCGTACCCACGACGCTTGCCGATTGCGAACCCACCCCCCAGGTCAGCGCGTGATTCGGCCCGCGACCGGGCCGGATGGGCAGCGGTGCGGACAGTGCCGGACCGGTCCCCGCGGTCGGCTCCGCACGGTCGCGAATAGCCTTGCAGCCAGGGCTTTTTCGCGGACTTGACAGGGCCCGGGAGCGGTCGGACGGGCCCCGCGCGAAACCGTGACCGACCTGTAATCACGCGACCTGGATTTTTCTTGGATTTCTCGGCGTGTCGTTCGATTCAGTACCGCGTGTCGCGTATCACCCGAGTCGCTGCGAAGGGTGCCGAAACACGCAATTCCGACACCTTCCCTTGCAGGTCGGGCCGGTTCGAGGCGGCCCCGCCACCGTCGGAACGGCCCGTTTTCCACCCCTCACGCGGCCACTGACGGCTTAAACCTCCCGGCACCGACGAACTACGCCCGCCGCGGTGCGGCGGGCGTGAGAGAGGCGATACGGACAAGCGTTCGATCGGCTCGCCGGACGGGTTCGCCAACAGCGAACAAGATCGCGTCAGTCGTCGTACTGGCACAGCTCCACGAGCGTGCCCTCCGGAGCCCGCACGTGCGCCACGCGCATGCCCCACGCGGGCTGTTCGGCGGGCTCGGCGGCGATCCGGGCGCCGCGCTCGCGCAGGGTCTCGACGGCCCGGTCGACATCGGCGACGCGCAAAACCACGACGACCGTGTCGATCTCGCCGCGCGGGCGGTGCGCGGCGCCGATCGCGGCGTCCATGTAGGCACGGGTGAACAGCGCGAGATCCTGGCCGCCGAGGGCGAAGCAGGCGTAGGGGCCATCGTCGGATTCGGGGACGTCGCCGGGCACCTCCCGCTTCAGGGGCAGGCCCAGGACGTCGCGATAGAAGCGATAGCTGGACGCGAAATCGTCCACCAGGACGCGGGTTTGGCCGTAGGAGACGAGGCCGAGGCCGGCGTCGGACATGAGAAACCCCACCTTTCTGCCGAGCAGTCGGGTTTCAGCCTAGTGCTCCGGGAAAGGCGGCCGCTCGGGCCCTTCGAGACGGAATCAGTTGCTCTCCATGGCGATTCGCAGGCCCAGCCCGACCATGAAGGTGCCCATGGCGGCGTCGAGGGCGCGGCGCACCCGGCGGCGGGTGAACACGTGCCGCAACGCGCCCACGCCGAAGGCCAGGATCACGAACCAGAACAGGTTGGCGATCGTGCACACTACGGCCAGTTCGAAGGTGCCCAGCGCCGACGGATCGGCGGGCAGGAACTGCGGCACCAGTGCGATGAAGAACACGGCGCACTTGGGATTCAGCAGGTTGGTGAGCAGGCCCTGCCGGAAGGCGACCAGCGCACCGCGACGGTTCGCGGCCGCGCCGGGATCGGGCCGGTAGTCGCCGCGCCGCGCGGCCAGGAGCGCGCGAATGCCGATGTAGGCCAGGTAGATCGCGCCGACCAGCTTCACCACCGTGTACGCCTCGGCCGAGGCGGCCAGTAGCCCGGCCACGCCGATCGCGGTGACCAGCGCCCATACGAACACGCCGACCGCGATGCCGCCCGCGCTGGCGACCCCGGCGCGACGGCCGGAGACCACCGAATTCCGCAGCACGATCAGGAAATCCGGCCCGGGCGACATGGAGCCGAGCACGATCACCCCGGCCAGCGTGAGAATCTCGGTGAGCGACAGCACCCGGCCAGCCTACGCGGCGGCCCGGTGCCGGTTCCGGCCCCGATTCAGGCGGCGGGCCAGAAGTCCTTCAGGCCGGGAGCCGCCTCCGCGCCCTGGCGCAGGCCCGCCTCGTAGGCGGGCTGCAGGGCCGCGGCGTCGAACAGGTCGGGGCCGTAGGCGGCGATGGCGCCGGAGTCGGGGACGATGAATGCCGTTGCCGCACCACCCAGTTCGCGATCGGTGGGGCTGTGCGGGAACAGGTGGGCCAGCGGTTCGATGATCAGCATGCGTTCGGCGCCGGCGGCCAGGTCGGCATTGATCGGCGAGCGCATGCCGCCGTCGAAGTAGTAGGCGCCGTCGATCGGGATGGGCGGGAAGACGCCGGGCACCGACGTGCTCGAGGCCAGCGCCTCGGGCAGGGTGGCCTTGCCCTCGGGAGTCCATACCTGGAGTGCGCCGGTGGTGACACTGATGGCGGTGATCCGCAGATCGCGCTGCGGCCAGGACGCGTTGCCGACGAACCCGCCGATGCGGGCGATATGGTCGGCCGGCTTGTCGACCGCCATCTCCAGCGCGCGGGCGCCGGCGCGTCGGCGCGCCTCGTCCGGGTCCAGTCCGGGGGTGGCGAGGATGCCCATGATCTCACCGAAACCGTTCGGGTCGAACCGGATCGGCGGCAGGTCGGAGTCCGGGGCGGGCCGCCGCAGCAGCAGGCTCAGGTCGACCTCGGCGGCGAGCGCGGCACCGACGACCGCACCGGCGGAGGTGCCGACGATCCGCTCGGCCAGGGCCGGGTCGATACCGGCCGCACGCAGCGCGATGACCACGCCCGCCATCCAGCTCAGGCCGACCGCGCCACCCCCTCCGAGCACGAGCGCATGACGAATTTCGCTGGGCGGCACCGCGGCGGACATGCTGCCACTGTATCCGAGCGACAGGAACCGGAGGGATGCCCGCCGAAATTCGGCTCGGGCCTGAACGGGAATCGGCCCCGGTCACGCTGGGGCGGCCGGGGCGATTCCGTGTCGGGCAGGGCGTTGCGGCGCTACCGTATTCAGTCCTGCAGGAAGGCGAATTCCGCTGCGAGCTCGGCGACCCGCTGCTTCAGCGCGGCGACCGACGGACCCGCCTTGAGGACCTCGCGGGAGACGTTCGGCAGGACCGCGCCGAGGCTGCTCGCGGGGACCAGCTTGCGGATCGAGTCCGCTCCCCCGCCCTGCGCGCCGACGCCGGGCATGAGGATGGGGCCGTTGAGCGCGCTCAGGTCCGGAGCCTCGTCCAGGGTCGCGCCGACCACCACACCGACGGAACCGAATTCGGCTCCGGCATTGGCGGCCGCGGCGTCGTCCACCATGCGCTGGGCGATGCTGCGGCCGTCGGAGCCAGTGATGTTCTGCAGTTCCACCGCCTCCGGGTTGGAGGTGGCGGCCAGCACGAACACCCCGCGGTCATTGGCCTCGGCGAGGTCCAGAGCCGGTGTGAGGGAACCGAATCCGAGGTACGGGGAGACGGTGACCGCGTCCGTGCCGAGCGGGCCGTCGCCGAGCCAGGCGTGGGCGTAGGCGTCCATGGTGGAGCCGATATCGCCGCGCTTGGCGTCGGCCAGCACCAGGGTGCCCGCCGCCCGCAGTGCGGCGATCGTCTCCTCCAGCACCAGGATTCCGGCCGAACCGTAGGTCTCGAAGAACGCCACCTGCGGTTTGACCAGCGCCACCCGGCCCGCGAAGGCGCGCACGCAGGCGTCGGCGAACTTCGCCACGCCCGCGGCGTCCTCGCTCAGGCCCCAGGCCCGCAGCAGCGGCGGATGCGGGTCGATGCCGACGCACAGCGGGCCGTGCTCGCGCATCGACTCCCGCAGCCGCGCACCGAAGGTCGTCATCCGCGCAGCACCGCGTGGAGTTC
The DNA here is from genome assembly GCF_040680715.1 of Nocardia sp. NPDC051981. Taxonomy (NCBI): domain Bacteria; kingdom Bacillati; phylum Actinomycetota; class Actinomycetes; order Mycobacteriales; family Nocardiaceae; genus Nocardia; species Nocardia sp. NPDC051981. Next base: position 167,932 of record NZ_JBFAXK010000006.1, on the reverse strand, counting down.
CTGCAGGGACCGCACGCCGATGCCGCCGCGAATGGTGGCCTCGATGCCCTGCACGGCCGCGGCCGCGCCCTGCACGGTGGTGATGCACGGGATGTTCGCGCCCACCGCCGCGGTGCGGATCTCGTAGCCGTCCACGCGCGGGCCGTTGTTGCCGTACGGGGTGTTGAACACGATGTCGACGTCGCCGTCCTTGATCATGTCCACGATGCTGGGCTGGTCGGCCACCTCGTCGGAGTGCTTGCGCACCTGATCGCAGGGAATGCCGTTGCGGCGCAGCATTTCCGCGGTGCCCTCGGTGGCGAGGATGCGGAAGCCCAGGTCGTGCAGGCGCTTGACCGGGAACACCATGGCGCGCTTGTCGCGGTTGGCGATGGACACGAACGCGGTGCCCTCGGTCGGCAGTGAACCGTAGGCGGCCGACTGCGACTTGGCGAACGCGGTGCCGAAGTCGGCATCGATGCCCATGACCTCGCCGGTGGACTTCATCTCCGGGGAGAGCAGCGAATCCACGCCGGTGCCGTCGGGGCGGCGGAAGCGGTGGAACGGCAGCACGGCCTCCTTGACCGCGACCGGGGCGTCGATCGGCGCGTAGCCGCCGTCGCCCTCGGCCGGGAGCAGGCCCTCCTTGCGCAGCTCGGCGATGCTGGCGCCCAGTGCGATTCGCGCCGCGGCCTTGGCCAGTGGCACCGCGGTGGCCTTGGAGACGAACGGCACGGTGCGGCTGGCGCGCGGGTTGGCCTCGAGGACGTAGAGCACGTCGTCCTTGAGCGCGTACTGCACGTTCAGCAGGCCCTTCACGCCGATGCCCTTGGCGAGCGCGGCGGTGGAGCTGCGCACGGCCTCGATATCGCTGCGGCCCAGGGTGATCGGGGGCAGGGCGCACGCCGAGTCACCGGAGTGGATACCGGCCTCCTCGATGTGCTCCATGACGCCGCCCAGGTAGACCTCCTCGCCGTCGCACAGGGCGTCGACGTCGATCTCGATGGCGTCCTCCAGGAACCGGTCGACCAGCACCGGGTGGTCCGGGGTGATCTCGGTGGCGCGGGAGATGTAGTCCTCGAGGGACTTCTCGTCGTAGACGATCTCCATGCCGCGGCCGCCCAGCACGTAGGACGGGCGCACCAGCACCGGGTAGCCGATCTCGTTGGCGATCTTCTTGGCCTGCGGGAACGTGGTGGCGGTGCCGTACTTGGGAGCCGGAAGACCGGCTGCCACCAGGACATCGCCGAACTCGCCGCGGTCCTCGGCCAGGTCGATGGCCGCGGCCGAGGTGCCGACCACGGGCACGCCCGCGTCGGTGAGGCGCTGGGCCAGGCTCAGCGGGGTCTGGCCGCCGAGCTGGCAGATGACGCCCGCGACGGTGCCCGACTCGGTCTCGGCGTGGTACACCTCGAGCACGTCCTCGAAGGTGAGCGGCTCGAAGTAGAGGCGGTCGGCGGTGTCGTAGTCGGTCGACACGGTCTCCGGGTTGCAGTTGACCATGATGGTCTCGAACCCGGCGGCCGACAGCGTCTGCGCGGCGTGCACACACGAGTAGTCGAACTCGATGCCCTGACCGATGCGGTTCGGACCCGAGCCGAGGATGATGACCTTCTCGCGTTCCTTCTGCGGCGCCACTTCGGATTCCGCGGCGGGATCCAGCTCGTAGGCCGAGTAGTGGTACGGGGTCTTGGCCTCGAACTCGGCCGCGCAGGTGTCGACGGTCTTGAACACCGGGCGGATGCCGAGGCGGTGGCGCAGCTCGCGCACGCCGCCCTCACCGGCGAGTTCCGGTCGCAGCGAAGCGATCTGGCGATCGGAGAGACCGTAGTGCTTGGCCGTGCGCAGCAGCGGCTCGTCCAGCACGGGGGCGTCGATGATCTCCTGGCGCAGCTCCACCAGGCCCGCGACCTCGGCCACGAACCACGGGTCGATGCCGGAGGCGGCGGCCACGTCCTCGATGCTCGCGCCCAGGCGCAGCGCCCGCTCCACCTGGTAGATGCGGCCCTCGGTCGGAACCTTCAGGTCGTCCAGGATGGCCTGCACGTCGGTCCACTCGCCGTCGGGCTGGGTCCAGAAGCCCGCGGCCTTGGTCTCCAGCGAGCGCAGCACCTTGCCCAGGGCCTCGGAGAAGTTGCGGCCCATGGACATCGCCTCGCCGACCGACTTCATGGTGGTGGTCAGCGTCGGGTCGGCGCCCGGGAACTTCTCGAAGGCGAAGCGCGGGGCCTTGACCACGACATAGTCGAGGGTCGGCTCGAAGCAGGCCGGGGTCTCGCCGGTGATGTCGTTGAGGATCTCGTCGAGGGTGTAGCCGATGGCCAGCTTGGCGGCGATCTTGGCGATCGGGAAACCCGTCGCCTTGGAGGCCAGCGCGGACGAGCGCGACACACGCGGGTTCATCTCGATGACGATCAGGCGGCCGTCGCGCGGGTCCACCGCGAACTGGATATTGCAGCCGCCGGTGTCGACGCCGACCTCGCGCAGGATGGCGATGCCCAGATCGCGCATCTTCTGGTATTCGCGGTCGGTGAGGGTCATGGCCGGGGCGACGGTGACCGAGTCACCGGTGTGCACGCCCATCGGGTCCACGTTCTCGATCGAGCAGACGATGACGACATTGTCCTTGCCGTCACGCATGAGCTCGAGCTCGAATTCCTTCCAGCCCAGGATGGATTCCTCGATGAGCACGTTCGCGGTGGGCGAGGCGGCCAGGCCGCCGCCGGCGATGCGATCGAGGTCGTCGTGGTTGTAGGCCATGCCCGAGCCCAGGCCACCCATGGTGAACGACGGGCGCACGACCACCGGAAAGCCCAGTTCCGCAACGGTTTCGCGGACCTCGTCCATGGTGTAGCAGACCTTGGAACGCGCCGACTCGCCGCCGACCTTGGCGACGATGTCCTTGAACTTCTGGCGGTCCTCACCGCGCTGGATGGCCTCGAAGTCGGCGCCGATCAGCTCGACGTCGTACTTGTCGAGGATGCCGTTCTCGTGCAGGGCGACAGCGCAATTGAGCGCGGTCTGGCCGCCCAGGGTCGCCAGGATCGCGTCCGGGCGCTCCTTGGCGATGACCTTCTCGACGAATTCCCAGGTGATCGGCTCGACATAGGTCGAGTCGGCGAACTCCGGGTCGGTCATGATGGTCGCCGGGTTGGAGTTCACCAGCGACACGCGCAGGCCCTCGGACTTGAGGACGCGACACGCCTGGGTGCCCGAGTAGTCGAACTCGCAAGCCTGGCCGATGACGATCGGGCCCGAGCCGATCACCAGGATGTGGTTGAGATCGGTGCGGCGTGGCATCAGGCTCCTTCCATCAGCATGGCGAAACGGTCGAACAGGTAGGCGGCGTCGTGGGGTCCGGCCGCGGCCTCGGGGTGGTACTGGACGGAGAAGGCGCGGCCGCTCACCAGCTGCACGCCCTCGACGACACCGTCGTTGGCGCAGACGTGGCTGACCTCGGCCTTGCCGAACGGGGTGTCGAACACCTCGCCGCGCTCGCCTTCGAGGGCGAAGCCGTGGTTCTGCGCGGTGATCGAGATGCGGCCCGAATGATGCTCGACGACCGGCACATTGATGCCGCGGTGGCCGAACTTCATCTTGTAGGTCTTGCGCCCGAAGGCGCGGCCCAGGATCTGGTTGCCGAAGCAGATGCCGAACAGCGGGATGTCCTCGCCCAGCACCTGCTGGGTGAGCGCCACCATAGCGTCCTGGGTGGCCGGGTCGCCCGGGCCGTTGGACAGGAACACACCGTTCGGGTTCAGTTCCTTGATCTGGTCGAAGGTGACGTTGGACGGCACCACGTGCACCCGCATGCCGCGCTGGGCGAACATGCGCGGGGTGTTGGACTTGATGCCCAGGTCCACCGCGACCACCGTGAAGCGGTGCTCGCCGATCGGCTCGACGGTGTACATCTCGTCGGTGGAGACCTCGCCGGCCAGGTCCGCGCCCAGCATGGACTGCTGGCCGTTGACCTTGTCGAGCATGTCCTCGTATTCGGTGAGCGACTCACCGGAGAAGATGCCCGCCTTCATGGAACCGCGGGTGCGCAGGTGCCGCACCAGGGCCCGGGTGTCGATGCCCGCGATGCCGACGACGTTCTGGTTCTCCAGTTCGTCCTGCAGGGTGCGGGTGGCGCGCCAGTTGGAGGCGCGGCGCGCGGGGTCGCGCACGGCGTACCCGGCGACCCAGATCTTCGAGGACTCGTCGTCCTCGTCGTTCCAGCCGGTGTTGCCGATCTGCGGCGCGGTGGCCACCACGATCTGGCGGTCGTAGCTGGGGTCGGTGAGGGTCTCCTGGTAGCCAGTCATGGCGGTACAGAACACCGCCTCACCCAATGTCTGCCCGACGGCGCCGAAGGTCGTCCCGCGGAACACGCGGCCGTCCTCGAGCACCATCACGGCAGTATTTCCGCTGCTCATGCCTCGTCTCCCGTCTTCGTAGCTGCTGCGGTCCATGCCGGGTACACCGCTTTGTCATCACCGCGGAAACCGGTATCCACCTCGGTCCCGGTCGGCAATGTCCAGCGAATCACCAGCACACCGTCTTCCGTCATTACCTTGCCCGCGTGCCCGCGCTCGGCGCGCACCGCGGTAATGGATTCCTGAGGAATCCAGATCGCCGCCGCGCCGTCCCGCTCCAGCAGGATGCCGCGCTCGAATCGCGTGAGTTCCGCCGTGGCGCGGAAACCCAGGTCGCCCACCGTGATTCGCTGAATCCAGCTGGGGGCGAGGGTGCTGCCGAGGTAGAGCCCCGTGGTCGGCTCCAGCAGCTGCGCGCCGCAGTCGGCGGGCACCGGCGGCAGGTCGCCGATCGCCGAAGCCTGCTTCTTGGCCCGCCGGGTCCACGCCCGGTACATCAGCCACAGGCACAGCGCGAACAGCACCAGCAAAACCAGCACCTGCAGTGTGCGCTCCATTACGGTCCTCCTCGGTTCCCCACCCGCCGCTAACCGGCGACGATCTGGCCGTCCCGGGCGGTGAGCCGGCCGCGCAGGAAGGTGGCGGTCACCTTCGCGGGCAGGGTCATCGCCTGGAAGGGCGTGTTGCGGGCGATCGAGGCGAGTTCGTCCGCCTCCACCGTCCATTCGGCGGCCGGGTCGATCAGCGCCAGGTTGGCGGGTTCGCCGACCGCGAGCGGCCGGCCCTGATCGTCCAGGCCCACGATCCGCGCCGGGTTCTCGCTCATCACCTGCGCGACACCGCGCCAGTCGAGCAGTCCGGGCTCGACCATGGTCTCCACGATGATCGACAGCGCCGTCTCCAGGCCCAGCATGCCGGGACGGGCGGCCGCGAACTCGCAGCACTTGTCCTGATCGGCGTGCGGGGCGTGGTCGGTGGCGACGCAGTCGATGACGCCCTCGGCGAGGGCCTGCCGCAGCGCGGCCACATCGGAGGCCTCGCGCAGCGGCGGGTTCACCCGGTTCACCGCGTCGTAGGTCTCCAGGCGCGAGTCGTCGAGCAGCAGGTGGTGCGGGGTCACCTCGGCGGTAATCGAAATACCCTGGGCCTTGGCCCATTTCAGCAATTCGACGGTGCCGGCGGTGGAGGCGTGGCAGATGTGCACGCGGGCGCCGGCATCGCGGGCCAGCAGCGCGTCGCGGGCCACGATGGACTCCTCGGCGGCGCGCGGCCAGCCGGCCAGGCCCAGGCGGGAGGCGGTCGGACCCTCGTGCGCGACCGCGCCCTTGGTCAGACGCGGCTCCTCGGCGTGCTGGGCGATGAGCACGCCCAGCGAGTTCGCGTATTCGAGGGCGCGGCGCATGATCAGCGGGTCGTAGACGCAGTGGCCGTCGTCGGAGAACATGCGCACCCCGCCGACTCCGGCGGCCATGGTGCCCATTTCGGCGAGCTGCTTGCCCTCGAGCCCGACGGTGACCGCGCCCACCGGGTGCACGTCGACCAGGCCGACCTCCTGGCCGCGCTTCCACACGTGGTCGGTGATGACCGCGGTGTCGGCGACCGGGCTGGTGTTGGCCATCGCGAACACGGCGGTGTAGCCGCCCAGAGCCGCTGCGGCGGAACCGGATTCGATGGTCTCGGTGTCCTCGCGGCCCGGCTCGCGCAGGTGGGTGTGCAGGTCGATGAAGCCGGGCAGCAGGAACTGACCCTTGCCCTCGACGATCTCCGCGTCGGGCGCCTTCAGGCCCGCGCCGATCTCGCGGATCTCACCGTCGGCCAGCAACACGTCGACCGGGTCGCCTTCGCCGTAGAGAAGGACATTCTTGATCAGGACGCTCATGCCACCACCTCGTCGGTTCCGACCAGCAGGCGGAACAGCACCGCCATGCGCATATGGACTCCGTTGTTGACCTGTTGCAGCACAGCCGCTTTCGGGGAATCGGCCACGGAGAAGCCGATCTCCATGCCGCGCAGCATGGGTCCGGGGTGCAGCACCACCGCGTGCTCGTCGAGCATCTTCATCCGGCGCTCGCTGAGGCCGTACCGGATCGAGTACTCGCGTGCCGACGGGAAGAAGCCGCCGTTCATGCGCTCGGCCTGCACGCGCAGCATCATGACCGCGTCCGCGCCCGGCAGTTCGGCGTCGAGCGAGTCCGAGACCCGCACCGGCCAGGTTTCCACGCCCACCGGCAGCAGCGTGCGCGGCGCGACCAGCACGACCTCCGCACCGAGCGTGTCGAGCAGGAACGCGTTCGAGCGCGCGACCCGGCTGTGCAGGATGTCGCCGACCAGCACGACCCGCCTGCCCTCCAGGTCGCCGAGGCGCTGGCGCAGGGTCAGCGCGTCCAGCAGCGCCTGGGTCGGGTGCTCGTGCATGCCGTCACCGGCATTGATGATCGCGGGGCCGGGACCGGCGTAACCGCTTGCGGCCTCGTTCATCTCGGCGAACCAGCGCGCGATCTGATGGGCCGCGCCAGACGCCGGGTGCCGCACGATGAGCGCGTCCGCGCCGGCCGCGTGCAGGGTCAGCGCGGTGTCGCGCAGCGACTCGCCCTTGGAGACCGAGGAACTCGACGCGCTGACATTGATGACGTCGGCGCTCATCCACTTGCCCGCGACCTCGAAGGACACACGGGTGCGGGTGGAGTTCTCGAAGAACACGGTCATGACCGTGCGCCCGCGCAGCGTCGGCAGCTTCTTGACCTCCCGGCCCAGCAGCGCCTGCTCGAACCGCTCGGCCTCGTCGAGCAGGCCGGTGGCGGCGTCCCGGTCCAGGTCGGTGACCGACAGCAGATGCTTCACTGGTTGTCACCTTCCTGACGCAGGTAGACACCGTCGCGTCCGTCGTGCTCGCGCAGCAGCACCGAGATGTCCTCGGTGCGGGCGGTGGGAACGTTCTTGCCGACGTAGTCGGCGCGGATGGGAAGTTCGCGGTGGCCGCGATCGATGAGCACCGCCAGCTGCACCGCGCGGGGGCGGCCCAGATCGCGCAGGCCGTCCAGCGCGGAGCGCACGGTGCGGCCGGAGAACAGCACATCGTCGACCAGCACCACCAGCGCGTCCTCGATGCCGCCCTCGGGCACCGAGGTGCGCTCGAGCGGACGGTGCGGCTTGGAGCGCAGGTCGTCGCGGTACAGGGTGATGTCCAGGGAGCCGATCGCGGGGCGGACGCCGGAGAATTCCTCGATCCGGCCGGCCAGGCGATGGGCGAGAGTGGTTCCGCGGGTGGGGATTCCGATCAGCACCACGCGAGCAACCTGGGGGTCGCCGGAGTCCAGAGCCGTCTTCTCGATGATCTGGTGCGCCATACGCGCGATGGTCCGGCCCACATCCGAATCCGAGAGCAGCTCGCGTCCGGTCTGGACCCGGTCCGGGTCGTGCCGCTGCGAGAACTCGGCAGCGCTCGACTTGGCCGCCCGGTCTTCGGGCACAGCCATGCCGACCTCCTTCCCCGCCTCACCGGACGGTCCGTTAAAGGATGTCTTTCGAGCGGTCACCCTACCAGCGCGCTTACCCGCCGTTGACCGCGCACCCCCTCCGCAACCGGCGTCGGCGTGCCCTTCGCGACACGCCGCGACCAGCCCGAACCCGAAACGTCCAGACCAACCGGCAAGCCCGCAGCTATGCGAGCCCGGTCGCCCTGTGGCCAGGTTCACGATCCAGCCGCCGGAGCAGTCCGGCGTCAGTGGCTGCTCGGGGTCCTGCGGTCGAAGACCAGGGGGCGGGCGGTGCGCAGGGCGGTGGCGATGGCGCCGAGCAGCACGGCGTCGTCGCCCAGTTCGCTCGGACGGACGGTGGGGCGCAGCGGGGTCGTCCGTTGCAGCGCCGCGCGCACCTGGTCGAGCAGTAGGTCGGCGCTGCGGCCGAGGCCGCCGCCGACCACGATGACATCGGGGTCGAGGACCGCGGTGACGGCGGCCACCACCAGGGCGATGCGTTCGCCTTCCTGGCGGACCACCTCGGTGGCGATGGCGTCGCCGGCGCGAGCGGCATCGAAGACGCGTTTGGCGGTGAGGCGGCCGGTCATGCCGCGGGCGCGGGCGGCGCGGACGACAGCGTCGGCGGTGACGGCCTCCTCGAGGGCGCCACGCCGGGAGGCACCGGCGGCGGTGTCGCCGAAAGCGGCGGGAAGGAAGCCGACTTCGCCGGCCGCACCATGGGCGCCGGTGAAAAGCTCGCCCTGGGAGACGATTCCGACGCCGAGGCCGGTGCCGATGAGGACGTAGACGAACAGGCGGCTGCCGCGGCCGCCACCGTGGGCGTACTCGCCGAGCGCGGCGAGGTTGGCGTCATTGTGGACGGACAGCTCGGAAACGCCGAGAGCATCGCGTAATTCGTCGAGCAAGCCCGCGCGGCCCCAGCCGGGCAGGTTGACGGCGTAGTGCATCCGGCCGTCCTGGGGATCGAAGACGCCCGGGCTGCCGAGGACGGTGTGGACGATGCGGTCCACGGGAATCGCGGCGGCGCTCAGGGTTTCGCGCACGGCCCCGGCCGTCGTCTGGGCGAGGGCGGTGGCGGTGCGCGCACGGTTCGGAATGTCGGTGCGGGACAGTACTTTTCCCGACAGATCGGCCACGGCGGTCCGTAGGAACGCGCGGCCGACATCGATGCCGAGCACGTAGCCCGCGGTCGGATCCGGTTCGTAGAGCACCGCCGTCCGCCCACGCTCGGGGACGACCGTCCCGACCTCCCGCACGAGTCCATGCTCCTGCAGCGTGGCAAGGGCGCTGGACACGGTGGGCTTGGACAGGCCGGTGTCACGGGCGAGCTGGGCGCGCGAGCTGGGTCCGGCGGTGCGCAGCTGCTCGAGCAGCAACCACTCGTTGTTGCTGCGCAGACGCTGCCTGTTCCAAGGGAGTTCGTCCATGACCGTCCGATCCTGATGCGTCATCGAGCCGACTGTAAACAATCGGCCGCGGCCCTTGACTCCGATAGTAAAGGAATTTAACTTTACAAAACCCATACGCCCTCCCCTGCGCGACCCGGAGGCAGCCATGACCGGCCCCCGCACCCTCCCCCGAAGAATCGGCCTGTTCCAGGCCACGACCATCAATATGAGCCAGATGGTCGGCATCGGACCCTTCGTCACCATCCCCCTCATGGTCGCGGCCTTCGGCGGTCCGCACGCCGTCATCGGATTCGTCGCCGGCGCGGTGCTGGCGCTGGCCGACGGCCTGATCTGGGCCGAACTCGGCGCGGCCATGCCCGGCGCGGGCGGCACCTATGTGTATCTGCGCGAGGCGTTCCAGTACCGTACGGGACGGCTCATGCCGTTCCTGTTCGTCTGGACCGCAATCCTTTTCATTCCGCTGATCATGTCGACCGGCGTGCAGGGACTGGTGCAGTACCTGACCTATCTGTGGCCGTCCATGACCACCGGGCAGGGTGACATCGTCGGGCTCGCGGTGGTGGCGCTGGTCGTGGTGCTGCTGTGGCGGCGGGTGGATTCCATCGGCCGCATCACCGTGGCGATGTGGGCGGTCATGATCGTGTCGGTGGCCGCGGTGATCCTGGCCGCGTTCACCCACTTTCATCCGAGCATGGCGTTCACCTGGCCCGACCATGCCATCGATTTCGGTCGCGGCGGCTTCTGGCTGGGTTTCGCCTCCGGGCTCACCATCGGCATCTACGACTACCTGGGCTACAACACCACCGCGTACATCGGTGCGGAGCTGAAGAGTCCGGGGCGGGTCCTCCCCCGCTCGATCATCTACGCGGTGCTCGCGGTCATGGTCATCTATCTCGGCATGCAGATCGGTGTGCTCGGCGTCATCGACTGGCACGACATGCTCGACCCGAACAACGTTGCCTCACAATCGGTTGCGTCGGCGGTGCTGGAGAAGACCTTCGGAAAGGGTGCCGCCGATGTGGTGACCGTGCTGATTCTCGTCACCGCCTTCGCCTCGGTCTTCGCCGGATTGCTCGGCGGCTCGCGGGTACCGTTCGACGCCGCCCGCGACGGGGTGTTCTTCCGATCCTTCGGACGGCTGCACCCCGAACACGAGTTCCCGGTGCTCGGGCTGATCGTGATGGGTGCGATCACCGCGGCCGGGTTCGTCTTCGCCCGGCATGTGGGCGTCTCGGCCACCCATCCCCCACTGGCGGTGCTGATCTCACTGCTGACCACGGTCATGGTGATCGTGCAGGCCTTCGCGCAGATCGCGGCCGTAGCCGTCCTGCGGCGACGACAGCCTGGGCTCGCGAGGCCCTACCGGATGCTGCTGTATCCGCTACCGGCAGTCGTGGCGGCGATCGGCTGGGCGGTCATCTACGGGTACGCCGACAAGGCGAATCCGGGCGTGCACCCGATCGAGTGGTCGCTGGCGTGGACCGCCCTGGGTATCGCGGCCTTCCTGCTCTGGTCGCGGGTGGAGAAGACCTGGCCGTTCGGGCCGAAGCAGATCCGTGAGGAGTACCTCGACGCGGAGCCCGCAGCCGCCTGACCGGCCGACCGTGGCGAGATAGACAATTCAGATTGTTCAATTTCAATTGCGCAATCTGGATTGTCTATCTAAGTCGAGGCATGACCGATGCCCCCGCGATCCTGTCCGCGTCCTCGGCCCAGGCGGCCCGGGAACTGCGCGTGCTGGTGAGCCGCCTGCGGCGGCCGTTCCTCGAGGCGTCGGACAATGTGGAGCTGACGCCCTCGCAGCTGTCGGTGCTGAGCCGGTTGAAGAACGGTGAAGCCACCGCCAGCGAAATCGCCGCCGCGGAGCGGGTCCGCCCGCAGGCCATCGCCACCCACCTCGCCATTCTCAGCGACCGCGGCTTCGTGCTGCGGCGGCCCGATCCCAAAGACGGCCGGCGGCAACTGGTTTCGCTGAGCCCGGCCGGACGGGAGCTGATTGCGGGCCGTAGCCGGGCGGGGCAGGAATGGCTCACCACCGCGCTCGAGGAGAAGTACACCGAGGCCGAGCGGCAGACGCTGCTGGCGGCGCTGGAGCTGCTGGAAAGACTCGAGCCGCAATGATCTCGACGCTGCACCCGCCAGGCGATCATGACGGTGTTGCTCCTGACCCTGCACTCCGGCACCGCCCTGTGGTTGCTGGTCGGCGCGGCCGTCATCAACGGCATCCCGCAGGGGCTCAATAATCTGGCCAACCAGAACGCCCTCTACCACCAGGCCGAGCCAGAGCGCATCGGTTCCTCGGCGGGCCTGATCCGGACCTTCTCCTATGTCGGCGCGATCGGGTCCGCGGCGGTCAGTGGCGCATTCCTCACCCCGGGTTCCGGCGTCGCGGGACTGCACAATCTGGCCGCGTTCATGCTGACGGCGGCGGCATTGTGCCTGGTCCTGGCGGTGATCGACCGCTCGCTGTGACCAGCGGCGACCAGCGCGACAGCCGGCCCCCACCGCCGGCTGTCCTAGCTACCGGCCAGTCTTCATACACCGTAAACACGCGTATGCAATGCTCGAAGGGTGAGCAACGACGCTGAATTCACCGAACCCGCCCGGGTGAGCTTCCGCGGGCACGGCGGTATCACCATCGCCGGCGACAGCTGGGGACCCCAGGACGGCCCGCTGGTGGTGTTCCTGCACGGCGGCGGGCAGACCCGCGGTTCGTGGAAGGATTCCGGACTCGCCCTGGCCAAGGCCGGGATGCACGCCGTCCTGCTCGACGCGCGCGGGCACGGCGACAGCGACTGGGACCCGGACGGCAACTACACGCGCGAGGCCATGGTCGAGGACCTCATGGCGGTGCTGCGCGAACTGGACCAGCCCGCCTTCATCGTCGGCGCCAGCATGGGCGGCCTGACCGGGCTCATGGCCACCACCCACCCGGAGCGTGAGCGCATCACCGGTCTCGTCCTGGTCGATGTGGTGCCGCGTCCCGAGCGCAAGGGCGTCGAGCGCGTCATCAACTTCCTGAGCAGCAACCCGGAGGGCTTCGCCAGTCTCGAGGAGGCCGCCGACGCCGTCGCCGCCTACCTTCCCCACCGCCGCCGTCCGCGCAATCCCGAAGGGCTGCAACGCAATCTGCGCCAGCGTGCCGACGGCCGCTGGTACTGGCACTGGGATCCCGCCATGATGGGCGGCCCGCGCGACGGGCGCGGCGAAGAGATCGACGTGCACACCGAGCAGCTGGAGAACGCGGCGCGGCAGCTGACCATCCCGGCGCTGCTGGTGCGCGGCGCGCTGTCCGACGTCGTCAGCGAGGAGGGCGTCGCCGCGTTCCGAGCCCTGGTCCCGCACGCCGACTACACCGAGATCGGCACCGCGGCGCACACCGCCGCCAGCGACGCCAATGACGAATTCACCGACGCGGTGGTCGATTTCGTGCGCGCCCAGATCGGCGATGAGGGCCGCTAGCCGCTATTCACCGGTGAACACCCGGTCGAGCAGGTGGTCGAGCAGTTCGACCGCCGTCTCCCGGGTGGTCCCGCCGGCCAGGACCGCCTGACTGATCCCGGTGACCGCGAGCACGATCAGCTCCGCGTCGAGTTCCAGCGCACGCGCGCCGGTTTCGCCCGGACGCTCCCGCCGCAGCTGCTCGGTGAAGCTGGTGATCAGATACCGCGGCGCGCCCATCATCTCCTCCGAGGTGACGGTATTGCCGGTCAGATTCGCCGCATGGAAAGCCGCGAACACCAGATTGTCCTGGTGCCGAACATCATCGAGGGGAATCAACCCGAGCGAGACAGCCCGGATGACCTCGCGCGGTGCGGCATCGGGCCCCAGCGCACCCAGCGCCTCCGCGAACCCCCTCCCCCAGTCCTCCATTACCGCACGATGCGTAGCGAGCATGAGATCACGCTTGGCGCCGAAGTAGTACTGGATCAGGCGCACCGAGATCCCCGCCTCCGCCGCCACGGACTGGAACGTGGCGGCATGGCTGGACGAAACCCTCGCGGCACTCGACCTGCCGGGCACGCATGTCCTGGGATATTCCGACGTGGCGGGCATTCATGGCGGGCGTCAACGGATCCGGGCGGATCGCAAGTCTGATCCTGGTCGAACCCGGACCATCAGCGGCGCGGTGACGGCCGCCAGCTGCTCATCGGTGAGCGGCCGTTCCCACGGCACGGCGATGCGGAACTTGATGGCGCTCAATGTCAATGCCTGCTGCTCCTCGCTGAGCTGCAGACCCGGCGTGGGCACCTCGACCTGCTCAGTCCGCGGCCGCCGGCCGCCTCGGCAGCAGAAAGACGACAACGCCCGCGATGACCGCGACGCCGAACGTCGCGAAGGACGCGACGGCAAAGGCGTGCCCGGCGGCGACCCTGCCGACCGCGGCCGACCGGCTGCGTGCCGAGCGACTGCCACGATGAGAACCTCTTCATTTGTCGGGGTTCGGCGCTTTCAGTTGCGCCCGAGCGAATTCGCCAGTTTCTTGACCACCTCGGCCGCCATCACGGCCTGACCGGAGGTCGAGAAGTGGATCCGGTCCGCGCTGAGCAGGTTGGCGCGGTCGTTGACCGGGTGGTCCCACATGTCGATCACGACGGCGTCGTACTCGGCCGCCAGCCCGCGCACGATCTCGTTGACCGCGGCGACCCGCTCCGGCCAGTCCGGGAAGACCGGGACGACGTAGGCCCGGCCGAGCGTGAATGTGGTGAGCAGGGCGCCGGTCTGCTTGGCCAGGTCGTACATCTGGCGCAGTGTCCGCTCGATCTCGTCGAAGTCCGGTGTGCGCCGCGCGATGTCGTTGGCCCCGCAGGGCAGGTGGACCAGGTCCGGGGAGAACTCGAGCAGCCGGGCGGCCTGATTCTCGAGCGTCCGCGCGGTCGTCGCCCCGACCTCGGAGGCATTGAGGTAGTCCAGGTCCGGCCGGACCGTCCGCAGGATACCGGCCACCCGGTCCGGCCAGCCCTCGTCCCGGTAGCCCGGTGTGGGATCGCCGATTCCCGCCGAAAGGCTGTCTCCCACAACGGCATACCTCCCCCAGGGAGCCCCGGCCAGCAGTGCGACGGCATCCGCTCGGTCCAGACAGAACGGATCGGTCGCCTCGGTGAAGACGTGTTGTTCCATGCAGAAAACAATACGCCCGCACGTATGTATATCTCAAGGAGATCTGTCCCATGCGCACCGGACCCGGGCGCGACTGGTCGGTCGGTTTCGAAATGCCCAGGCGCGCAAGCCATGCGGAGTCGCATGGTTCGGGCATGACGAAGCGCCTGCGCCGAAAGGTGGCCCAGCGCAGGAGTGCACATTGTTGCTGCGCATTCGCCGTTGGATCGCTATTCTGGATGGAGCCGAAGGTGAGCTTGTGAAACCATCAGCGCCCCAAGAGGATCGGAGGCGTTGACGCACGCACGTCGTGGCCATTGTGTTCGTATGTCCAAGTTGCGGCGGGTCCGGAATCGAAGCGCAGTCACGCGGCACATGCAGAGCTCTCACAGATCGCGCAGTGACACACCGCGTTCGGCCCGAGATCGATCGACACGGGTATGAGCGAAGAGGTTCCAGCCGAAACAGGAGACGAGCCATGACGATCACGCCGGAAGCCATCGCCCTCACCGGTCCAGGAAGCGGGGTTCGTATCAATTCACCGCGGACGGAGTCGGCGGACAACGATCTGGACGTCCATCTACGCACGCTACGGCGACGTGTTCCGCATCTGATCGGATCCGCAGTGGCCTCGAGCGACGGCCTGCTGCTGGCCGACGACCTCCCGGATGCCATAGAAGCCACCGGCATTGCGGCACTGACCGCGGCGCTGCTGTCGGTGTCGCTGACCTTCGCGGCCACCACCCATGGCGCCGACCTGCACGAGGTCGTCCTCGACAGCGACGGCGGTCATGTGGTGGTCTACCGCGCCGGCCCCATCGCCTGCCTGGCTCTGCTAACCGGCACCGACGCCACGCTGGCGCGTGTTCATCTGGAAGCCCGCCCGGTGGTCCGCGCCATCGCCGCGACCCTGGCGCCGGCGCAGCACGACTGACGGCACCCGAATTCCACCGATCGATGACATCACACGGAAAGGGAGACACATGTCGAATCTGGATGTGGCACTGAAGGACATGATGACCATCGACGGGGCGCTCGGCGCCGCGATCGTCGACTACAGCAGCGGGATGACCCTCGGCACCGCCGGCGGATCCCGATCCCTGGACCTACAGCTCGGCGCGGCCGGCAATACCGAGGTGGTCCGCGCCAAGATGCGCACCATCGAGCAGCTCGGCCTCGACGAAGGGATCGAGGACATCCTGATCACCCTGACCGGTCAGTACCATCTGCTGCGCCCGCTGAGCGCGCACCCGGCGAGTCGCCTGTTCCTCTATCTCGCCCTCGACCGCATCCGCGGCAACCTGGCCCTGGCCCGTCACCAGCTCCGCAAGATCGACGAAGGACTCGACATCTGAACAGCTTTATCGAACATACGTTCGGAACTGTGGTAGGTTCTTCGATATGTCGACGCCTTGGCAGGGATCACTTCTGGATGGCTTCGGGGAGGTGGGGCTCGGTGCGCTGCAGGGGATACAGCGCACCGAGCTCGGCGACGGCGCCTGGGTGGATGTGCTGCCGGGCTGGTTGAGCGGCGCGGACGTGCTGTTCGAACGGCTCGTGACGGAGGTGCCCTGGCGCACGGATCGGCGCGCCATGTACGACCGGATGGTGGATGTGCCGCGGCTGCTGTGCTTCTACGAGGCGGAGCGGGAGCTACCGGATCCGGTGCTGGTCGAGGCACGGGAGGCGTTGAGCGCGCACTACTCAACTGAGCTGGGCGAGCCGTTCACGACCGCGGGCCTGTGCTACTACCGCGACGGAAACGACAGCGTCGCCTGGCACGGGGACACCTCCGGGCGCGGGGCGACCGACGACACCATGGTGGCCATCGTCTCGGTGGGCGCGGCGCGCGCCCTGCTGCTGCGCCCGCGCGGCGGCGGGGCGAGCGTGCGGTATCCCCTCGGGCACGGGGATCTCATCGTCATGGGCGGCTCCTGCCAGCGCACCTGGGAGCACGCGATACCCAAGACCAGACGGCCGGTGGGGCCGCGCATCAGCATTCAATTCCGCCCGCGCGGCGTCCGATGACGAGGGGTCCGGACGCCGCGCGCACTTTCCCGCACCCGAGGGGCGTAGCCGGCATTCCGGGCGGCGGCTACGGTCAGGCGCGGCGAGCGAAGTCCGGGACCGGTTCGGGAATGACACCCCGGGCCACCAGGAAGGCCGGGAGGCTGCGGATCACCGGGATTCGGCGGAAGATCTTCAATGCCACGGGCGTTTCGCGCGAATTCGAGACGTTCAGCCGGCCCCCGACCGCCGGGCGCACGATCTGCGTGTGGGCGAGGCGCTGCATGCCCTGGATGACGACGGTCGGCAGCATCCGGCGATGCTGCACGCGGGCCAGATCCGCGGTGGTCACGGTGTGCGACAACAGTTTCGGGGCGAGTATGCGGGCCGTCGCGATCGCGTCCTGGACCGCCAGGTTGATGCCGACCCCGCCGATCGGCGACATGGCGTGGGCGGCGTCGCCGATGCACAGCAGTCCGTCGGTGTACCAGCGGTCGAGCCGATCCAGCTTGACGTTCAGCAGTTTCACCTCGCCCCAGCTCCCGAGCGCGTCGGTCCGGTCGGCCAGCCACGGCACCACCGCGGCCAGGCTGCGCATGATCTCCGCGACCGGGTGCCGCGCACGCAGTTCCGCGTCGCTGCCCTTGGCGATGAGGGTGGCGCTCTGCCAGAAGTCGCCGCGATCGAACATCACCACCATGCGATGGGCGCTGACCACCGGAACGAGTCCGGCCGGGTCGGTAGTGTTGCGAGGGATCCGGAACCACCAGGCATCGAACGGCGTCGGCCAGTCCCGCACGCTCAGGCCCGCGGCCGCGCGCAACACCGACGAGCGGCCGTCGCAGGCCACCGTCAGATCGGCCCGAATCTCGCCGGTCGCACCGTCTTTCGTGCGATAGCGGACACCGGCCACCACGCTGTTCTCGCGCACCAGATCGACCGCCTCGGTGTTCATCCGCAGCCGGAAGGCCGGTTCGGCATCGCCGACGCGGGCCAGCAGATCCAGCAGGTCCCACTGCGGCACCATGGCCACGTATTTGTGCCGGCCCGGAAGGTGGGAGAAGCTCGCCAGCGGCTCCATGCGGCCGCCGATCGGGATCTGCACGGTGTCCAGCCGCCGTTGCGGCAGTTTCGCGAAGTCCTCGCCCAGGCCCAGGGCGTCGATGAGGTCCAGGGTGGTCGGGTGCACGGTGTCGCCGCGGAAGTCGCGCAGGAAGTCACCGTGTTTCTCCAGCACGGTGACCTCGATGCCGCCGCGGGCCAGCAGCAGCCCCAGGAACATTCCCGCCGGTCCCCCGCCGACGATCAGACAGGTCGTACGTTCCATCGGGACCTCTCGAGCCGTTGACCACCGTCATTCTCGATGGTAGGCCGAGTGCGTCTCGGGCACAGTCGCTTCGCCGCGCCGAGCTAGCGGTCGCGGTAGAGCACGAAGAAGTAGGGTTCGGTCGATCCACGCTTGTCCATCACACCCAGCAGGGTGTCGTCGTCGACCCCGCGGAAGATGTCGATGATCGGCAGATCGTCGTAGATCATTGCGGCGCTTGTCTTTCCGCGGAATTCCAGATTCCGCAGGCGGGCGCGCGGAGTTCGGGTCCGCAGCATCGGCCGCAGCACCCCGAGTGACCGGCGCACTGGTTTCAGCGTGTCGACCGGCACCTTTCCCGCCAGGAAAAGGGGCACCCGTCGCGGATCCACCGGGAAGATGCCCCCGGCCGGATCGGAGAACAGCAGCGGCTGCACGCTGTCGGCACTGTCGAATTGCTTGCCGTACCAGCCGCTTTCCACCAGCATCCCGTCCCAGGGATGCCCGGTCGCCACCTCGGCCCCGCGCCACCGCCCGGTGGTGATCTCCTCGACCCGTACCGCCGGCAGACTGTCGAACAACTCCCAGGCCCGTGCGGCCGTGCCGTCCCCTGCCATCAGTGCCCGCAGCCGCAGCGCGCCATCCGTGGCCGACTCGGCGGCAACCATCATGATCTCCTCGATGAGAGCAAACGACATAATTTCTCTCACTGTATCCGGCGACCCGTGCTCACACCACACCTAGGCTGGCGTCATGCCGACCCCGCTGCCCGCCCACATCGCCGCCGCCAACCGCCTCACCGCCCGCTGGTGCGCCGCCGCCGGGACCGGGGACTTCGCACTGTCCGGCTGCGGCGTCTGGCCATTGCTCGCCCTGCTGGCCTCCGCCGCCGACGAGCCCGGACGCAGCGAACTCGCCACGGCCACCGGCATTTCCGCCGCCGACGGCCACGACCGGGCGCTGGATCTGCTGCGCACACTGGCCGAGGCCGACTCGGTCTCGGCGGCACTCGGTCTCTGGGTCCGGCAGGACCTGCCGCTGCGCCCGGAGTGGTCGCAGCGACTGCCGGCGGGAACCGTGGAGACCCTCACCGATCAGGCCGCGCTCGACACCTGGGCGAGCGGCCACACCGGCGGCCTGATCGAGAAGTTCCCGCTCCCGATCGACGCCGCGACGGTCCTGGTGCTCGCCACCGCGCTGGTCGCCCGCACCCGATGGGAGGCCCCCTTCCGCCGGACCACCATGGAGGTCACCGACGGACCGTGGCGCGGGCACAGCGGTCCCGCTCTGCGCCGGTTCTCGTCGCGCCCGCAGCACGCGAGCGTACTCGGCGCGGGTACGGCGATGACCCGCGTAATCGTCTACGGCACCGAAGATCTCGACGTTCACCTGCTCCTGGGCGAGGGCACGCCGGGCACGGTTCTGACGACCGGCCTCGACGCGCTGGAGGGCACCATCCCGATTCGGACGGACCTGCCCGCAGGCACCGAAGCACCCGGACTGAGGGTGCGGGCCGTCCCCGATCACGGACAGGGCAACAGCCTGGAAACCCTGTTGCCGCCCTTCGAGATTCGCAGCCTGCACAACCTGACCGACCAGTCGGCACTGTTCGGCCTGACCACGGTGACCGACAGTGCGCGCGGCCATTTCCCGGCGATGTCGGCGCGCCCGCTCTATGTCGACCAGGCCGCGCAGGACGTGTTCGCACGCTTCACCGAGACCGGGTTCGATGCCGCCGCGGTCACCGCGCTGTCGATGAACCTGGGCAGCGCCCGGTTCCCGAGACCCGCGCACACCGTGCTGCACACCACGGTGACATTCGACCGCCCGTTCGGATTCCTGGCCGTGCACCGGCCCACCGGACTGGCCGTGGTCGCCGGATGGGTCGCGCACCCCGGTCGCTGACGGCAAGGCCCGCCCGCCGGGCTTTTTGTCAAACCTACAAAAAGTTGGCTCGAACCTCTGGTGCGCCTTGTTTTAGTCATCTAGCCTAAAACCATGACGACAGCACGAGAGACCGCCGAGAGCATTCGGGCGGCCCGGCGGCCCGAGGATCTGTTCGGTACTGCCGCAACGGATTCCGCGGCCCGGCAGGACGCCCGGCGGCGCTACCACCGGCTGGCGGGGATCGTGCATCCCGATCGGGTGGAGGCCATCGACGCCGGCATCGCAGGGGCCGCGTTCGCACGGCTGGCCGAGCTGTACCGGCAGTGGCTGGAACTGAACGAGGCCGCCTTCGAGGTGACCGGCGCACACGGGACGTACCCGGTGGGTGCGCTGCACGCGTCGGGCTCGGTCGCGAATGTGTACCGCAGCGGCTCGGACCGGGTAGTGAAGATCCCGCGCCGGGCAGCGGCCAACCGGCTGCTGTCCGGGGAGCGAAATGCCTTGCGCGACATCGCGATCGTGGCCGTGGAGCACGAATGGCCGGCGCCGTACTTCCCGGAGCTGATCGATACGGTCGACCAGCTGGACTCCGCGACCGGCGAGCAGCGCACGGTGAACGTGCTCGGCGCGCTCACCGGGGAGTTCGTGACGCTCGAGGAGGTCCGGGCCGCCTACCCGGGTGGCCTGGATCCGCGCGACTACGCCTGGATGCATCGCCGGCTGCTGCGCTGCCTGGCCGGCGCACAGCTGGCGGGGTGGGTGCACACCGCCATCAGCCCGGCCAATGTGCTGGTGCATCCGCGCCTGCACGGAATCGTGCTGGCGGGCTGGTCTTTCGCCACCCGGCCCGGGAATCCGGCGGCGGCCACACTGAAGTCGCTCGACTATCCGCCGGAGATCCGGGACGCGGTCTCCCCTGCCACCGATGTCCACCTCGCGCATCGCCTGATGCTCACCATGCTCGGCGACCGCGCACCCGCTGCCCTGCGGTCCTACGCCACGGGGTGCCTGCAATCCGATCCACGGCTGCGGCCCGACGCCGCGGACCTGCTCGGGGAATTCGACGATCTGCTCGACCGGCTCTACGGGAAGCGCCGCTTCCGGCCCTTCGAGCTCACGAAAGGTAAGTGATAGCAATGGGTTACGGACGCTGGGACGACAGTGCCTACGACGCGGCGCGGACCTTCCGCGCGGCGAAGGGGCTCGACGACTTCGGCTACACCGCGGATATGCGGTCGGTGCCGTGGGATCAGTGGAAGGCGCACCCCACCCTGGACCCGTTCGGGGTGGACAAGCGGGAGTCGCGGGACTCGGACGACCACGGCAACTCGCTGCCCATCGCGGTGCTGTTCGACGTCACCGGATCCATGGGCAGGGTGCCCCGCATCATGCAGGAGAAGCTGGCCAAACTGCACGGGCTGTTGCAGCGCAAGGGTTATGCGGAGGATCCGCAGATCCTGTTCGGGGCCATCGGCGACGCCGACAGCGACCGGGTGCCGCTGCAGGTCGGGCAGTTCGAATCCGACAACCGGATGGACGAGCAGCTGCGGCTCATCCTGCTGGAGGGTGGCGGCGGCGGGCAGAAGTCCGAAAGTTACGAGCTGGCAGCATATTTCATCGCCCGGCACACCGGCACCGACGCGTGGGACAAGCGGGGCCGCAAGGGCTACCTGTTCATCGTCGGCGACGAGTTGAACAAGAAGCGGCTGGCCGCCCGCCATCTGCGCACCGTCATCGGCGACGACGTCGACCACGACATCTCGGTCGAGTCGATCTACCGCGAGCTGGCCGACCGCTGGCACGTGCACTACATCCTGCCCAATCAGTCCAGCTACTACCGGGATCCGGAGATCGCCGAGCACTGGCAGGGGCTGCTGGGTGAGCGGTTCCTGCGGCTCGACGATCCCGCCGCGGTGTGCGAGCTCATCGCCCTGACCATCGGCATCGCCGAGGACCGCATCGATCTCGGGGCGGGGCTGGCCGATCTGCGCGATGTCGGATCGACCAGCGAGGCCGACGCGGTGGGCAAGGCCCTCGAACCGCTGGGCGGCGCCCGGCGCGGACGCAGCGTCGGGCCGCTGCCGGCCGCCACCGGGACCGACGACGTGGATCTCTGATCGGATCCGATAGACGAAGGGACACAACATGTTCGGCGACAGCCACCTGATCGTGGTGGACCTGGGCTTCGGCGATGCCGGCAAGGGTGCCACCGTGGACTGGCTGTGCTCACGGCAAGCCGGGCTCGACGTGGCCGCGGTGGTGCGGTTCAACGGCGGGGCGCAGGCCGCCCACAATGTGATCGCCGACGGCCGCCACCACACCTTCCACCAGTTCGGGTCCGGCACCCTGTCGCGGGTGCCGACCCTGCTGTCGCGGCACATGCTGGTGGAACCGCTGGCCCTGGCCGCCGAGGCGCGCGAACTCGCCGCGCTCGGCGTCGCCGATCCGCTGTCCCTGCTCTACGTGGACGAGCGGGCCCTGCTCACCACGCCTATCCACGGAGCCGCCAACCGTTGCCGGGAGGATACGAGGGGTACCGCCCGGCACGGTTCGTGCGGCATCGGCATCGGCGAAACGGCGAGTTACGCGCTCGGCCACGACGCACCCCGGGTCGCCGACTGCCGGCGACCGGAGGTGTTGCGGCGCAAACTGATCGCGCTCGAAGAACACTACGGGCCGCTGCTCGCGGGCGGACGGCACCGCTACGACCCGATCGACGATCTGGTCGCGGCGTACACCGCTTTCGCCCGGGCCGTGGCCATCCTGCCGGGCGAGCAGCTCGCCGCGTTCGCGCGTCAGGGCCGGCTCGTGTTCGAAGGCGCGCAGGGGGTGCTGCTCGACGAGTGGCGCGGCACCCACCCGTATACCACCTGGTCCACCGTCGAACCCCGGCACGCGCGCGCCATGCTGGCGCGCCTCGGCGCGCCCGGCTGCGTGCTCGGCGTGACCCGCGCGTACATGACCAGGCACGGGGCCGGACCCTTCCCGACCGAGGACCCGGCGCTCGCGATTGCGGAGCCGCACAATGGCACCGGCGAATACCAGGGCGCGTTCCGGCGCGGGCACCTCGATCCGCTGCTGCTCCGCTATGCCGTCGAAGCCTGCGGCGGAATCGACGGCGTGGTCGTCAACCACCTCGACGCCCTCGGCGACATCCGTACCGCCACCGGCTATCTCACCCCCGACGGCTGCGTCGACCGGCTGACGTGCGGAGTCTGGCAGGACCTCGGCCACCAGCGGCGGCTCACCGATCTCCTCGCCGCCGCCACCCCGGCCCTGGCCGACCTGCCCGCCGACGTGCCTGGCTACCTGGAGGCCGAACTCGGCGCGCCCGTGGTGCTCACCGCGTGCGGGCCGGACCGAGCCGATCGCACGCTCCGGATCCCGGCTCAGGCATGATTGTCCATTTGTGGAGCAACAATCCGCAGTGTCCATCGACGTGATCACCCTGCGCTACGGACCCGACGACCCCACCGCCGCCCTCGGCATCGCGCCCCGGCGGTGGGAGCCCTTCGCGGGTGAACTCGCGCTGCCGGGTGTGCTGCTCGGCCTCGGCGAACGCCTGGCCGAGGCCGCCCGCCGCGCGGTCCACACCAAACTCGGGGTACCGGCCGACGCCATCCTCGCTGTCGGGCAGGTCGCCACCTTCGATGAGCCGCACCGCGATCCACGCGGGCCGACACTGTCCATCGCCATGTGGGCCGTGGTCGGCCCGCACGGGACCGACAGCGCGACCTGGGTCCCGTTCGACGCCGTCCCGCACCTGGCCTTCGACCACAACCAGATCGTCACCGCCGCCCGCGCCCGGCTGGCCGAGATGCTCTGGAAAGACCTGACATTCACCCGCGCCCTGACCGGCGACCAGTTCACCGCCACCAGAGCCGTCGACCTCACCACCGCCCTGCACGGCGCGAAACCCGACCCCGGCAACCTCAACCGGACCCTCGCCGCCATCCCCGGACTCTCCCGCACCGGCGAACGCGTTCGCGTCAAGGCCACCGGCCGCCCCGCTGCCGTCTGGTCCTTCACCTAGCCGACCAGGTCACCCACCCGGCCTGAACCGGTCCGGAACCCGTACGGCGCGGGACACATTGGCCAGAGCAGCGGCCTCCTGCTTGCCCGCGCAGAGTGGCCGACGCGGGCCTGCATCAGTGCCGAGGCCGCCCTCGACGCGGGCTCCTCCTGGTCTGGCGGCACGCCGAACAATTCGCGCATGCCCCGGGAACCCGTCGGTTCACGGCACCAGTACGAGACGGCCGCGCAGGCCGCCTGCGGCGAGCCGGTGGTGAGCGTCGGCGACCCGGTCCAGGGGCAGGGTGCCGGCGACGCGCGGGGTCAGGCGGCCCGCGTCCACCAGGGCGGCCAGCTCGGCCAGACGGGGACCGTCGGCGCGAATCCAGGTGTTGGCGACGCGGATTCCGCGCAGACCCGCCGGTTCCGCGCCACCCACCACGGCCGCGAACGCACCCCCGGAGCGGACCGCGTCGAGCGTCTCGGCGCCCAGGGACGCGGCGTCCACCGCACCGTCGGCACCGCCCGGGATCAGGGCGCGCACCGCCTCGCCCAAGCGTGCGCCGCGCGGGACGAAGAATTCCGCGCCGAGTTTGCGGACCAGGTCCTCGTCCGACGCGGCGGCCGTCGCCACCACCCGAAGGCCCTGGGCCACAGCCAGTTCCACCGCGAAGCCGCCGACCGCGCCGGCGGCTCCGGTGATCAGCACGGTCTGCCCGGCGGTGAGTGCGAGCGCGTCCAGGGACTGCACGGCGGTCAGGGCATTCAGGGGTATCGTCGCCGCCTCGACCGCGGAAGCACGGCGCGGGGCGAGCGCGACGGCCGCCGCGTCCAGGACGACGAAATCCGCCTGCGCGCCCAGTGGCATGTCCAGGCGGTCCGACAGCCCGTACACCTGGTCGCCGAGCGCGAAATCCTGTACGCCGGAACCGATCTCGTCGATCGTGCCGGCGACGTCCCAGCCGAGGCCGATCACGTCGCGCGGCACCATCAGGCCCGCCTGTGCCAGACCGCCCGAGCGGGTGTGCAGATCCACCGGATTCACCCCGGCGGCGGTCACCCGAATCCGCACCTGCCCGGGACCCGGCGACGGCACCGGCACGTCGGCCCGCTCCAGCACCTCGGGACCTCCGAACGAACGAATCACCACGGCACGCATGCGAAATCTCCTCTGCTGAACGGTTTTCCCACCCAGCAGCAAACGTACGGAGTGTTACTCTCCGTCGGGAAGTACGCACTTCGGAGTGCGTACCGTACGCGAGGGAGAGCCATGGCGACCAAGACCGCGGCCCAGCAGCGCACGGAGGCCCGCCGCGCCTATGACGCCTACGTCCAGGAATGCCCCACCCGGCACCTGCTCGACCGCATCAGCGACAAATGGGTGAGCCTGCTGCTCACCGCGCTCGCCGGCGGACCCCGCCGCTACAGCGACCTGTCCCGCATCGTCGCGGGCGTCAGCCAGAAGATGCTCACCCAGACCCTGCGCACCATGGAACGCGACGGGCTGGTCAGCCGCGCGGTCACCGCCTCGGTGCCGGTCCGGGTCGACTACGAGCTCACCGAACTCGGCCGCAGCCTGCTCCCGGTTATGCAGGCGATCAAGGGCTGGGCCGAGACCCACATCGAGGACGTCCTCGCCGCCCGCGAACGCTACGACAGTAACCCGAACTGACCTGGACCGTTACCGCTCAAGCAAATCCGTCGCCCCGCAGGCATATCCGTTGCGACCCGGGCATATCCGTCACAACTCGGGCAGATCGGTTGCGGCTCAGGCACATCCACTTCGACTCGGGTGAATTCGCTGCGGCTCTGGCGGATTCGTTGCGACTCGGGCGAATCCCCGATCAGGCAGGGCCGTAGTCTCACGCAGAGCCGTGGAGGACCGACTGAACCAGCTGCCGGACGGCTTCGAGAAGCCGGTCCTTCTGGCCGTTGCGGACCAGGTAGGGCACCAGGTCACCGCCCAGGGGCGCGAGCAGCAGTCCGCCGACCACGTCGGCGTCGAGATCGGGGCGGACCTCGCGGAGCAGGGTGCTGATGTGGGCGGCCCAGAAGGCGTGGAGTTCCTCGGCACGTGGATGCGGAGGTATTGCCCGATAGGCGACCGAGATCTCGATGTCGTCGGCGACCAGACGGGTCATGGCATCGAAGTAGGCCAGTAGGCGCTCCCCGGCCGGAGCGCCCGGACCGAGCGGCGGCGGACCCGACCGCACGGCCTCCATCAGGTCGAACGCACCCTCGGCCATCAATTCGTGCAGCAGGCCGGCCCGGCTGCCGAAGCGGTGGAAGAGCGTGCCCTTGGCCACCCCGGCCGCTGCCGCGATCCGTTCCATCGTGGCGGCTTCGGCCCCCTCCTCGGCGAACAGCTTCCGCGCCGCCGCCAGGATTGCCTGCCGGTTGCGCGCTGCGTCGGCGCGTTCCTTGGGCCGGACCATATCACCACTTTCATTGACAACTTGACCGACGGTCAATATCTTCGCAGACACATCTTGACCGTCAGTCAACTTATGAGAGGTTCTCAATGCACGCAATCCTATTGACCGGTACCGGCGCACCCGACGTCCTGGTGGCGAGCGAGGTACCCGCGCCGCGCCCGCAGGCCGGGGAGATCCTGGTGCACACCGAGGCGATTCCGGTGCTGTTCCCCGAGACCATGCTGCGGTCGGGCGCGTTCCCACTGCCGGTGGAGTTCCCGATCGTCTTCGGCACCCAGGCCGCCGGCGTCATCGCCGCGGTCGGCGCGGGCGTGGACCCGGCGCTGATCGGGCAGCGAGCACTGGTGAGCAGCAACAGTTTCGGTACCTATGCCGAGCAGGTCTGCGTTCCGGTGGAGACGGCGACCGCGATTCCGGACGGTCTGGGCGCCATCGAGGCGGCGGCGGTCGCCATGAGCGGGTCGGTCGCGATCCCGCTGCTGGAGACCGCGCGGCTCACCGGCACCGAGACCGTCCTGATCGAAGCGGCCGCGACCGGCGTCGGCGCCTATCTCACCCAGCTGGCCAAGGAATACGGCGCCGCGCGAGTGATCGCCACCGCGGGCGGGGCCGAAAAGGCCGCGCAGGCCCACGAATTCGGTGCGGACATCGTCGTCGACCATCACATTCCCGGCTGGACCGAGCAACTGCGCGAGATGCTCGGCGGCACAACGCTGGACGTGGTGTTCGACTCGATCGGCGGCGAATCCGCCCTGGCCCTGCTGGATCTCATGACGCCGCTGCGCGGCCGCATGCTCAGCTACGGCTTCCTGTCCGGCGCGCCCACGCAGGTCGGCGCCATGGACCTGATCATGCGCGGCCTCACCCTGATCGGCTGCTCCGGACCGGACTGGCTGGCGGGGGTCGCCGCCGCGCGCGCCGCGGCACTGAATCGCGCCGCGACGGGATCACTGACCCCGCTCGTCGACCGCGTGCTACCGCTCGGCCAGGCCGCCCACGCCCACCAGCTGCTGGCCGACCGGGCGGCCAAGGGCACGATCGTGCTGCGTCCCGCCGGGGCGTGACGAAAGTCCGGGTCAGCCGGTGATTTCCCACTCGTGGACGGTGAGTTCCGAAGCGCCCGTCGTGTGAATCGGGTCGGTGCGGATCAGTTCCTGTGCGGCAGCTAGGTTTTCGGCGGTGATCACGTACGCGCCGCCGCTGCCGTCGGTGAATCTGCCGGTTTCCACCAGCTGTCCGCGCTCGCGGACGGCCGTCAGCCAGTCCCGGTGCGGGACGATGACGGAGTCGTCGAAGCGCGGGGTGCGCATGGCCATCACGAGATACTTGCGCACCCTGCGCTTCTCCTTCGAACTACTTCTCGTCGTCGGCGACGGCGGTGGCGCGGGTCGCGGCCGCGGCCGCCCGCACCTGGGGGGCCACCTGGACCACCTGCCCGAGCACACCATTGATGAACGACGGCGAATCGTCGGTGGAGAGCTCCTTGGCCAGCTCCACCGCCTCGTCGACCGCCACCACCGGCGGAACGTCGTTGCCGTGGAACAACTCCCACACCGCCACCCGCAGGATGGCGCGGTCCACGGCGGGCAGCCGTCCCAGCGTCCAGTCCTGCAGGTACGACTCGATGGTGCCGTCCACCCGGTCCAGATCGTCGGCGACGCCTTCGACCAGGACCCGGGTGTAGGGGTTCACCGGCGCCACCGACTCCTCACGCACCGCCAGCGAGACACGCTCGGACAGCAGATCCGCGGGATCGATATCGCGGGCCTCCGCCTCGAAGAGCAGATCCACCGCGCGCCGGCGCGCCTTGTGCCGTGCGCCGAGCTTCTTGAACGACTTCTTGTCCGATTGATCGGCCACGGAAGACATTATCCGTCGCGTCAGTTGTTGACGCGGCTGATGTAGCTGCCGTCCCGGGTGTCGATGCGCAGCTTGTCACCCTGGTTGATGAACAGCGGCACCTGCACCTCGGCGCCGGTCTCCACGGTGGCGGGCTTGGTGCCGGCCGAGGAGCGGTCGCCCTGCAGGCCCGGCTCGGTGTGGGTGACGATCACGTCGATGGCGACCGGGAGCTCGACGAACAGCGCCTCGCCCTCGTGCATGGCGATCTGCACCGCCATGTTCTCCAGCAGGAAGCCCGCGTTGCGGCCCAGCAGCTGCTCGCTCAGGTGGATCTGGTCGTAGGTGTCGCCGTCCATGAAGATGTAGTCCTGACCATCGTGGTACAGGTACGTCATGTCGCGACGGTCGACGGTCGCGGTCTCCACCTTGACGCCGGCATTGAAGGTCTTGTCGACAACCTTGCCCGAGACCACGTTCTTCAGCTTGGTGCGCACGAAGGCGGGACCCTTACCCGGCTTCACATGCTGGAACTCGACGATCTGCTGCAGCTGATTGTCGATCTTCAGCACGAGGCCGTTCTTGAAGTCGCTGGTGTCCGCCACTGTCCTCGGATCTCCTACTAGTCGGTCAAACCGCGCGTCAGTCGACGACGGTCAGGTCTTTGCTGGTGCGGGTGAGCAGCTCCGGGCCCCCCTGGCGAACCACGAGTGTGTCCTCGATCCGGACACCACCGCGGCCGGGGAAGTACACACCTGGCTCGACGGTCACCGCCACGCCATCCAGCAGTGTACCCGTGCCGGTTTTGGCTATTCCGGGCGCTTCGTGAATCTGCAGGCCCACACCGTGCCCGAGGCCGTGCACGAACAGCTCACCGTGCCCAGCGGCCTCGATCACCGCGCGCGACGCCGCGTCCACCGCCTTGGTCGAGACGCCCGGGGTCAGGGCCTCGCGGCCGGCCTGCTGCGCCCGCTGGACCAGGTCGTAGACCTCGCGCTGCCAGTCCGTCGGCGCACCCAGCACGAAGGTGCGGGTCATGTCGGAGTGGTAGCCGCCGACCACCGCGCCGAAGTCGAGCTTCACGAAATCACCGGTGGCCAGCACCGACCCGGTCGGGCGATGATGCGGGACAGCCGAATTCGCGCCCGCGGCCACGATGGTCTCGAAGGCGACCGCCTCCGCGCCGTGCTCGAACATGAGCCACTCCAGCTCCCGGGCCACCTCCCGCTCGGTGCGCCCGGGACGCAGGCCGCCGCGCTCGAGCAGGGTGGCCAGGGCCGCGTCGGCGGCGTCGCAGGCCGCGCGCAGCTGCTCGACCTCGAAGTCGTCCTTCACCATGCGCAGCTGCTCGACCAGCCCCGAGACCGCGACCAGGTCCAGGCCGGTGCCCAGCGCGGACAGGCCGCGATGCTGTTCGACGGTGACCACGTGGCTCTCGAAACCGACCCGGCCGGTCTGCCACTCCCCCGCGATCTCCATGACGCGGCGGGCACTGGCCCGGTTGATCTCGGCGCGCAGATCGGGCACCTGCACGCCGACCTGGGTGAGGTAGCGGCCGTCGGTGCAGATGATGGTGCGGTCCTCGCTGGAATCCCAGGCGTACACCAGCAGCGCGGCGTTGGAGCCGGTGAAACCGGTCAGGTACCGGATATTGATCAGGTCCGTGACCAGCAGGGCATCGACG
This sequence comes from Nocardia sp. NPDC051981, assembly GCF_040680715.1. Classification (NCBI taxonomy): domain Bacteria; kingdom Bacillati; phylum Actinomycetota; class Actinomycetes; order Mycobacteriales; family Nocardiaceae; genus Nocardia; species Nocardia sp. NPDC051981. The sequence goes on along the minus strand of NZ_JBFAXK010000006.1, from coordinate 138,438 downwards.
CGGTTCTCCACCAGCAGATTGCGCAGGCTGGCCCTGCGCAGCGCGTAGTCGGGGCGCCGGACCGGATCGTGATCAGCAGACATGCGTCAAAGCTACCGCCGACACGCCGCAACACCGACACGCAACACGTGAATGACCTGGTGATGGAACCCAGGCCATTCACATCGCAAGCGGTTCTCCACATTTCGCGATCACGCCCCCCGCACCGGCCGCCGCCGCGCGATCCTCGATCCATGTCTCCGTTGCCGGTCCTGCTGCTGACCCTGTGGTGTGTCGCCCTGAGCGTCTGCGATCTGCGCAGCCGGCGGCTACCGAACGTCCTCACCCTGCCCGGCGCCGCGCTCGTGCTCGGCTACGGATTCGCCACGGGCAGGCTGGCACTCGCGGTCTCCGGCGCCCTGCTGCTGGCCGTTCCCTACCTGTTCGTCCACCTCTGCTGCCCGCGCGCCCTCGGCGCGGGCGACGTCAAACTCGCCGTCGGTCTAGGGGCGGCGACCGCCCTCTGCGGCGCCCAGACCTGGTCCTGGGCGGCGTTGGCCGCGCCGATGCTCACCGCCGCCGCCGGCCTGGGCGGCATGCTCGGGCATCGACTGCCGATCCCGGGCGCGGGCGAGCGCGCGGTCGTCGCCGGGACACTCGCGCACGGGCCCGCGATGTGTGCCGCGAGCATGGTGGCGGTGGTGGCCGTGCGCTGACATCGGGCTATGCACGGGCCGTGTGTTCGAGCACCCCCGTTGTCATGGAAAGATGTCACTCGTGTTGCGCTGGATAACTGCCGGAGAATCCCATGGTCCTGCTCTCGTCACCATCCTCGAGGGGATGGTGGCCGGTGTCGAGGTGACCTCCGCCGAGATCGGCGCGCAGCTGGCCCGGCGACGGCTCGGGTACGGGCGCGGCGCGCGGATGAAGTTCGAGGCCGACGTGGTCACCATGGTCGGCGGCGTGCGCCACGGCCGGACCATGGGCGGCCCGGTCGCCATCGAGGTGGCGAACTCGGAGTGGCCCAAGTGGACCCAGGTCATGTCCGCCGATCCGGTGGACGAGGCCGAGCTCGCGGACCTCGCCCGCAACGCCCCCCTCACCCGTCCCCGTCCAGGCCACGCCGACTACTCGGGCATGCTCAAGTACGGCTTCGACGACGCCCGCAATGTCCTGGAGCGGGCCAGCGCCCGCGAGACCGCGGCGCGGGTCGCGGCGGGCACCGTGGCCAAGAACTTCCTGCGCCAGGCGCTGGGCGTCGAGGTGATCTCGCACGTGGTGTCCATCGGCACCGCCGCGAACACCACCGGCGTGGTCCCGACCGCCGCGGATCTGGACGCCATCGACGAATCGCCGGTGCGCGCGTTCGACAAGGACGCCGAGGCGGCCATGATCGCCGAGATCGAGGCGGCCAAGAAGGACGGCGACACCCTGGGCGGTGTGGTCGAGGTCGTGATCGAGGGCCTGCCGGTGGGCCTGGGCTCGTTCACCTCCGGTGAGGCGCGCCTGGATTCGCGACTGGCGGCCGCGCTCATGGGCATCCAGGCCATCAAGGGCGTCGAGGTGGGCGACGGTTTCGAGACCGCCCGCCGCCGCGGCAGCCAGGCCCACGACGAGATGCGGCCGGGCCCCGACGGCGTGCTGCGCTCCACCAACCGCGCGGGCGGCCTGGAGGGCGGCATGACCAATGGCGAGGCGCTGCGCGTGCGCGCGGCCATGAAGCCGATCTCGACCGTGCCGCGGGCGCTGTCGACGGTCGACATGTCCTCCGGCGAGGAGGCCGTCGCCATCCACCAGCGCTCGGATGTGTGCGCGGTGCCCGCGGCCGGTGTGGTCGCCGAGGCGATGGTGGCGCTGGTCGTGGCGCAGGCCGTGCTGGACAAGTTCGGCGGCGACTCGCTGCCCGAGACCGTCGACAACATCCACGCCTACCTGAAGCGGATCAACGCCCGCCCGCACATCCCGGGCCACGCCGGGCAGTGACCGCTGACGACAGCGCGGTGTCCGGCGAGCACGAACCCACCGCGGCGGCCGGTGAAACCGACCGGCCCGCAATCAGTCTGGTGCTGGTCGGCCCGCCGGGCGCGGGCAAGTCCACCATCGGGCGCAAGCTGGCCCGGGAACTCGGCGTGGACCTCTACGACACCGACGCCGGGATCGAGGAGCGCGCCGGGCGCACGATTCCGGAGATCTTCGCCGAGGACGGCGAGCCGGAGTTCCGCCGCATGGAGGAGGAGGTCGTCCGCGACGCCGTCCTCGCCGGGCACGGCGTGGTCTCCCTCGGCGGCGGCTCGGTGCTCTCGGCCGCGACCCGCGCCCTGCTGCACGACCGTACCGTCGTCTACCTGGAAATCAGTGTGGGCGAAGGGCTGCGCCGCACCGGCGCCAGCACCAACCGCCCGCTGCTCAACGGCGACGACCCGGCCAAGAAGTACCGCGAGCTGATGAAGATCCGGCGCCCCCTCTACCGCGAGGTGGCGACCGTGCGAGTGCGCACCGACGGCCGCAGCCCCGGCCGCGTCGTCCGCATGATCCTCGCCAAGCTCGGCCTGGAACCGATTGCGCGCCAGGAGGATTCGGGCACCGAGACCGCCACTGTCGAACCCGGCGTCAGCTCCCGCTCGCGCGCCCGTCGCAAACGCCGCCGCGGCGGCCGCGGCCGCGGCGAGAACAGGCCGGGCGACGGCACGAATACGACTGCCGCCGAAGCCGATTCGGCCCCGGCCACCGAGGCGCGCAACGGCCAGGGCTCCCCTGCCTCGCCCGCCGACCCGGCCGAGGCCGCCGGGGGCGCGAAACGCTCTCGGCGCAACCGGCGTTCGCGCCGCCGCGGCGGCCGCACCACCGCGGCCGCTCCGCTCCCGCCGAACGCGGAGACCACCGTCGGCGAGGCGGTCGCGCCGCCGGCCGCTGTGCCGGGGAACGCGTCCCCCGACCGGTCCAGCGCGCCCGCGGTGGCCGACGCGGTAGGTGGTGGATCCGGCGCCGTGGATGCGCGTACCGGCGGACGTCGTCGCCGCGCCTCCCGCATCGCCGGTGCGCCCTCGAGTTCCGCTGCCGGTGGCCAGGATTCGCCCCGCACCGCCGCTCCGGCCGGAGCGGCCGACGCGGCCGCCCCGAACACACCTGCCGCACCATCGGATGCGGCCCGCGTACCCGGCGCCGTCGCCGCGCCCGGCAGCGGACGCTCGCGTCGCGCCCGGGCCCGACGGGCGCGGGCCCGCGCCCGTGAGCAGGAGCACACGCGCGCCGACGGCCCGGTTCCCGGTGCCACTTCCCCTGCGGTGGAGGGAGGTTCGTGATCCTGAGCGCACCATCGCGCGCCACGGGCACGCGCCGCCGATCCGATCGACAACTTCCCCGCACCACGGGGTCACGCTATTCCCCGCCGCTGGGCGGGACCATTCACGGAGGAGTCCTATGAGCGAGCCGACTCGCATCGAGGTCCGCACGGCCGACCCGTACCCGGTGATCATCGGCCGGGGGCTGCTGGGCGACCTGGTCGACCAGGTGACCGGCCGGTCCGGCGTGCGGACCGTGGCGATCTTCTACCAGCCGCCGCTGGCCGAGACCGCCGAGGTGGTGCGGAAGGCCCTCGCCGACAAGGGCATCGACGCGCACCGGGTGGAGATCCCCGACGCCGAGGCCGGTAAGGACCTGCAGGTCGCGGGCTTCTGCTGGGAGGTGCTCGGCCGTATCGGGCTGACCCGCAAGGACGTGATCGTGAGCCTGGGCGGCGGCGCGGCCACCGACCTGGCCGGTTTCGTGGCCGCCACCTGGATGCGAGGCGTGGACATCGTGCACGTGCCGACCACGCTGCTGGCCATGGTGGACGCCGCGGTGGGCGGCAAGACCGGCATCAATACCGAGGCGGGCAAGAACCTGGTCGGCAGTTTCCACGAGCCGGCCGCCGTCATGGTGGACCTGGCCACGCTGGAGACGGTGCCGCGCAACGAGATCGTGGCGGGCATGGCCGAGATCATCAAGGCCGGTTTCATCGCCGACCCGGTGATCCTGGACCTGGTGGAACGCGACCCGCAGGCCGCCCTGGACCCGACCGGCGACGTGCTGCCCGAGCTCATCCGCCGCGCCATCCAGGTCAAGGCCGATGTGGTGGCCGCCGACCTCAAGGAATCGAATCTGCGCGAGATCCTCAACTACGGCCACACCCTGGGCCACGCCATCGAGCGCCGGGAGCGGTACCGCTGGCGGCACGGCGCGGCCGTCTCGGTGGGCCTGGTCTTCGCGGCCGAATTGGGCCGCCTGGCAGGCCGTCTCGACGACGCCACCGCCGAGCGGCACCGCACCATCCTGGACAGCATCGGCCTGCCCACCACCTACGACGCCGATGCGCTGCCGCAGCTGATGGACGCCATGCAGACCGACAAGAAGACCCGTTCGGGCGTGCTGCGTTTCGTGGTGCTCGACGGCCTGGCCAAGCCGGGTCGGCTGGAGGGCCCGGATCCGAGCCTGCTGGCCGCGGCCTACTCGGCCATCGCCCGCGAGGACGGCCCGACCGGCGGCGCGATTCTGCTGTAGGGCACAGCGGCTTTCATCTCAGCGCCCGTCGCCGGACTCCGGCGGCGGGCGCTGCCGTCGGTGCCCCCGGATACGAAAAACCCCGCGTCACCGATCGGTGGCGCGGGGTCGAGCGCGGATGGGAGCCTCAGACGCCGGCGGGCTGTGGGTTGGGTGCGGAGCCGGCAGGGGTGCCGGACTGCTTCTTGCCGTTCCGGCCGGCCAGCCAGCGGCCGAGGGCGACGCCGAGCACGCCCGGGATGAAGATCAGCAGCACGATGAAGGACGCGGCCGAGGTGATGTTGAAGACCAGACCCTGATCACCCAGGTCGAAGCCCGGAACGAAGTCGAGGAACCAGGCGGCCAGGCCGGAGCCCAGGCCACCGGCGAGCGCGGCCTTGAGCCAGCGCATGGTCAGATCGGTGCCGCGCTCGGGATCGGCATTGGCGCGCCGATCGGCGCGGCCGTCCAGTACGCCCCACGCGACCACCGAGCCGACCAGCACGATCAGGCACAGGATCCGCATCCAGGCGCCCGTGGTCGGCCAGTACCTCATGCCGAAACCGAGCAGGGCCTCCAGCACAACGGTCAACGCCCCCAAGCCCACGGCGCGCAACACCCACGCATTCATGACGATCACCTTAACCTGCGCGGCCGCCCGGCCGAACCGAATGAACTGAAACTTGTTCCAGAACCATAGCCGGAGCGGGGCCGCGGGACACACCCGGGCCCGCCACGCTGCTACAAAGACAGCGTGAGCATCGAAGCCGTCGCCCTGCTTCAGGATCCGATCCGCAAGCGGCTCTACGACCATGTCGCGGCCGCCGACCACGACGTGAGCCGGGACGAAGCGGCCGCGGCCGTCGAGATCAAACGGCCGCTGGCCGCCTTCCATCTCGACAAGCTCACCGAGGCGGGACTGCTGGACGCGGTGTTCCGCCGCCCGGAAGGCCGCACCGGGCCCGGTTCGGGCCGGCCCGCCAAGTTCTATCGCCGCGCCGACGCGGAGTTCGCGATCACGCTGCCGGCCCGCGACTATCGCACGGTCGCAACGATTCTCGCCGAGGTGGTCGAGCACGAGGGCTTCGAGGACGCCATCGCCAAGGCCGCCGCCGCGCACGGGCCGGCCCTCGCGGGCCGTGATCTGTTCGAGGTGCTGCGTGAGCGCGGCTACGAGCCCTGCCTCGACGGCGACGCGATCCGCCTGCGCAACTGCCCTTTCCACCGCCTCGCCGTGGACTTCCCGCCGCTGGTCTGCGGCATGAATCTGGCGCTGCTGGCAGCTCCGGCGGCCGAGGCCGGCTGGACCGCGCGGATGGATCCGGCACCGGGCCGATGCTGCGTGAGGTTTTCTAAAACCAATGATGACTAGTTATAGTCGAGGAATGCACCTCGCACAGCTGAACATCGGGCGCATGGTCGCCCCGGAAGGCGATCCCCGGGTCGCCGAATTCTTCTCGGCCCTCGACGAGATCAATGCCGTCGCCGAATCCTCGCCCGGCTTCGTCTGGCGCATGGTGGACGGCGAATCCAACAACGCCACCTCGCTGCGCCCGTACCACGGCGAGCCGGACATGCTGGTGAACATGAGCGTGTGGGAATCGCGGGAAGCGTTGTTCGACTACGTCTATCGCAGCGGCCACATGGACTACGTGCGCCGCCGCCGGGAATGGTTCACCCCGCTGCGCGAGGTCTTCACGGTGCTGTGGTGGGTGCCGGAGGGCATGCTGCCCAGGCTCGCCGACGCCATGGCGCGACTGGACCACCTGCGTGAGAACGGGCCGACGCCTTACGCTTTCACCTTCCGGCAGGCCTTCGAACCGGAAACGGCCGCGGAAATATCCGCGGCCGTCCTCGATCAGCGGGTCACATCCGTGATCAATCCCGAAGGGCCGCAGCCATTTCGGCGCGTGGGGCGGGCTTGCCGGTGAACTGCTCGACCTGCCCGTAGGCCTGGTTGAGCAGCATCTCCAGGCCGCTGACCACGGTATTGCCCACGCGGGCAACCGCTTCCGCGAGCGGCGTGGGCCACGGGTTGTAGATGGCGTCGAGCACCACCGGGGCCGCCGCCACCGAATCCGCCACGGCCGCGGCCGCCGCGGCGGGCACGGTACTGACGACCGCGTCCACGTCGGAACAGACGAACAGCAGGCCCTCGGGGTCGAAATCGAGCACCTCGGCCGACATGCCCAGCTGCTCGGCCAGTTCCAGGGTTCCGGCGGCGCGGCCGCGATCGCGGGCCACGATGGTGACGGTGTGCGCGCCCAGGTCGGACAGCGCCAGCAGGGCCGGGCGGGCGGTGCCGCCCGCGCCCAGCACGACGGCGCGGGAGATCTCCTGCACGCCGGCGCCTTCCAGCGCGCCGCGCACACCGTCCACGTCGGTGCAGTCCGCACGCCAGCCGGAATCGGTGCGCACCAGGGTGTTCGCCGAGCCGACCAGGACCGCGCGCTCGGTGCGCTCGTCGGCGTAGCCGAGCGCGGCGACCTTGCCCGGCATGGTCACCGACAGCCCGACCCATTCCGGTCCGAGCCCGTCCACCAGGCCGGGCAGCTGCTCGGCGGTGCACTCGATGCGCTCGTAGCTCCAGTCCAAGCCCAGTGCCCGGTAGGCCGCCAGATGCAGTTGCGGCGACCGGGAATGCGAGATCGGGCTGCCAAGCACGGCGGCCCTCCGGCTAGCGTCCACTGTCGAGAATTCCACTCTGCCTGGCCTTTTCGATATTGCGCAGGTGCTCCTGATAGCTGTCGGTGAACAACGTGGTGCCCTGCTTGTCGACGGTCACGAAGTACAGCCACGGGCCGGGCGCCGGATTCTCCATGGCGCGCATGGCATCCAGCGACGGCGCGGAGATCGGCGTGGCGGGCAGACCGGCCATGGCGTAGGTGTTCCACGGGGTCTTGTGCGCACGGTCGGAGTCGGTGGTGGCGACCTCGGTCTTGTCGAGGGTGTAGTTGACGGTGGAGTCGAACTGCAGCGGCTGCTGGGCGGCGAGCCGGTTCACGATGACCCGCGCCACCTTCGACATGTCCTGCGGCAGCGCCTCCCGCTCCACCAGCGACGCCGCGATCAGCGTGTCGTAGGGGCTCAGGCCGTTCGCCGCGCCGGACTGCGCCACCCCGGTGGCGTCGTAGCTCGCCGCGCTCGCGGTCACCATCTGCTTGAGGATGTCCAGCGCGTTGGCGCTGGGGTCGAAATCCCAGGTGCCACCGGCGATCAGGCCCTCGAGCTGGCGGGAACGGTCCGGCACCGACCGCACCCGGTCCAGCGCCCACACCGGCACGCCCAGCGCGGCCGGATCGGCGGTGGCCCCGGCCTGGTCGAGCTGCTCGTAGGTGACGCACTTGGCGGCGGTGCCGGTGCCGACGCAGCTGGCCTCGGCGATCTTGCGGTAGATGCCGTCCTTGCGCGCGCCGGTGGTGACGTCGCTGGAGTCGTGCAGCTGGCGGCCCTCGGAGATGACCACATTGCCGACCCGGGCTTCCTTGCTGAACAGCGCGGTCACCGCTTCGGAGCCCTTGCTGTGGCCCGGAATGGCGTAGTAGCCGGGCTGGATGGAGTTCATGTTCGTATTGCGCACGGCCGCTTCGTAGAACGCGCCGCTGCTGGCCACCACGCCCTTGTCGGCCATGGTCTGCGCGATCTGCGTGGCGGTGTCACCCGGCTTGATCTGGATGACGACCAGCGGGCCCTGCGGGCCCGAGAAGTCAGGGGGCGGGCTCAGCTTGCCGACGAACTTCCAGCCCGCGAATCCGACTGCGCCGACGAACAATACGGCGAACACACCCGCGATGACGAACAGATTGCGGCGGCGCCGCTTGCGCTCGGCCGCTTTCCGCGAAGCCATCCGGGATCGCTTGGGGCGCTGGCTGCCCCGCGACCCCGCACGCGACTGCGATCGGGTGGCCCGGCGGCCCGGCTCGGCGCGCTGGCCCCGGTCGCCGCGGCGGCCGCGCTCGGTGCGCTGGGGCGCGCTGTGGCGCGGGGGTTCCGGCTCGTGCGGGAGCTCCTCGTCGTAGTCCTCTCCCCGGTAGTGCTCGTCGTCGTAAAGCTCATCCTCGTAGCGGGGAATGACGGTGGTGTCGTCTTCGTAATCGTCCGCCTCGGACCAATCCAGATCGTCGCGGCGGTAACGCCGTTCGGCGTTCTGGCGGTAGCGTTCCTCGGCCCGCGTCCAGCGGTCGGTCATGCGTCATCACCGCGCGGCTTCAAAAGGGCACTCCGTTCGTCCAACCATCCTTGCAGGATCGACACGGCGGCGGCCTGATCGATGACCCGCCGCTGCCCGCGTGCGCGAACTCCACTGTCTCGCAACGCACGTGCAGCAGACACCGTAGTCAAACGTTCGTCGGAAAGTCGCACCGGCACCGGCGCGATCAGGGTCCGCAAACGCCCCGCGAAGGTGGCCGCCAGCTTAGCCGACGCGCCGCTCTCCCCGCGCAATGTGCGCGGCAGGCCGACGATCACCTCGACGGCCTCGTACTCCCGCACAATGTCGGCAATTCTGGATAGATCGGAGGCGAGGGTGCCGGGCGCGACCTTCTTCGCGCGCGGCACGGTCTCGACCGGGGTGGCCAGCAATCCGTCCGGATCGCTGGAGGCGACACCGATGCGCACCGACCCCACGTCGATGCCGATGCGCCGGCCGCGGCCCGGGTCCCGTTCCAGGGAGGGCCGCTCCGACGCGAAGCCCCGCCCGCCGGCCGAGACCCCGGAGGCCTCGGTCGGCGTGCGAGCAAATCCGGAGGAATGTCCCGAATCCGGCCGCACCGGGCCTGCTTCGGGTACGGGCCGGGTCCCGTCTGCGGGACCCGGCGTGTCAGATGTGTCCGCGTCGCCCATTTATCCGGCGAGCTCGGCGACCCGCGCACGCAGGGCGGCCAGACCCGCCTCGATGCCCGACGGGTCCGAACCCGCGCCCTGGGCCATCTCGGGCTTGCCGCCGCCCCGGCCGGAGATGGCCGGACCGAAGGCGGACACCAGATCCCCGGCCTTGACGCCGAGATCCTGGGCAGCCTTGGTGACCGCGGCGACGAACGGCACCTTGCCGTCGGCATGGCCGAGCAGCACCACGATGGCGGGCTCGGAACCGAAGCGGCCCTTGATGTCCTGCACCAGGGTGCGCAGGTCGCCCGCGCTTACGCCCTCGGGCGCGGCGGCGGCGACCAGCAGCACCTTGCCGACCCGCTGGGCCTGCTCGACGAAGGTGCCCGCGCTCGACAGCACGGCCGCCATCTTGGTGCGCTCCAGCTCCTTCTCGGCGGTCTTGAGCCGCTCGACCAGCTGCTCGACGCGCCCCGGCACATCCTCGGAGGGCACCTTCAGCGACGAGGCGACACCGGCCAGCAGCGCCCGCTCCTTGGCCAGGTACTTGTAGGAGTCCAGGCCCACGAAGGCCTCCACGCGGCGGATGCCGGAACCGACCGACGACTCGCCGAGCACGGTGATCGGGCCGATCTGCGAGGAGTGCTGCACGTGGGTGCCACCGCAGAGCTCCATGGAGAACGGTCCGCCGATCTCCACGACCCGCACCTCGTCGCCGTAGTTCTCGCCGAACAGGGCCATGGCGCCCATTTTCTTGGCGGAGGTCAGGTCGGTGACGAAGGTGTTGACCTGGAAGTCGTCGGCCACCGCGTCATTGGAGACGGCCTCGATATCGGCCTTCTGCTGCTCGGACAGCGCGCCCTGCCAATTGAAGTCGAAGCGCAGGTATCCCGGCTTGTTGAGCGAACCGGCCTGAACCGCGTTGGGGCCCAGCACCTGTCGCAGCGCGGCGTGCACCATGTGGGTGCCCGAGTGGCCCTGGGTGGCGCCACGCCGCCAGGCCGGATCGACCTGGGCCAGCACGGTGTCGCCCTCGGTGAGCTGACCGGCCTCGACGGTGGACTTGTGCACCCACACCTTCTTGGCGATCTTCTGCACGTCGTTGACCTTCACCTTGAGGCCGTGCGACGAGACCAGCGACCCACGGTCGGCGATCTGGCCACCGGACTCGGCATAGAGCGGGCTGCGGTCCAGGATCACCTCGACGTCCTGCCCCGCCTCGGCGACCGGCACCCGGACGCCGTCCTTGATCAGGGCCAGCACCGTCGCCTCGGTCGACAGTTCGTCGAAGCCGGTGAACTCAGTCGCGCCGCGGTCCACGAACTCCTTGTAGACGGTGAGGTCGGCGTGCGCGTGCTTGCGCGAGAGCGCGTCCTCCTTGGCCCGCTTGCGCTGCTCGGCCATGAGCGCGCGGAAGCCCTCCTCGTCGACCTGCAGGCCGGCCTCGGAAGCCATCTCGAGGGTCAGGTCGATCGGGAAACCGTAGGTGTCGTGCAGGGTGAACGCGTCGGTGCCGCTGATCTTCTTGCTGCCCTGGGCCTTCACCTCGTCGACGGTCTCGTCGAACAGCTTGGTGCCGGTGCTCAGCGTCTTGAGGAACGCGGCCTCCTCACCGACGGCGACCGTCTCGATGCGCTTGAAGTCGGTGGTGAGTTCCGGATAGGACGGCGACATCAGGTCGGCGACGACCTTGATGAACTCACCCATCACCGGCTGCTCGGCGCCCAGCAGGCGGGCCGAGCGCACGATGCGGCGCAGCAGGCGGCGCAGCACGTAGCCACGGCCGTCGTTGCCGGGGTTCACGCCGTCGCCGATCAGCATGGCCGCGGTGCGGGCGTGGTCGGCGATGACGCGGAAGCGCACGTCGTCGGCGTGCTCGACACCGTAGGAGCGGCCGGTCAGCTCCTCGGCCTTGTTGATGATCGGGCGCAGCAGATCGGTCTCGTAGACATTGTCGACACCCTGCAGCAGGAACGCGACACGCTCGATGCCCATGCCGGTGTCGATGTTCTTCTTGGGCAGCGGGCCGAGGATCTCGAAGTCGTCCTTGCCGCGCCCGGCGCCGCGCTCGTTCTGCATGAACACGAGGTTCCAGATTTCGAGGTAGCGGTCCTCGTCGGCCTCGGGGCCGCCCTCGACGCCGTATTCGGGGCCGCGGTCGAAGTAGATCTCCGAGCACGGGCCGCACGGGCCGGGGATGCCCATGGACCAGTAGTTGTCGGCCATGCCGCGGCGCTGGATGCGCTCGTCCGGCACACCGAGTTCACGCCAGATCTGTTCGGCCTCGTCGTCGTCGAGGTACACGGTGACCCAGAGCTTTTCCGGATCGAAGCCGTAGCCGCCGTCCTCGACGGGGTTGGTGAGCAGCGACCAGGCCAGCTCCATGGCCCCGCGCTTGAAGTAGTCGCCGAAGGAGAAGTTGCCCGCCATCTGGAAGAAGGTGTTGTGGCGGGTGGTGACGCCGACGTTCTCGATATCGCCGGTACGGACGCACTTCTGCACGCTGGTCGCGGTGTCGAAGGGCGGGGTCTGCTGACCGAGGAAATACGGCACGAACTGGACCATGCCTGCGTTGACGAACAGCAGGTTGGGGTCGGCCAGGATCAGCGAGGCACTCGGTACCTCGGTATGTCCGGCCTTTACGAAATGCTCCAGGAAGCGCCGTCGAATCTCGTGGGTCTGCACAACCATCCAGCCTACCGGTCCGGGTCCAGGGAGTTTCCACCCACCACCGGGCGATAGCTACCATCGCCGGGGTGACTGTGATCCCGGACCCATCCCAGCGCTTCCCCCTCCCCCACGCGCGCCGCACCGTCTTCCTGAAACCGCACGTCACCTCGCCGAACATCGAGGTCGGCGACTTCACCTACTTCGACGATCCGGACGCGGCGACCGCCTTCGAGACCAACAATGTGCTCTACGCCTTCGGCCCCGAGAAGCTGATCATCGGCAAATACTGCGCCATCGCGAGCAACACCCGCTTCATCATGGCCGGCGCCAACCACGCCACCTCGGGCGTGTCGACCTTTCCGTTCACCATCTTCGGCGGCACCTGGGCCGAGGAGACGATGGACATCATCACCTCGATTCCGTCCAGGGGCGACACCGTGGTCGGCAACGACGTGTGGATCGGCTACAACTCGCTGATCATGCCGGGCGTGCACATCGGCGACGGCGCGATCATCGCCACCGGCGCGGTCGTGACCTCCGACGTGCCGCCGTACACGATCGTCGGGGGCAACCCGGCGCAGGTGGTCAAACAGCGTTTCCCGGACCAGGACGTGGCGCGCCTGCTGCGCGCCGCCTGGTGGAACTGGCCGCTCGAACTGGTCACCGAGCATGTGCGCGTGATCATGGCCGGCACCCCCGCCGACATCGAACGCATCGCCATCCACGAGGGACTGCTGGCGGACTGACCAGCGCCGCAAGCGCATTCGCGGCGCGCCCAGCGACTGTTTCCGGCAGCCGCTGCAATTCGGCGCGTGACGCATCCGCGCACTCGGCGCTATTTACCCCGGACGATGCGGCGCAGCTTGGTGACGCGAGGACCGACTTCACGTTCGTAGCCGTGATCGGTCGGCCGGTAGTAGTCGACGCCGACCAGCTCGTCCGGTGGATATTGCTGGGCGAGAACGCCATCCGGATGGTCGTGCGGGTATTTGTAGCCCTGGGCGTTGCCGAGCGCGGCGGCGCCGGCGTAGTGGCCGTCGCGCAGGTGGGCGGGCACCGCGCCCGCCTTGCCCGCGCGCACGTCGGCCATGGCGGCCGCGAGGCTCTTGACCACCCCGCCCGACTTCGGGGCCGTGGCGATGTGAATCGTGGCCTGGGTCAACGCCAATTGGGCCTCCGGCATACCGACCAGCTGGACGACCTGGGCGGCCGCGACCGCGGTCTGCAGGGCGGTGGGGTCGGCCATGCCGACCTCCTCGCTGGCCTGGATCATCAAGCGGCGGGCGATGAATCGCGGATCCTCGCCCGCGCTGATCATGCGGGCCAGGTAGTGCAGCGCGGCATCGACATCGGAGCCGCGCAGGGATTTGATGAAGGCGCTGATGACGTCGTAGTGCTGGTCCCCGGCACGGTCGTAGCGCACCGCCGCCTTGTCGACGCTGGCCTCGACCAACTCCACATCGACGGTGCCGTCCAGGGAGGATTCGGCCGACGCCTCCAACGCGGTGAGCGAGCGCCGCGCATCACCGCCCGCGATCCGCACGATGTGGTCGAGCGCCGCATCCGTGACGGTGTACTCCCCCGCCAGCCCGCGCGGGTCGGCGATGGCCCGGGTGAGCACCGTGCGGATGTCGGCCTCCGACAGGGACTGCAGCTGCAGCACCAGCGAGCGGGACAGCAGCGGCGACACCACCGAGAACGACGGATTCTCCGTGGTCGCCGCGACCAGCAGCACGATCCGGTTCTCCACCGCCGCCAGCAGCGCGTCCTGCTGGGTCTTCGAAAACCGGTGCACCTCGTCGATGAACAGCACGGTCTGTTCACCCACGGTGAGGCGGCGGCGGGCCAGATCGATGACCGCCCGCACCTCCTTGACGCCCGCCGACAGCGCCGACAGCGCTTCGAACCGCCGTCCGGTGGCCTGCGACAGCAGCGAGGCGAGGGTGGTCTTGCCCGTGCCGGGCGGTCCGTACAGCAGCACCGAAGCCGCCCCGGACCCCTCGATCAACCGCCGCAGCGGCGACCCGGGCCCGAGCAGATGCTGCTGCCCGACCACCTCGTCGAGGGTGCGCGGTCGCATCCGCACGGCCAGTGGCGCGAATCGGTCGTCCCCGCTGGGAATGCGCGCGGCTCCCGCCTCGAAGTCGTCGACTACGGCCTGCGTCCCTGGCGCATCGAACAGCCCATCACTCACGGCCCCGACCCTACCGACCGGCTCCGACACACTCGCCGACCGCGACGCCATCCCCGGACCGCGCGCGGCGGATCACTCCTCCCAGTGCTCTTCCAGCGTGGCCGAGACGTGTTCGGCGAAGTCGCCGAGGGTGTCGTCGCCGGTGCAGCGGGCGTCCTCGGCGAGGGCGGCCCAGCGGTTGATCAGGGCGGCCGAACGCGGGATGGACAGACCGTGCTCGCGAGCGGCGGCGATGCGGGCGTGGTCGGCGGGCAGGAACCAGTAGGTGGACAGCCACACCCAGATGAGGCGCGCCTCGAGGATGCGTTCGGCGAGCACCTCGTCATCGGCGAGGGCCGGCCACACCGCCACCACCTCGGAGCGCCACGCCTCCACCATCTGGCGGGCGCGTTCGCGCGACAGCTCGAAATCGCACAGGCAGCCCGGGAAGGAGACCAGAGCGTAGGCGATGTCGAGGGTGGCGTCGCGGAAGCCGCCCCACTCGTAGTCCAGGAACCGCGCGCCCTCGTCATTGAGGATGACATTGTCGGGACACAGGTCCGAGGGGCTGAAGGCGCGGTAGCGCCCGGCGGAGAAGAGCCGGTTGCCGCGCACGATCCGCTCGGCGATCTCGCCCGGCACCTCGATGCCCAGGTCGCGCTGCAACATGATCGGCACCTCGGCGACCGCGGATTCGGCTTGCTGCGCAATGCCGTCCACGCGGTGCACCACATCGACGCGCCGCAGCAGGGCCACGAAGTCCGCCTCGCGGCCCACGGTCGCGGCGTGCATGCGGCCCAGTGCCTGGGCGAATGCCATGAGCGCATTGCGCCCGCTCGGTTCCACACCGGACCGCAGGACCGCGGTCAGGGAGGTGTTCTCACCGAGGTCGCTGAGTATGAGCAGGCGGTCCGGCAGGCTGTAGCCGAGCAGGTAGGCGCCGGGCCGGTGGTCACGGCCGAGGGCGGTGGTGAATTGGTAGGAAACCGCCTCGCGCAGGAATGCGGAGTCGATGCTGGCGACGCCGGGGGCCATGCCGCCGGTGCGCCGCTGCGTCGCCGTGCCCGCTACCTGCTTCACAATCAGTGTGCGAGGTAGCGAAAAGGCGTTCTCTGCAACGCGGACACGGAGTACCGTCGTCCTACCACTGCCGCTGAGTTCCATCGGATCGCTCAGCTTTACCGGAGCACCCATTCGCTTCGTGAGCAACTGTTGTGCCGCGGACACGACTTCGGCGGCGCGTTCGGCCAATAGTGCGGTCATCGGAACCCAAGTTACTCCCGTCAGGTCACTTTCAGCGAGCGGTTGCGCAACCTTTCGCGCGTCGGACGGCGTGTCTTTGTGATGGTTTGCCCACGCGGCGCTGGTTGCTTGACACAACCAGGACCGTCTAGTTGTCTCATGGTCACTTGCTGTGCGCCACACCGTAAACCGGGAAATGTGAAAGGCTTGCGACCATGACTGGCACGCCGCCCTCAGCACCGTACGAGCCCTCCGGCGACCGTCCCGTCGCAGGGGGCGGCGAGCAGTATCCGTCCCACGCCGGGCAGCACCAAAACCCCGAGCCCGCACCGGTTTCCGGCGCGCCTGAGCCGGGCCCCGTGCCCGGCCGCCACCAGCTTCCCGGCCTCGCCGGGTACCCGCAATTCGACGGCCCCGGCGCCGCACAGTACGGCAGCGAGCCCGTGGAACCCCCGCTGGCCTTCACCCCGCAGCCGGGCGCGCCGCAGCCGCCGGCCGGCTACGGCCCGGGCACGCCGCAGCAGTTGCCGCCTGCAGGCATGCCGCCCGGCGCGAATCCGCCTCCACCGGGCGGACTCCCGCCGGGTGCGATGCCGCCGCCCGCCGGTGCCCCGCCCGCCGAGCTGGCGCCGAAACAGGGCTATACACCCCCGCGCGAGACCCTCGACGTCGGCGCGGCCCTCACCTACGGGTGGGATCGGTTCCGGCTCAATCCCATTCCCTGGGTGGGCATGGTATTGATCGGCATGATCGCCTGGCTGGTGGTCACCTTGCTGGTGAATATGGTTGACGTGCAGTCGCTGTCGGCCGTCGTCCTGCTGTTCGCGGTCGCGTCGCTGGTGGTGTGGCTGCTGCAGGCCGCCATGATCCGCGGCGCACTGTACGAAACCGACGGGACGCCACCGGATTTCCCGGCCTTCTTCGGCTTCGTGAATGCCGGGAATGTGCTGATCACCGCGCTCATCGTGTTCGCGCTGTGCCTCGTGGCCTCGATCGCGTGCGTGTTCCCGGCGATCATCGTGGGCGTGCTGTGCATGTTCGCGCTGCACTTCGTGATCGACCAGGATCAGAACCCGATCGCCGCAATCCAATCCAGCGTGCGGCTGGTGGTCGCCAATGCCCTGCAGGTGACCCTGCTGGCGCTGGGGGTGCTGATCATGACCGTGATCGGCACGCTGCTGTGCGGATTGGGCCTGCTGGTGGCCGGACCGGTCACCGCCATCGCCACCACCTACGCCTACCGCTCACTCACCAACGGACTGGTGGTCTGAGCGCGATCCGCCCGCACCCGCGAGCCGCTGTCGACGACGGAGCCCGCCGGTATCGCTGATACCGGCGGGCTCTCGACGGTCCGGGCGCGCCCTTACTTGGCGTCGTCCTTGACCGGGTTGCCGTTCGCGTCGAGCTTGGCGTTGAGGCCCGCTTCCTGCCGCTGCTGCAGGGTGATCGGGGTGGGCGCGTCGGTGAGCGGGTCGACGCCGCCACCCGACTTCGGGAAGGCGATGACCTCGCGGATCGAGTCCACGCCGGCCAGCAGCGCGGTGATGCGGTCCCAGCCGAAGGCGATGCCGCCCATGGGCGGCGCGCCGTAGGAGAAGGCGTCGAGCAGGAACCCGAACTTCTCCTGGGCCTCCTCCTCACTGATGCCCATCACCTGGAACACCCGCTCCTGCACGTCCCGGCGGTGGATACGGATGGAGCCGCCGCCGATCTCGTTGCCGTTGCAGACGATGTCGTAGGCGTAGGCCAGCGCCGAGCCCGGATCGGCGTCGAAGGTGTCCAGGTGCTCGGGCATGGGCGAGGTGAAGGCGTGGTGCACGGCGGTCCAGGCCGAATGACCCAGGGCCACATCGCCGCTCGCGGTGGCGTCGGCGGTGGGCTCGAACATCGGGGCGTCCACGATCCATACGAAGGCCCAGGCGTTCTCGTCGATGAGACCGCACTTGCGGGCGATCTCGCCGCGGGCCGCGCCCAGCAGCGCACGGCTGGACTTCACGTCGCCGGCCGCGAAGAACACGCAGTCACCGGGCTCGGCGCCGACCTGCTTGGCCAGACCCTCGCGCTCGGCGTCGGTGAGGTTCTTGGCGACCGGGCCGCCGAGGGTGCCGTCCTCGTTGAAGGTGATGTAGGCCAGGCCCTTGGAGCCGCGCTGCTTGGCCCACTCCTGCCAGGCGTCGAACTGGCGGCGGGGCTGCGACGCGCCGCCCGGCATGACGACCGCGCCGACATAGGGAGCCTGGAACACGCGGAACTGCGTGTCCTCGAAGTACTCCATCATCTCGGTGATCTCGACCTCGAAGCGCAGGTCCGGCTTGTCCGAGCCGTAGCGGCGCATGGCCTCGGCATAGGTCATGTGCGGGATCGGGGTCGGGATCTCGTAGCCGACCAGCTGCCACAGCGCGGCCAGGACGTCCTCGGCCAGCAGGATGACGTCCTCCTGCTCGACGAAGCTCATCTCGATGTCGAGCTGGGTGAACTCGGGCTGGCGGTCGGCGCGGAAGTCCTCGTCGCGGTAGCAGCGCGCGATCTGGTAGTAGCGCTCGATGCCGCCGACCATGAGCAGCTGCTTGAACAGCTGCGGCGACTGCGGCAGGGCGTAGAACTTGCCGGGCTGCAGGCGGGCCGGAACCAGGAAGTCGCGCGCGCCCTCGGGGGTGGAGCGGGTCATGGTCGGGGTCTCGACCTCGACGAACGCGTGCTTGGCCAGCACGGCGCGGGCGGCGGCGTTCACCTTCGAGCGCAGGCGGATCGTGTGCGCCGGGCCTTCGCGGCGCAGGTCCAGGTAGCGGTACTTGAGGCGGGCTTCCTCGCCCGGCTCGTCGTCGAGCTGGAACGGCAGCGGCGCGGCCTCGTTCAGCACCTCGAGCTCGGTCACGTTGACCTCGATGGCGCCGGTCGGCAGGTTCGGGTTCTCGCTACCGGCCGGGCGGTTCTCGACCACGCCGACGACCTTCACCACGAACTCGTTGCGCAGCTTGTGGGCGGCCGCCGCGGGTTCGCCTTCACGGAAGACGGCCTGGGCAACACCCGACGCATCGCGCAGATCGATGAAGATCACGCCACCGTGGTCTCGCCGCCGGGCCACCCAGCCGGTGAGGGTGACGGTCTGACCGGCGTGCTCGCTTCGCAGCGAACCAGCCAAGTGGGTGCGCAGCACGGGATTCCTTTCGACGGGCTCGAAGCACCGGTGAGATGTGACCAGGTGCAGACCCATCGTAGAGAGACACGTTCAGCGAGTGGAAACCGATATCGACTCGCCCGTGTCACAGTGATAGCCATGACCTTCAACGAGGGCCTGCAAATCGACCCGAACCGGGCGAGTGGTGGCGGCGGCGGACCGGGTATGGGCGGGGGATTGGCTCTCGGCGGCGGTGCGATCGGCATCATCGCGGTGATCGCGGCACTGATCTTCGGCGGCGACCCGGGCAGCATTCTCGGCCAGTTCACGGGCGCGGACAGCAATGCCAAGCCGGGCACCGCGACCCTGCCCACGCACTGCAAGACCGGCGCCGACGCCAACAAGTACGTCGACTGCCGCGTCATCCTCACCGCCCAGAGCCTCGACGCGATCTGGGGCACCGAACTGCCCAAGCAGACCAACCGCAAGTACGTGGTCCCGAAGCTCAACCTCTTCTCCGGCGCGGTCAGCACCGGCTGCGGCCGTGCCTCCTCGGCGGTGGGCCCGTTCTACTGCCCCGCCGATCAGACCGCCTACTTCGACACCAGCTTCTTCCAGGAACTGGTCGACCGCTTCGGCTCCAGCGGCGGGCCGCTCGCCCAGGAGTACGTGGTCGCCCACGAGTTCGGCCACCACATCCAGAACCTGCTCGGCGACATCAACCGCGCCCAGCGCGACCCCCAGGGCGCCACCTCCGGCGCTGTCCGCACCGAACTCCAGGCCGACTGCTACGCCGGGGTCTGGGCCAACTACGCCGACAAGCTCCCCGCGCCCGGTTCCAACACACCCTTCCTGAAGCCGTTGACCGACAACGACATCCGCGACGCGCTCTCCGCCGCGTCCGCCGTCGGCGACGACCGGATCCAGAAGGCCGCCACCGGCCGCGTCAACCCGGAAGCCTGGACCCACGGCTCGTCGGAGGAACGCCAGAAGTGGTTCCTGACCGGCTACAAGACCGGCCAGGTCAAGGCCTGCGACACCTATTCGGCCCAGGACCTGAACAACCCGCCCGCTCTCCGCTGACCCGACCTCCCTACGGTCCCCAGCCTCGAACAGGCTGGGGACCTTGCCATTTCCGGCCTTCCACCCGTTTTCGCTCAGGGCGATGGCGGTATCCGGGTGGGATCGGCGGGGCAGCGCGGGTGCGGTTGGCGGCAGAATCGGCGCCGGCGGGTGCTTGCCCGCAAGGGAATTCGGAGGAATGCGATGCGGACAGCCAGGGCGGCAGGACTGATCGTGTACGCGCCCGAGCTCGGCGACGGGCTCAGCGATGACCAGAAGGCGTCCCACAAGCGCTTCGACGATCTGTTCCAGCGCTTGCTGAACGCCTTCGTTCCGGCCTAGCGGCGAAAGATCAGCCGACCGTCCAGGTTTCGCGGCCGGTGAGCAGCTCCTGCAGCGAGTTCTCGCTCACCGGTTTGCGTTCGACGGCGGTGTTCAGCTGGGCGCGGACACCGTCGTCGTAGGTGGGGCGGGAGACGCTGCGGAAGATGCCGGTTACCACGTGGGTGAGGTCCTGGTCGGACAGGCGGGACAGGGCGTAGGCGTATTCGGGGTGGTCGGTATAGGCGTCGTGGACCACGATCTCCGCTTCGGCGACACTGTCGGCGCGCGCCACCCGCAGGCCGAAACCAGCACGGACCACGGCGAATTCACCGTCCGCGCCGAAGCGGATGGGCTCGCCGTGCCGCAACCGGACCAGATGGGATTCGGCGTTCTCCCGGCGCAGCGCGTCGAAGGAGCCGTCGTTGAAGATCGGGCAGTCCTGCAGGATCTCCACGAACGAGGTGCCGCGGTGTTCGGCGGCGGCGCGCAGCACCTCGGTGAGCCCGGTCCGATCCGAGTCCAGCGCGCGGGCGGCGAAGGTGGCCTCGGCGCCCAGTGCCACCGACAGGGTGTTGAACGGATGGTCGACCGAGCCCATCGGGGTGGACTTGGTGACCTTGCCGGTCTCCGAGGTCGGTGAGTACTGGCCCTTGGTGAGGCCGTAGATCCGGTTGTTGAACAACAGGATCGTCATGTTCACATTGCGGCGCAGCGCGTGGATGAGGTGGTTGCCGCCGATGGACAGCGCGTCGCCGTCACCGGTCACCACCCAGACCGACAGATCGGGCCGGGTCACCGCCATGCCCGTGGCAATGGCCGGCGCGCGGCCGTGGATCGAGTGGATCCCGTACGCCTCCAGGTAGTACGGGAACCGGCTCGAGCAGCCGATGCCGGATACGAACATGAGGTTCTCGCGCTCGAGACCCAGATCGGCCAGGAAGCCGCGCACGGTGGCCAGAATGACGTAGTCGCCGCACCCGGGGCACCAGCGCACCTCCTGATCGGAGGTGAAGTCCTTCGCCTTCTGCGGCCGGTCGGCCCGCGGCACGCCGGACAGTCCGGTGAGGCCGAGATCGGTACCCACGAGCGCGTTTTCGAGAATGGTCATCAGTTGCCCCCTGGGGTGCGGTAGGTCGCCCGCGCGCGTGCGGCGAAGGCCTTGGCCTGTTCCATCTCCGCGATGGAACCGTCCAGGGCCGCGTCGATGACGCCGACCAGTTCCTGTGCTTGGAAGGCGGTGCCGGCGATCTTGGTCCACGGCTGCACGTCGACCAGGTAGCGGGCGCGCAGCAGCATGGCCAGCTGGCCGCCGTTCATCTCCGGGCAGACCACGGTGCGGTAGCGGCGCAGCACGTCACCGAGGTTGGGCGGGAAGGGGTTCAGGTTCCGCAGATGCGCCTGCGCCACCGGCACCCCGCGCCGCCGCGCCCGCCGGCACGCCTCGCCGATCGGCCCGTAGGAGCTGCCCCAGCCGATGAGCAGCAGTTCGGCGCGGTCCCCCGGATCGTCCACCTCGAGATCGGGCACCGCGATGCCGTCGATCTTGGCCTGCCGAATCCGCACCATCAGCTCGTGATTGGCCGGGTCGTAGGAGATATTGCCGCTGCCGTCGGCCTTTTCGAGCCCGCCGATGCGGTGGGCGCGGCCCACGGTGCCGGGCACCGCCAGCGGCCGGGCCAGGGTCTCCGGATCGCGCGCGTAGGGCTGGAACGAATCGCCCTCCGCGCCCTCGGGTTCGAAGCCCGGATCGATCGGGGCCAGCTCGGTGACCTGTGGAATCGCCCACGGCTCGGAACCGTTGGCGATGGCGCCGTCGGACAGCAGCAGTACGGGCGTGCGGTAGGTCAGCGCGATGCGGGCGGCGTCGACCGCGGCGTCGAAGCAGTCCGCCGGTGAGCGCGGCGCGACGATGGCCACCGGCGACTCGCCGTTGCGCCCGTAGAGCGCCTGCAGCAGGTCGGCCTGTTCGGTCTTGGTGGGCAGGCCGGTGGAGGGCCCGCCACGTTGCACGTCGATGATCACCAGCGGCAGCTCGGTCATGACGGCCAGGCCGATGGTCTCGCTCTTGAGCGCCAGCCCCGGCCCGGAGGTACTGGTCACCCCGAGCGCACCGCCGAGTGCGGCGCCCAGCGCCGCGCCGATGCCGGCGATCTCGTCCTCGGCCTGGAAGGTGGTGACGCCGAAGTTCTTGTGCTTGCTCAGTTCGTGCAGGATGTCCGAGGCCGGGGTGATCGGGTAGGTGCCCAGGAAGACCGGCAGCCCGGACAGCTGCCCGGCGGTGACGATGCCGTAGGCGAGCGCGGTGTTGCCGGTGATCTGCCGGTAGGTGCCGGGCGGCAGCGTCGCGGGGGCTATCTCGTAGGTGGTGGCGAAGGCCTCGGTGGTTTCGCCGTAATTCCAGCCTGCCCGGAATGCGAGAATATTCGCTTCGGCGACATCCGGTGTGGCCGCGAATTTCTCCCGCATGAACTGTTCGGTGCCGCCGATGGGCCGCCCGTACATCCACGACAGCAAGCCGAGCGCGAACATATTCTTCGCGCGCTGCCCATCTTTCTTGCCCACACCGGTCGGTTCGGTTGCCCCGAGTGTCAGGGATGTCATGGGCACCCGGTGCACTACGAAATCGGTCAGTGTGTCATCGGTGAGCGGATCACCGGCATAGCCGACCTTGGTCAGATTCCGCTTGGTGAATTCGTCAGTATTCACGATCACCGTCGCCCCGCGGGCCAAATCCTCCAGATTCGCCTTCAGCGCAGCAGGATTCATGGCGACCAATACGTCGGGCTGGTCGCCGGCGGTGAGGATGTCGTAGTCCGCGATCTGGATCTGGAACGACGACACGCCCGGTAGCGTGCCCTGGGGCGCGCGGATCTCGGCGGGGAAGTTCGGTTGGGTGGCAAGGTCATTGCCGAAGGCGGCGGCCTCGTGGGTGAAACGGTCACCGGTGAGCTGCATACCGTCACCGGAGTCACCCGCGAAGCGGATGACGACTCTTTCCAATTTCTCGACCGCCGATTTGGCTGTGGCGCGGCCGTTTCCGGCCGCCGCAATGCCGCCGTCGGACGGAGCTTTCACAGTGCTGTTGTGCAGCGGAGCCACAGTATCTTTGTGCGGCAGCGCCGCAGGGTCGTCATGCTGCGAAACCATGCGCGTGCATCACTTCCTCGTCAGGTGTGAGGTACCAACGCCAAACTACTCCGCAATATTCGCGACACACCCGTGAAGCGCAATGGTTTCGATCAAAGAACCGCCATCAGGCGAACAACGCCAGCTGCGGATCGGGCGTGTGCGATTCGGCGACGCGGACCTCGGGTTCGGCCGGCCGATCGCGGTTCAAACGGTGTTTCTCCAGCAACGGCTCGATTCGGCCGCGTAGCCACGCAGAATACTCCGGTGTCACCGAAGCACCCCGACCATACAGTTGCCGGTAGCGCCGTAGCAGCGCCGGGTGGGCTTCGGCCAGCCAATTGAGGAACCAGCCGCGCGTGGAGCCGCGCAGATGCATGGGGAACGCCGTGACACCGGCGGCCCCGGCCTCGGCGATGGCGGCGAAGAGCGCGTCGAGATGCGCCTGGGAGTCGGTGAGGTATGGAATGACCGGCGCCACCATGACATTCACCGCGAATCCGGCGTCGGCCAGGGCGCGCACCAGTTCCAGTCGCGCCCGCGGCGAGGGCGTGCCGGGCTCGAGGCCGCGATGCAGCTCCGGATCCAGAATGGCGATGGAGACGGCGAGGTGCACCGGCACCTGCCCAGCGGCTTGGACCAGCAGCGGCAGATCCCGCCGTAGCAGCGTGCCCTTGGTGAGAATGGAGAACCCGGTGCCGGAGTCGGCGAGCGCGGAGATGATGCCGGGCATGAGCCGGTAGCGGCCCTCGGCGCGCTGATAGGGATCGGTATTCGTGCCCAGCGCAACCGATTCCCGCCGCCACGACCGCTTGTGCAGTTCGCGCCGCAGCACCGGGACCACATTGGTCTTGACCACGATCTGGGAGTCGAAATCGGCCCCCGCATCCAGGTCGAGGTACTCGTGTGTGCCGCGGGCGAAGCAGTAGCGGCACGCGTGCGAGCAGCCCCGCATGGGATTGATGGTCCAGCTGAAGGGCAGATTGCTGTCGGGCACCCGGTTCAGGGCACTCTTGCAGAGCACCTCGTGAAACGTGATGCCCTCGAACTCGGGCGTCTGTACGCTGCGTACGAAACCCGCACGTTCGAGCCCGGGTAGCGCGCCGTCATCGGCGCCGAGGGTTTGCCTTTGCCAACGCACCACCCCAGTCGAACATGCGTTCTAACGACTGTCAAGCAATCTTCTGCGTGTCGGACTCGATCGGCTGCCCGTTGTAGAAGGCGACCAGATCCCGAATGGTCTGCTCGGCGGGCCGCGGCCGGTAACCGAGTTCCTCGGTGGCCTTGGTGCGCTCGACGATCGGCGCCGACAGCAGCGCTCCCATGGCCGCCTTGGAGATGCGGTCACTGCCCAGCGCACGGGCGACGGGCTCCATGACCGGCATGCACGCGTTGATGACCTTGGCCGGAATCGCGAAGGCGGGCTTCATCTTCCCGTTGACCTCGGCGGCGGTGCGGGTGGCCTGGAACATGTCGGTGAAGTGCCCGCCCAGCAGGTAGTTCTCACCGGTGCGGCCGCGCTCGCTCGCGAGCACCAGGCCCTGGGCCACGTCGCGCACGTCGACCAGGTCGAAGCCGCCGCTGATCATGACCGGCACCCGCCCGCGCGCGGCGTCCCACAGCGTGGTGTTGATGCGCGAGGCGGTGTTGTCGATCGGGCCGTACACACCGGTCGGGTTGCACACCACCGCGTCCAGGCCCTTGTCGATGATCTTGCGCAGCTCGATCTCGCCCTGCCACTTGGAGCGGTCGTACACCGGCAGCCCGGGATCGATGGACCGCGGCGAGCGCTCGTTGATCCGGCCGCCACAGCTGTACTGGTTGAACGCGTGAATGGAGCTGGTGTGCACCATCCGCCGCACGCCGACCTCGCGGGCGGCGTCCGCGACGATACGCACGCCCTCGGTGTTGACCCGCCAGGCCACGTCGTTCTTGTGGGCCAGGGTGATGAGCGCGACCAGGTGGTAGACCACCTCGGCCCCGTCCAGCGCCACGCGCATGGATGCCGGGTCCAGCACGTCACCGTTGACCCAGGTGACACCGGGCTGGCTCGCGCCCGCGACCCGGTCGATGGCAGTCACTTCGTGACCGCGATCGGTAAGCAGGCGAAGCAAATTGGTGCCAAGGAACCCGGCAGCGCCGGTGACTGCGACCTTCATGGTGACGAGAATATAGAACTTGTTCTAATTTGCAACAACGGTGTGGTTGCGGTGTGGCCGCGCACGCCACGCCGGTCTGGACGATGGAACGGGATATATTCGCCATCCGCATGTCCATGACGATCAGGGGGTACTGCCATGGCCGATCTCTGGGTCGACACCGGTGCGGTCCGCACATTCGCCGCCGCACAGGACGGCGTCGCCGCCGACATCGCCGCCCAGGGCGGCCTCGACACGGTGTCCCACGTCGCGGCCATGACACCGGTCTTCGGGCTCATCGGCGCTAACTTCCTGGCCGGCTTCGCGGTCGCCGAACTCCTGCACGATCGCGACATCGCCGCCCTCTCCGCCCGCTTCGGCGCCCTCGGCCGGGCTGCCTTCGGATCGGCCGCCACCTACGACACCACCGACGCCGAATTCGCCGGGGGCCTCGGCACGGCCGCCGGGCAGATCGGCGAACGGCCATGAGGCCGATCGACTCCGGCGTCATCGATGCCCTCCGCCCGGCGGATCCGGACACCAGCGCGAGGGGAGCCGACCGCGTGAGCGTCACCGGTCCGATCCCGGATCTGCCGCTGGACACACCGCCCACCGACATGCCGCCATTCGAACCGCCGGAATTCGCGCTCGCGCGTCAGGAATTCGAGCAGGTCAGCTCGCCGCTCGCCGGAAGAGTCCCAGGCGGTGCTGCCGCAGAGTCACGGACCGGCACGCTCGGCGACACGGTCGCACTCGCGCTGGATGGCGCCCACGATGCGCTCTCGGGCGCGCAGGACGCACTCGGCACTGCCGAGGCCGTGCTCGGTTCCGCGGACGCCGCCCTGAACACGGTGCCCGCCGCGCTCGATGCCGCGCAGGCCGCGCTGGCCCGGGCCGCCGCCGATCCCGCGGCCGCGTTGCCGCCGCTGCCCGCCGATCCGGTCGGCGATCTCATGAAGGGCCTGGCGCTTCCCGCGATTCCCGGACTGGACGCGCTGTTCGAGCCGTTCCTGGACCTGTTGCAGAGCTTCGGCACCGGCATCCTCGGCCGGCTGAATCCGGCGACCCTGCTCGGCACCGGGTCGAAGGTCATCGGGGCCGCGGTCCGGATCGGCGGGGGCGCGCTCGAGACCGTCGAATCCCTGTGGCAGGGGCAGGCTTCCCAGCGTGCGCAGGAGTCGGGCCGGCAGGCCGGGAACCACGGCCGGGAGACCGCCCAGCGCGGCTTCGACCTGTCGTCGATCACCACTCGGGCCGCGGCCGTGGTGCAGCGGGGCAATATCCAGCTCACCGCCATCGCGGAGGCATTCGCCGCCGAGGCCACGGCGCTGGCCCCGCTGATCCTGACCCCGATCGGCCAGACCGCGCTGATCGCCTCGGCCACCCGGCATCTCGGCGAGGCCGTCGCGGTCGTGAACGCCACGCACGGCGAACTCTCGGTCTACACCGCGCAGGTGCACGGCATCATCGGTCAGCTGCTCGGTCAGGGCGGCGGCCCGAACCCGGCCGAGGTCGCGCGGTCGCTGGCACAGAATGTCGGCAGGCCGATCCTGGAGCAGGCCGAGGACCTGTTCGGAAGCGGCCTGCAGGCAGCCACCCGCACGCCCGGCGCACCGCTCGAGGCCGATCCGGTCAGTGGTCTCCCGAACACCACTGCCGCTGGGGCCGGCGGGATCGGAGTCGGCGGTGGCGGTCTCGGCGGCGACCTGCCGTCAACCCCTGGCGGCCCCGGGTCCTCGATCCCCGGTGGCAAGGTCACCAACCCCGCCGATCCATTCGGCGCGGGAGCGGCCGACATCACCGGCCTCGGCGGCCCGGCCGGTACGGGCTTCATGGGCTCCCCCGCCACCACGGGCAAGGGCGGTGCGGCCGATGCCGAGCACGGCCGCACCGTGCGACCGCACCGAAGCCACACCGCCGAAAGCGAACTCACCGGCAACCTGGGCACCTTCGCCCCCGGTGTCATCGGCGAGCCGGCCGAAAGCACGGACGTGGCCGAGACCGATCCCGCCTGATCCGAGTGCGGCACAGCCGCTTTCGCGGCGGCACGGTCGTCTCCGGACAGCAGAATGCCGCGGTGATCGGGTCGGGTACCCCGGTCACCGCGGCATCGGTGGAGGCCGAAATGCGGCTGTACACCCCGCGGGCTCGGCCACCGTTCAGGGCGCGCGGTCGGCGCGCCGCGGTGGATTACACCGCGGTCGGCCGCGTCTGCGCGTCGATTCCGCCGTCGATGACGAACTGGGCGCCGTGGATGAAGCCGGCCTGCGGGCCGACCAGATAGGCGATGAGGGAGGCGATCTCCTCGGGCTTGCCATTGCGGCCGATGGGGGCCACGAAGTTGCGGATGGCGTCACCGTAGCGCGGATCGTCCAGACCGGCCTGCAGCAGCGGGGTTTCGACGCTGCCGGGGGCGACGGTGTTCAGGCGCACGCCGGCGGCGCCCCACTCCACGGCGCGTTCGCGCACGGCCACGGTGACGGCGTTCTTGGAGGACGCGTAGGCGTAGTGGCCCGCGAAATCCCCGGCCTGGGCGAAGGCCTCGGCCTCGGTGCCCGTGCGGATCGGGTTGTCCTCCCATTTGATCTGGGTGGAGGCCACCGACGAAACCACCACGGCCGCAGGGTTTTCACCCTTGCGCAGTGCGGGCAGCAGGGCGTCGAGCAGGGCCACGGTGGCCCGGTAGTTGATCTCCACCACCAGGTTCGGGTCGGGCACCTGCGGGCCGACACCGGCACACAGCACCACGCCGTCCAGCACTCCCCCGGATCGCTCCACGATCTCCTCGACCGCGGCCGCGCGCGCCGCGGCGTCGGTGAGGTCGACGGTGATGTCGGCGTTGCGCAGGTCGATCCCGATGATGTCGTGCCCGGCGGCGCGCAGGGCGGCGGCTGTGGCCGCGCCGATGCCCGAGCCGGAGCCGGTGATGGCGATCGTCATGACGCGATTAGAACAAGATCCAGGAATCCGGACAAGCCCACCGGGACGGGCATCTCAGCCACCGGGACGGCTACGACCGGGCGGTCTGCTGCTGCGATACGACAGGTGAGCACCTCCAGCAGGATCGGGTGCGAAGGGTGCGGATCGCTCGTTCGACTGCCTTTCCCGCGAGCCTCCCGCTAGCATCACTCACAGAACTAGAATCGGTTCTAGTTTTTGTACTGGCTCACTGTCGAGAGGACGATCGATGCGCTTCACCTACGCGGAGGCGATGACCAACCCGGATTACTACATCCCCCTCGCGCAGGCCGCCGAGGCCGCCGGGTTCCACAGCATCACCGTGGCCGACAGCATCGCCTACCCGGCCGAGTCGGATTCCAAGTACCCGTACACCGCCGACGGCAATCGCGAGTTCCTGGACGGCAAGCCGTTCATCGAGACCTTCGTGCTGTCGGCCGCCCTCGCCGCGGCCACCACCACGCTGCGCATGACCCCGTTCGTGCTCAAGCTGCCCATCCGCCCGCCGGTGCTGGTGGCCAAGCAGGCCAGTTCGCTGGCCCGCCTGAGCAACAACCGCTTCGCCCTGGGCGTGGGCATCAGCCCGTGGCCGGAGGACTTCCAGATGATGGGCGTCCCGTTCGAGAAGCGCGGCAAGCGCCTGGACGAGTGCATCGAGATCGTGCGCGGCCTGTCCACCGGTGAGTACTTCGAGTACCACGGCGAGTTCTACGACATCCCGAAGATCAAGCTCACCCCCGCCCCGACCCAGCCGCTGCCGATCCTGGTCGGCGGGCACAGCGATGCCGCGCTGCGCCGCGCGGTGCGGCTGTGCGACGGCTGGATGCACGCCGGCGGCAAGGGCGACGACCTGGACAAGTACCTGGCGCGGATCAACGAATTGCGCAGCGAGCGCGACAATCCGGGCGAGTTCGAGATCCACGCGGTCTCCCGCGACGGCTACACCACCGACGGGGTGAAGCGCCTCGAGGAGAAGGGCATCACCGATCTGATCGTCGGCTTCCGCAACTCGTACGCGATGGAGCCCGACACGGAGTCGCTGGAGGAGAAGATCGTCAAGATCAAGTGGTACGGCGAGAACGTGATCAGCAAGCTGAGCTGATCACCTCCACTCGCCGGGGCTGATCAGGACCGCTTGGCGTACCCCAGGTCGACCACGGCGTCGCGCTCGCTCACCAGCTCCGCGACGCTGTGGTCGATCCGAGTGCGGGCGAACTCGCCGATCTCCAGGTCCGGCACGATGGTGTACTCGCCATCGGCGCAGGTCACCGGGAACGAGCTGATCAGTCCCTCGGGCACGCCGTAGGAGCCGTCCGAGGGCACCGCCATCGAGGTCCAGTCGCCGGGCGCGGTACCCAGCACCCAGTCGTGGATGTGGTCGATGGCGGCGCTGGCCGCGCTCGCCGCCGAGGACGCGCCGCGCGCCTTGATGATGGCGGTGCCGCGCTGCTGCACGGTCGGGATGAAATCGCCGGTCACCCAGGCATCGTCGGCGATCAGCTCGAGCGCGCCCCGCCCGCCGACCGTCGCGTGAGCGAGGTCCGGGTACTGCGTCGCGGAGTGATTGCCCCACACCGTGATCCGCGCGATGTCGGCGGCTGCCGCCCCGGTCTTCTTCGCCACCTGCGCGATCGCGCGATTGTGGTCGAGCCGGGTGAGCGCGGTGAACCGCCCGGCGGGCACGTCGGGCGCATTGCTCATGGCGATGAAGGCGTTGGTATTGGCCGGATTCCCGACCACCAGCACCCGGATGTCCTCGGCCGCATTGGCATTGATGGCCGCGCCCTGATCGGTGAAGATCGGCCCGTTGGCCGCCAGCAGATCCGACCGTTCCATGCCCGCGGTCCGCGGCCGCGCCCCCACCAGGATCGCGATATTGGCCCCGTCGAATCCGATCCACGGGTCATCGGCGATATCGATGCCCGCCAGCAGCGGGAACGCCCCGTCCTCGAGTTCCATCGCCACGCCCTCGAGCGATCCGACGGCGGCCGGAATCTCCAGCAGCCGCAACCGCACCGGCGTCTCGGACCCGAGTAGCGCCCCCGACGCGATGCGGAAGAGCAATCCGTAGGCGATCTGCCCGGCGGCTCCGGTCACGGTGACGGTCACTGGCGCGGTGGTGCTCACGACGATCTCCTCGCGATGGCGGGTAGGTCCGTCTTCACCCTAGCCAGGCTCACTCCCCCGCGTCCCGCCCCGTGAGCAGCACGTGAGCAAACAGACACCGGCACCGGCCGGCGAATCCGGCTCGGGGATCGGTGAATTGACCGCTCAGTGGGCGAGGTCGGCGATGTCGGAGTCGCTGAGGACGACCGGGGCGACCTGGTCGCGGTCGCGGACCATGCGGACGGCCCGGTAGAGGGGCCGTTGCTCGGCGACGGCGTCGCGGGCCTCGGCGCGCAGTTGCTGGACGAGCAGTCCGGAGATGGCGAGGGCGGACGCGAGGGGGCAACCGGCCAGGGCGTCGGCGAGTTTGCGCAGGCCCAGAATGTGCAGTTCGCGGCCGCTGCCGGAGTCGCTGTAGATGGCCAGCGGCACGACCTGGGTGTCGGCGCCCGCGGTGACGCGCAGCACGATGCGGCTGATCTTGCCCGGGTAGACCAGGATTTCGGCGGCGGTGGCGCCGGCCAGGTCGAGGCGGCGTTCGCCGCGCCAGGTGCGGGCACGGATAACGGTGCCGGACACCGTGATTCGCCGCCGCTGCACGGCCACGGCGTAGAGGGCGGTGGGTGCGCCGAGCACGAGGCCGGTGGCGAGGGCGATCGGCCAGTGCACGAACAGCGCCATCAGCAGTCCGACCCCGATGCCGATGCCGAGCGCGGCCAGGGTGAGCCTGCGCAGGGCCGGGGCCAGCAGTTCGGGGGCGACCAGGTCGAGGCCGATTTCGCCGTCGGACCCCGGTTTCGATTCATCAGTCACAGCAGCGCATTCGTCCAAGTCTCGATGGGTCGGGCCTGCCGGCGGCACGCACCGCCCCCGCGGGACGCACCGCACGGTACCAGCAGGTCCTGACCCCATACCCCGATTTGCCCCACCCCAAGCCCCCATCGGCGCGGCGGCTGCCGGCCGGGCCGGACAGCGGCGCTGTCCGGCTCGGCCGACGGGTCAGTTCTGCTCGCCCGCGAGTGCGGCCGCGACCTGGGCGACGGCCTCGTCCAGGGGGATCTCGCGCTGTTCGCCGGTGCTCAGATCCTTGAGCCCGATCTGGCCCTCGGCGACCTCGCGGTCACCGAGCACCAGGGCCAGCTGCGCGCCGGACTTGTCGGCCGCCTTCATCGCGCCCTTCATCCCGCGGCCGCCGTAGGCGAGGTCGACGCGAATGCCGGCCCGGCGCAACTCGGCCGCGAGCACCACCAGGCGCTGCTTGGCCACTTCACCGAGCGGGACGCCGAACACCTGGACGCGGGGACCGTCGACGGCGGACTTGCCCTCGGCTTCGAGCGCCAGCACCGTCC
Organism: Nocardia sp. NPDC051981; assembly: GCF_040680715.1. Taxonomy (NCBI): domain Bacteria; kingdom Bacillati; phylum Actinomycetota; class Actinomycetes; order Mycobacteriales; family Nocardiaceae; genus Nocardia; species Nocardia sp. NPDC051981. The sequence goes on along the minus strand of NZ_JBFAXK010000006.1, from coordinate 106,851 downwards.
GGTCGACGCCGATGCCGAAGCCGATGCCCGACAGCGGCTGCCCGCCGAGCTCGGCCATCAGCCCGTCGTAACGGCCGCCGCCGCCGATGCCGGACTGCGCGCCCAGCCCGTCGTGCACGAATTCGAAGGTGGTCTTCGTGTAGTAGTCGAGCCCGCGCACCATGCGCGGGTTGACCACATACGGCACGCCCAGCGCGTCGAGGAGGCCGAGCACCTGCTCGAAGTGCGCCTTGGCCGACTCCGACAGGTGGTCGATCATGAGCGGCGCGTCGACGGTCATCTCCTTGACCTCGGGACGCTTGTCGTCGAGCACCCGCAGCGGGTTGATCGCCGCCCGGCGCTTGGTCTCCTCGTCCAGCGGCAGCTTGAACAGGAAGTCCTGCAACAGTTCTCGATACTGCGGCCGGCAGGTCTCGTCGCCGAGCGAGGTGATCTCGAGCCGGAAACCCTCCAGTCCGAGCCCCCGGAATCCGGCGTCGGCGATGGCGATCACCTCGGCGTCCAGCGCCGGATCGTCGACGCCGATGGCCTCCACGCCGACCTGCTGCAGCTGCCGGTAGCGGCCCTTCTGCGGGCGCTCGTACCGGAAGAACGGCCCGGCGTAGCAGAGTTTGACGGGCAGCGCCCCGCGGTCGAGGCCGTTCTCGATGACCGCCCGCATGACGCCGGCGGTGCCTTCGGGGCGCAGGGTGAAGCTCTCGCCATTGCGGTCGGCGAAGGTCCACATCTCCTTGGTGACGACGTCGGTGGACTCGCCCACACCCCGCGCGAACAGGGCGGTCTCTTCGAAGATCGGCAGCTCGACATGCCCGTATCCGGCCAATCGCGCCGTCCCGACGAGGGCGTCGCGGACGGCGACGAACTCGGCGGACGTGGGTGGCAGATAGTCGGGGACCCCCCTCGGGGCACGGAAGCTGCTGGTCTTGGTCACGCTGCCCAGTTTTCACCACGCCCGTCCGCCAAGTCCAACCGGTTACCGGCCGACGGCCACCAGGGCCTGCCATATGTAGGTTTTTCTCAGCGAATGCAGGTAATGTCTGCCGCGGCCGCTGGGCTGACGGCCGCAGTCTGTACAGACATCAGATACCGACCGTTCACGGAGGGACAGTTAGTGCCGAGCAATGAACAGCGACGCGCTGCGGCGAAGCGGAAGCTGGAGCGTCAACTGGAGAATCGGGCCCAGCGGGCGCGTAAGCGCAAGCAACTCACCATCGCGGCCTCGGCCCTGGGTGTTGTGGTCGCGGTCGCGGCCGGTGTCGGCATCTACTTCCTCACCAAGGGCGATGACAACAGCACCAGCGCCAAGGCCTCGGAGACTCCGGACGCCTCGCTGACCGCCGCTCCCCCGCCGGCCGCCAAGGCCAAGCCGGCCTCGGTCAGCTGTACGTACCGTCCGTCGCAGAAGCCGGCCGACAAGCCGGTGAATCCGCCGAGCACGGCCAATATCTCCACCGCCGGTGATGTCAAGGCGACCATGGACACCAGCCAGGGTCCGATCTCCATGACCCTGACCCCGAGTGAATCCCCCTGCACGGTCAACAGTTTCGAGAGCCTGGCCAAGCAGAAGTTCTTCGACAACACCAGCTGCCATCGCATCACCACGGGCAAGGGCCTGGAGGTGCTGCAGTGCGGCGACCCTACCGGTAGCGGAATGGGCGGTCCCGGTTACGAATTCGACAACGAGTACCCGACCGACCAGTACGACCCGAATGATCAAGCCGCCCAGTACCCGGTCGCCTACAAGCGCGGCGTGCTCGCCATGGCCAACGCCGGCCCGGGCACCAATGGCAGCCAGTTCTTCCTGGTCTACGGCGATTCCCAACTGCCGCCGCAGTACACCATCTTCGGCACGGTCGACGACGCCGGTCTCGCCACCCTCGACAAGATCGCCAAGGCGGGTGTCCAGGGCGGCGGCCAGGACGGAAAGCCGGCCGCGGACGTGAACATCCAATCAGTCCAAATCAACTGACCAGCATGGTTTTTCGGGCCCGGCGCTTCCCGCGCCGGGCCCGATTCTTTTCCGGCGAAGGTCTCAGGAAGGTCCCGTTGAACCTCTTGCGTAAGGCTTCCCTAACCAAAGAAAATCCTGACTTTTCCACGACCTGCCGGAATTGTGCGATATATGCTGGATCGCGACGCGCGCGCACGGTGGTTTCGGAGTTTTCGCTGGTAACCTCGTAGAACGGAGTACCAAGGCGTAGTAAAGCCCACCGGGCAATCCCCACCGGGCCGTTGCGACGCCTGATGGGCTCCGGGTGTCCACGTTTGCAGGCGGGATATGGCTACGCGCAACCACCGTTCGTGTGGCGATGTCCGTGACGAAGCACCACAATCATCCATAGTGATCTAACTGCAGCATCGGGGAGCAGGCAATGGCCGAGGAACTCGACGACATCGGCCGCGAAACAGCGGCGATGATGAGGCAAATGTTGCAGCTCGCGACACTTGTCGCGCTGCGCACCCGGGAACGTGGCCAGAAGGAAGCGGAAGCACGCGTCAGGGTCACCGAGGCCCGCCAGAAGGAGGGCCGCGAGCGTCGGCTGCGTGAGGCAGCGGATGCCAAGGCACGTGATCCGCGTAACCGCGAACTCTCGCGAATCTTGGAGCGCCCGACGCGTGAACGGGGCGTATCTCTCGAAAAGGATCGATTCTCCGCGCAGGCGGAGGCATCTCGAATGGCCGCGCAGCAAGCTGGCCGCGGCTCCGTGCGATACGACTCGGTGGAGCGGCGAACCGCTCTGGCGCAACACCTTTCGCGCATGGGTATCTCGCCCGAACTGCAATCGGTACGGCTGCTGATGGAGGTCGGACAGGCCCAGTCGGCACAGGACGCCGTGCGGCTCCGGGAGCAGGAGGCGGCGCAGCGGCGGGTGCGGGAGCAGGAAGCGCACGAGCGGGAGCGCGAACGCGCTCGCTCGCGTGAACGAGTCTGAGCAGCAATAACTTCGAACCGTGGCGGATCGCAACCCGATCCGCCACTTTCCGTTTCGGCGCCGGCACCGTACCGGCGCCCACGGGTCATCTCAGAGCGGGAACTCCCCCATCGTGGGATTGCTGAACAAGCCCTGCTGGGGGGACTTCAACGGCAGCGGCGTGAGCATGTCCTTGTGGCCGTTGCGCACGCTGCAGTACTTGAACGGGCCCTTGGGATCGAACAGTTTCGCCATGTGCGGGTCGGCGTGGTCGAGGAACCAGACGCTCAGCCCGGTCTTGCCGTCGTGGCGGAAGTGCTCCCACGCCCGCCACATGGCATCCAGTCGCGCGACCGCCTCAGCGTGCTTCCACCATTCGGGGCACCACACGGTGTCGCTGATATCGGTCACCTGCCGGCGGTACACGAGGCTGAGGTAGTTCTCCACGAACTCGACCACGCTCGCGTAGACCATGGGTGTTGACTCTTCGCTCACAGCGGTCGAACCTCCTTGGGCGCCGAAACATCCGGCAGTGTCTCTTTGATCAGGGCGGGACTGATCAGATCGGAAATCTCGGTCTTGCGCGTCGGTGACGGGTCGTGGGCTTCGATCGACCGCTCGACCGCGGCGGCGTCGGGGCCCTCCCACCACGGCACCGTGCGCAGCAGCACGGCCGGTGTACCCGAGGCGAACAGGATGGCACGGCCGCGCGGCAGGGTCGCCAGGGCATGGGCGTTGAAGGTCCGCGATGAGCTCAGGGAGCGCGAATAGCTCTTGCCGCCCTTCGATTCCGACACCGACTGCGAGATGCTGTCGTAGTCGCCGATGGCCTCGGAGCGCTGTTGCAGGAAGGTCATGTCGTCGATGCCGCTGCCGATGACCTTGATGTTCGCGGCGCCCCAGAGCGCCTCCATGCCATCGGGTCCCCAGCAGCGCGCGCCCTGCGCCCAGGACTGCAGCACCGTCATCACCACGATGCCGCGAGAACCGAAGTGGCTGTACTGCTTCGGCAGATCCTTCCAGCGCACGACATTGGCGGCCTCGTCGAGGGCGGCCAGCAGCGGCACCGGCAGCCGCCCGCCCGGCGACCGTGACGCCTCGCGGGAGGCCACGTCGATGACCGCCGCGGTCAGGGCGCTCACCAGCGGCGCCGCCGAACCCCGGCCCTCCAGCGACAGGCAGTAGAGGGTGCCGTTGCGCTCGAGGAATTCCAGTTCGTCGAAGGCCGACCGGCCGCCGTTGGGGATGATCCACGGCTGGATGTGCGGGAACTTCAGGCACCTGATCATCGCCTTCGCGCCACCGAAGATGCCGTCGCGCGTGCGGATGTCGAGGTTGTACTGGCCGGCGAGACCCTCGGCCATGTAGTGCTTCGAGTGCGCGCGCAGGATCTCGATGGGGGTGGTGTCCATCGGGTTGTTCACCCATTCCCAGGCGCGCAGGATGTTGCTGCCCTCGAAACCCGCGGCCAGGAACAGCGCCGCGAGCAGATCCTCGGCCTCGGGGTCGAAGTACGAGTCAGCGCCCTGGCCGGCCGAGGGGCTGCCCTCAGCGTCGGAGAAATGACCCGCCAGGCTGACCGCCCGCACCTCGCAGCCGGGCCGGTGCACGTCGACCCATGCCAGCGGATCCCAGTACCAGCCGGGTTCCTGCTGCGCCTGCAGGTCGTGCGAATCCGGGGCCACGCCTTGCGGATCGAAGACGAAGATCTGACTGCCCTTGCCCGCGCGCACATCCCGGGTGGCGTCGACGACGTCACGCTTGTTGGAGGTGACGACCACCGGGCCGATGGCGGCGAGCACTGCCGGGATCACCCGGGAGGTGGTCTTGCCCTGCCGCGGTCCCCAGATGTCGACCTGCAGATCCTCGTAGGAGCCGTACATCATTTCGCCGTCGGCGACTGACATGCCGATCGGAATGCCCGGAACCAGCATGTCCCCGGGCCGCATCAGCGAACCGGGAATGAGCATGTCCCCGGTGAGGTGTTTGTGCAGCGGCACACCGATCTGGCCGGCCTTCTCCCGGACACCGGACAGCGTAAGCGCCTTGATGGCCCCGCCGGTGCCCATGTGATCGGCCTTGTCGTCGATCGCCAGTCGGCCCTTCTTGGCGTTCAGCTCGCGGCGGCGCCGGTACAGCACCCAGCCCAGCGTCCCCCCGAAGACGAGCACGATGATCACGGTGGCGGCGGCCGGCCAGCGCAGCTCGCCCTTGAGCAGATTGACCACGATGGCGATCGGGTTGATCGGCACGTGCTGGCGCGGCGAGCTCAGCAGGTTGCCCAATTGCACGGCCAGCCACACGGTTCCGAAGAAGTAGAAACCCGCGTAGACGAGGTGCAGGACACGATCCGGACCCGGGTCGGCCGGGTCCGCAATCGGTTTCTTCGCCATCTCTAACCTCCTGGGATGACCTGTGAGTCGTTACCGCTCAACGGAATTCGTCCAGCAACCAGCCACCGGCAGGTCCACGCACGACGGTGGCGACGATCGTGGCCGGGGGTAGCGATTCCCGCCGGCCGTCCGGATAGACGACCGTCTGCTCGATGCCGATCTTGTACTGCTGCCGGTTCGGGTCGGCGCCGGCGGGGGCCTTCTCACCGGAGGCGAACGCGAACGCCTCAACGTGAGCGCCCGCCTTGGCCCAGTCGGCCCAGCGCAGTGACGGCCTCGGGGTTTCCACGCCGGTGGACGGGTTGTCCAGTGTACGGATCAGGCTGGGCCCCAGCCATTTCCGGGCCCGGCGCAGCGCGTCACCCTCGGACTCGGTGGCCGGGTACCAGGTGTAGATCTGCTCCAGCGCGGTCACCGCGACACCGTCGGGCGTGGTCGGGTCGGGGGCGGGGGCATTTTCCAGCAACCGGGTGGTGGACGTGGGCGGTTGCCCGGCAGACGGATTCGAGCCGCCGCCGGTCGAGCTGCCGCCGCCGCATGCGGTGGCCAGCACTGCGACGCTCACTACCAGCATCACCACCCCCATCGCGGGACGCATGCCTGCGTTCGCACCGTGCACACCCGTGCTCGCGCTCACCGGCCCGCGCCGGCGGCGCAGCACCGGACTACCCTTCCAGGCTAGTCGCTGAGCGCTATACCCGGGCCATACCAGCGGGTTTCCCGAGTCGGCGTGTTCGCTCTCGCGGCAGCGGCTCATGTGCCGCGCTTGGCGTCGTGGAGGGTTTCCACCAGCGTGCGGTTCATTTCGGCGGCGGCCGCGAGCTGCTGCTGCAGCAGGGCCACCTTGCGGCGCAACGCGATCGCATCCATGCGTTCCAGGCCGGGGCTCTCGGCGGCACGCACCCAGTTGCGCACCGAATTGGTGTGCACGCCGATCTGTTCGGCGACCACCCGGCAGGCCTCGGATTCCGAGCGTAGTTTGCCGGTGAGGGCGATGACCTGCTCGACGGCGGCCTGCCGGACCTCCGGCGACACTCTTCGATACGACCGGTGCGGCATCATGCGGCGCTCCCCTCGTCCGAGCCGCGGCTCGCGGTGGTCTCGGTGAATTCGCTGAAACGCTGGTTGGTGTCGTGGATTCCGCTCTCCCGCTCCGAGAGCGTGAACTCCATCTGGAACGGGATGCCGGGCCGGCGGTCCTCGCCGATCTTGAGCAGGAACTTACCGGTGCCGGGCGCGGGCGGCCGCTGCTGGCCCGGTTTGAGCGCCTCACCGGTGAGCGCCTGCGGCGCGGACCAGCTGGTCACCATCTCCTCCTCGGCGGCGGTGAACGGCACGGTGGAATCCAGGCGCGCGATCTCCTCGGCCGGGAGCGCGCCGAAGATCTTGGCGCGGGCGCGTTCCAGGAAGCCGAGGGCCTTGGCGATGGCCGCCTCGGAGCCCAGGGACTGCAGGTCCTTGATGGTGTGGCTGATCATGATCAGCGAGGTGGCGATGCCGCGCTGCAGACGGGTGAGCTCGTCGACGCGGTCGACCATGAAGTCGCCCAGGCCCAGCACCTGCCACAGCTCGTCCATCACCACCTGGAAGTAGCGCTGCGGGCCCAGATCCGCGTCGGCCAGCACGTGCGCGGCCTCGACGGAGGCGAAACCGTCGGCCCAGCAGGCCAGCATGACGGCGGCCTTGAGTTTCTTGTCGCCGTTGGGGATATGGGAGACGTCGATGCAGACGGCGGTGGCGGTGGTGTCGATGGGAGTGGTGGTGTGGCCGTTGAAGACCGCGCCGAACGGGCCCTGGGTGAGGGCGCGCAGGGAGCGGCGCAGACCCTTGATGGCCTCCTGGTATTCGTCCGGATTGTCCGCGCCCGCATCTAGTTGCAGTTCGTCGCCACCCGCCACGACCACATCGAGCAGGTCCTCGATGATCGGCGGGTGGTCCGGGGTGAACGCGCTGCCCTCGCGATAGAGGATCCGCAGCGCGGTCGAGATGAGGGTCTCCTCGAAGTCGCGCACGCGCGCACCGCGCACCAGCTCCACCAGACCGGCCACCAAAGTGACCTGGCGGGCACGCATCTCCTGTATGACCTGGGTCTGCAGTTCGGGGAACTCGGCCAGCATCGGCACGATCGAACCCAGCACACCGGCGGCGAGCGGATTGAGCTTGCCGTGGCCGTAACCCAGGTCGATGACCTGGCCGCCGACCAGTTCCACCAGCTTGCGGTAGTCGGGCTTGACGTCGGCCAGGATCAGCGGGGTGATGCCCTGCGCGACACCGCCCAGCACGATCCGGCGCACCAGCGAGGACTTGCCGAAACCATTGAGGCCCAGCACGAACAGGCTGGGCGCGGTGATGAAGCTGCCGCGCATGAACCAGTTCATCGGGTCGAAGCAGACCGGAGCGCCGGTGTGCAGGTGCGAGCCCAGCGGGGTTCCGATGAGCGGCGCACCCGCGCCGACCGACCATGGCCACAGGCCCGCTACCTGCGCGGTGGTGGCGCGGTACTCGACCGGGCGGCCGACCACGTTCATCCGCCCGCCGCCCGCGCCGATGTAGCCGCGATCGGTGAGTTGTGCTGTGGTGCGGTCGAATTCGTCGAAGCTGCCGTACTCCATGCGCTCGGCGCGCGCCGCGAAGTTGCGCCGGCGCAGATCGTCGGTGTGCAGGCGGAAGGTGGCCCAGGCCGCCCTGATGCCATTGCCCTCGCGCGCGGTGACCTCGAGCTTGGCCCGCATGGTGTCGTCGAGCAGCTTGGGACCGGACTGCTTCTTCTTGGCCGCGGCCTGGCGCGCGGCGGCACGCTTGGCGGCCGCGGCGCGCTCGGCCTGGTCGGCGACCTTGTCCCGCTTGTCCTTACGGGCGCCGCGGCCACGCTCCTCGGTGCCGGCCCGCTCGGGCCGCCCGTCGCGCGCGGGCCGGTTGCGCACCGGCCGCTCCCCCGCCTCGCCCTCCGGCCGCGCCGCACGGGTCCGGCCGGGTGCGCCGGCCCGTCCGCTCAGATGCACCCGATCCGCGTCCGTGGACCGCCCGCGGCCCTCGGAGCCATTGCCGCGCCGGGCATCCCGCTCCGGGTCGGCACGGCGCTCACGCCCGCGTTCGGCCGCACGCCGTTCGCGCCCGGATTCACCGTCACCGCGCCGCTCACGTCCGGATTCGCCCTCGGCGCGCGGTCGTTCGCGGCGCCGTTCACCAGGTTCCCCGCGGCGTACCGCATCCGCCTCGGGTGTGGTCTCGCGACTCCGCTTGCGCTCCATGCGATCCCCCTCGGTCCGCTCCGGCCCGCTCGCCCGTGACCGAGCCTCGCCCTCGCGCACACCGCCGGACCGCGCCCCCGCGCCGCTCCGGCCGGATCTCTTGTCCAGCACGCGTTCCGACCGCTCGGTGCCACCGGGACGCCCGGCCGATCCCGCCGTGGGCTCCCCCAGCACATCGGCCGCCGCCCGCAGTGCATCGCCCGAATCGGCCTCCGCGCGTACCGCCGGCTCTCGCCCGGTCGCCAGCACCTCGGCGGCGGCGACACCCCGCGCCGTGCCCGATTCGCCTGTGCCACCGGTGGGTTCGAGGGCGGGCACCGCCGGAAGCCGTCGCCGGGCTGCCTTCTTGACCGGCTCCGCACCAGTGTCCGCTTCGGGAACTCCGATCGGCTCGGCCACCGTCTCGTTGAGCTGCGGCGCCATGCCGACCTCGACCGGCTCCCGGCTCGTGACCTCCGCGCGCGTCTCGGCCCGCTCGGGCGCGGCCCCGGGCATCGGAACCGAGGCGGCGCACTCCTCCACCGGCCGCTCACCGACCGGCGGTTCCGGCCGTGCTATCGCCTGCGGATCATGCCGGGGCGCAACGGGATCCGTGATGATCTCGGGCTCGGCGCGCACCGCTTCGCCCTCATGCTCGGTCACAACCTCGGCCGGCCGATCCTGGTCGGGCGGCTCGATGGGGTCGCGACGGAGCATGCGGCGGTCCGGAAGGGTGCCGCGCCGGGGCCGGTGCTCGTCGCGCATGACGCGGGAGGACGGGGGCGGGTACGGGTCCGGCTCGACGTAGGGGTCGACGGGAGCCGGGTCGCGGCGGGAGCCGCGCCGGGTGGGCGGCGCGGCATCGCGTTCGCGGACCGAGGGGTCGAAGTCACGTGGCATGGGTTACCCCGCAAGCGCTTTCGGAATGGTGGCGTGTTCGGGGAGGATCACCCCGCAGCCGAGCGAGGCCGCGAACGCCGCCGCCTGGTAGCGATAGCAGCGGCGGATCTTGAGGCGGGCCTGGGTCGACAGGTCGCGGGTGATGGCCTCGATGCGCGGCAGGTCGCCGCGCAGGGGTTCGGTGATGGTGACCAGGGCGCCGAAGCGGGTGACACCGTGCCCGCGGGCCTGCTCCTCGCGGGCCTGCTGGGTGGCGCCGACGCGCAGGGTGGCGGCGGCGGACACGACGCCGCGCTCGGATTGCTGTGCCACCAGGGCGTTCTTGTAGTCGTCGTCCACGATCTGGGCGGCGTCGCCGGCCGAGTGCGGGCGGTAGACGATGGTGATGCGCTTGCGCGGCACCTCCGGATTCGGCGCGAGCAGCCGCTGCAGCACCCGCTCGTCGACCGCGCCCTCGGGGGCGGTGTCCATCTCCCAGGTGACCGAGCGGCCACCGTCGTGAATGAAGTGGTCCCAGCGCTCCTCGTGCGAGACCGGGCCCGCGTCGGCCCAATCCAGGCCGTGCCCACCGGGTTCGCCCGCGGCCACCTCGAGATCGGCCTGGGCGGCCGGGTCGTAGCTGCGGCGGATGAACGAGATGATCTCGTCGGCGGCCATGGGCTGGGCGCGAACGCCGGCCTCCGCCAGGGCCGCACAGATGCCGGGCAGGCGGCGGCCGATCTCGACCGCCTCCTCCGCCGGATTCTTGCGGCGCTCCGCGGTGGTCGCCTTGAAGGTGATGGCGACCCGCGGCAGCAGCTGCACCCGCTCCTGCGGCAGTTCGGTGGCCAGCTCGTACATGACCTGCTGCGCGAGATCGGGGGCCTCGGGCCGGGTGATGGTGGAAACCTCGGTGAGCAAACGGTTTCCGGTCTCGGGCACGGTGTCGATGACCGGGACCACGGCCACGATGTCGGAGGTCTGCCCCAGCGAGGCCAGGAACGTGCCCCAGGCGCCCACCCAGCGGTCGATGACCGGCTGGTCGACGGCCTCGTGACCCTGCGGCCAAGCGCGCAGAACCACTGTGTACTGGGCGAATTGCGGTAGGTGGATCATGCCGAAGCTGTAGCCGCCGGCGTCGATGCCCTCGTAGAGCCGTGACGGGGCCATCAGTCCGGGCAGGCGGGTGACGCCGCCCGGGATCCGGGAGAACCGCCCGCCCCGGTACACGTGCTCACCCTTGGAACGGCCGCGCAACCAATGGAACATCATCAATCCGTTCTCGTAGCCGGAGCGGCCCCCCGTCCGCCACACCAGTGGAACCATCACGACCGTGCCGATGCCCGCCACCACGGCGGCCGGTTTCGGCCCGGCCGCCAGCGCCGTCAGCAGCGCGGTGATCACGACAGCGAAACCGACCACGGTCTCACCCCAGCGCAGGCCGAAAAGGCCGGCACTGCGGGGCTTCTGCCACAGTCCGTACGAGCGGCGCTCGTAGGTCTCGGTCATCGTCATCGTGGGATGGTGCTCCTGCCGAGATCGGGTGAACGGTTGGCCCAGCGGTCACCGGCCAGGTCGCCAGCGGTGGACTCGGCCTTGCTCAGCGAGGCGGTCGCCGCGCGCGCCTGCGCGACCCGGTTGGCGACGCGGGACGCGCCTGACGGTACTGCGCCGCCACCGCCTTGGGCGGCAGGACTCGCGGCGGGCGCACCGCCGCCACCACCCGCCGGGCGTGGCGAGGGTGTCGGGCGTGGCGCGCCGCCGGGACCGCCGCCCCCGGGGCCGGGACGGGGACGCCCGCCGCGACCCGGTCCGACGAATCCGGCGGCACCGGGTCCGGCGGCACCGCGCGGGGCCACCGCACGCGAACCGACCGCACCGAGCGCGGCGATGCCGACCAGGGTGCCGGTGGTGGCGGCCAGACCCGAACCGCCGGAACCGACGATGGCCACCGCCGGGGTCACCAGGCGCATGAGCGCCGGCAGCACGAACGCGACCGTGCACAGCAGCACGATGGCGACCAGCATGCGCTGGGCCTCGTCGGCGTCGGGCAGGTTCACGGTGCCGGTCAGATCGTCGGTATTGCCTGCGGTGGTGAACGCGATCATGTACACGATCGCCGCCACCGGCTTGTAGAGCATGAACGCGATGATCCAGCCCAGCAGCTTCGAGTACGAGGTGCGCCCGATCTGGGTGCCCGACGCGGCCGCGGCCAGCGGCAGCACGCCCGCGGCCACCACCAGCAGACCCTGGCGGACGATGGCGAGCACGATCTGGGCCAGCGCCCCGAGCAGGCCGACGATCGCGATGATCAGCACCAGACCCGGCGAGAACGCCTGCAGCTTCGAGGTTTTCACCATCAGCTCGGCGATGTTCTTGGCATTGCCGCCGGTGGAGTCGTTGATGATCCACTCGGAGAACTTGTCCGAGGCCTGGGTGGCGGCCACGATCACCGCGCCCAGCATCCAGGAACTGAACACCACGCGCGCGAACATCCAGAACGATTCCGTGGCCTCGCTGACCGCGGCTCCGCGTCTGGCCTGCGCCAGTTTCAGGCCGGAGAGGATCACCGACGCCATCAGTAACAAAATCTGGACCTGATAGGTGTAGTCGTTGATCTTCGTGAAGAGCGCGCCCGCGTCACTGACGCGTTCGTTCGGGATCTTCATCCAGAACGTCAACGCCAGGATCAACGCCTCGCCCAGACCGTTCATCAGCGAGTCCACCACCTTGCCGAAGGTGGAGTCCCACGCCTTGTCGCGCACGGTGGCGGCGGCGTCGGTCGGGTGGGTCGCGACATTGCCCGCCTTGCACGCGGCCGAGGCCGCGTCGCCGAGCGAGATGCCGGGTACGCCCAGCCCGTCAAGGGAGTCGTGTAATTCGTTGCAGGCCTGATCGAAACCGTACGTCTGGCCGTAGGCCACCGTCGGGGTTGCGATCATGACGGTGAAGACGACCGCAAGGATCGTGACTAGCCGCCTCAGCATGTGGTCCACCTCTCGATGGGTCGCGATGCCATTTCTGTTGTTGTCACCATCGGGTCCATCCCGCAAGCGAATCGACGTATTCGGTTTGCGCGGTCTTGGAAGTCGAAGGTTTGAGCCGCCAGTCGCCGGCGTCCCAGACCATGATCAGGCGCACCGCCGCCCACAGCTGCCGGTTGTCGACCACCGGCCCGCGCGCGGCCAGCCGCACGATGGCCATGTCGTCGGCGTAGTTCTCGATCTGGAAGCCGTCGGGGGCCACCAGATAGCGAGTCACCTTCTCGGGCTGCTGTTTCGGCAGCCGTTGATCGGCCAGCGCCTGGTCGTAGGCGGTGAGCTGTTCGGCGGGCACTCGCACCTGCCGGACGTAGAGCTCCCGGTCGGCCGGGCGGGCGTTGAGCCGGTAGGTGATCTGGGCCGCGGCCAGCGCCGCGCCCTGCGGGGTGTGCGAATAGCCGACGGCCAGGCCGTTTTCCAGGCGCGCCGGACCGTCGGAGGTGGAGAAGGGCACGGACGCGCCGTAGACCCGCTGCCAGCCGTGGGGATCGGTGGTCCCCAGCGGGGCGGCGGTGAGCCAGTCGGCGTCGGTGGCCTTGCGCTGCTTGGACGGATCCTGCGGCAGCGGCTGGCCGGCCGTGTTGTTGGGGACGTCGACGCGGCGGCCGAACAGATCCACCTCGGGCGAGGCGAATCCGGTGGCGCCGGAGTCGGAGGCCGCCGGGACGGTCCCGTCGGGCTTGGCGCTCGGCTTGCTGTCGCCGTGACCGAAGTAGACCACCAGGCCGGCGATCAGGATGACCGCGACCAGGGCGGCCGAGGCGATGACGCCGAACGAGACGCGGTCACGCTCGGGCGACTCCTTCTCGCTCATCGCATGGCCTCCGAAGTATGTGTGCCAGTGGACAATTCAGCTGCCCGTGCCCGTCAGGTCGGCAGCAGGGCCAGCGCGATCCCGCTGGCCGAGGTCGCCATGATCGCGCCCAGCAGGCTCATCACCACCCCGTGCGTCGCGTCGTTGGCGGCCAGGTCGTCGCGGAAGGCATACCAGAGCCGGCCCGCGGCCAGGATCATCCAGGCCAGGCAGAACAGCAGCACACACCACAGCAGCCAGTCGATGAGCTGCATGATCGGCCGGATCACATCCGGCGGCATCTGCTTGTAGGCCAGCACGGCGTCCATCGCTGGCGCAACCAGCGCGGCGGACATTAGGTGATCACTGCATTCATGATCGTGCCCGCGCTCGTGGCGACGATTCCTCCGATCATGGCCCCTGCCACCATCTTCGGCGACTCCAAACCGCCTCCTGTCCATTTCTCCCAGGCGAACCGGCCACCGGCGTAGGTGATGCCCAGGATTCCCGACAACAGAACGAACCAGGTGAAATACCGAACCAGTTTCAGCAATTTGTCCGACGCGGGCGGTGCCTCGGGGGTCGGATTCCCGACCTGGGAGAGGATCTGGCCGTACGCGTCGTGTACGGCGAGGAGCATGCTCATTGTCTGTCCTTATCCAAAAGCGAACTGCTAGTAACAATCTCGCCGATGCACGGCCCGGCCGTCCAACCGGCGACGACAACTCCTTCTACTGACTGCCCTGCCATCTTCCCTGGGGACCGGGCAGGTCCCCGCAACCGGGAACTCATTCCCGCACAACACAATCCGTCGGCGTACATGATCACTCCTCCCGGTCCGGGAACGCGGGGCGGGGGGCGTCGAGCGCGTCCTGCACGGCGGCCACGATGCCGGCGCCGAGCTCGCGCACGTCGGGCGTAATCTCTTCCAGCGGATCGGATTTGCGCTTGCGCTGCTGCGGCACCGGGTCGCCGGGCGACCACACCGGCAGCTCATCGGCCTCGACCAGGGTCCATTCCTCGTGCCACGGCAACTTCCACACCTGACCCGCCAGCGAACCGACCACGTCGCGGTAGCGGCGGATCTCGGCGGGCAGCCGGCCTGGCCGCGCGGCCACGGTGATCAGGCCCAGCACCTCACACGAACCGGCCAGCCCGGCGTGATGCTGGCGCAGCAGATCGTGGGCGCGGGTGAGCCCGGCGATGGTCTCGCGCGCCACCAGCACCACGAACGGGGACTCCCGGTCGAACACGCCCGGCCAGCGCCGATACGAATCCGCCGCCGGCGCAAGCACGTGCGAGAGCGTCGTCGCGCCCGCGCCCCCGTGCACACCGAGCAACCACACCAGGGGCGCTCGGCCATCGCCGGGTACGGGTCGGTCCCAGATCGGTGCGCGGCGCGATTCCGGCGGCGGCACCACACCGGCCGCCAGAGCGGCCTCGGAGGCGGATCGGCGTTCCTTCATGGCTGCGGTCATGATGCCACTCCAGCAAGCAGGCGGCGATACGCGCGGCGTGTCTCTGCGGCCAGGTTGCTGTGCCGCACCAACTCTCCGCGTGCGAGGTGTGCGTCATAGGGTATCTCGACGATCTCACGGACCCAGCCGTCCAGATGCTCTCGCAAATGCTCAGCGACCCGAGAATCACTGCCCGGCAACTGATGTGACACGACAATGGTGGTGTCGCCGACAATGCCGTCGCCCTGACCCTCGCCCTGCCCGCCGAACTGATCGTCGAGCCACTCCAGCGTCACGCGCAAGCGGTTGGCCGCATCCACGCGCGCCGGAATCGACAGCACCAGCGCGATATCGGCGTCCTCGAGCAGCGGGCGCAGATGCCGGCTCGCGATCGGATTGCCGCCGTCGTAAACCGGGGTGTACCCGGTCTCGCCGAGCGCGCGGGCGACGGTCAGGTAGGTGGCGCGCCGGCGCAGCGGGGCGGGATCGCGCCACAGCAGGCCGATGCCGGAGGTGGCGCGGGAGAGACAATCCTTGAGCGGCGCGGCCTCGTCGTCGCCGCGGCCGTAGAGCCAGGCCTGCAGACTGATCGGGCTCAGGTGCTCGTCGGCGCCCCGCAACGCGAGATCGCTGCCCGCGAAAGTGCCGTCCACAGCAACGGTTTCGGCGCCGGCGGCGCTCATCTCCCCCGCGATGCCGAGCGTTGTCGTGGTGGTGCCCGCGCCGCCGCAACCACCCACCACCAGAATCGGGCGCGGCGCGGGACCGGCCTCGCCGGAGTCGCCGCGGCGCTTGCGCAAGCGCATCACCGGAGCCTTGGAACGCGCGGCACGGCCCGTCGATTCGCCCTCTTCGGGTTTCTCGTCGAGCCAGCGGCTCCAGTCCTGATCCATTGTCTCCGCTCTCCTCTTATCCGGCCGGAATGCCCGCGGCGGGTCCATGGTCGCCGATGATCGCGGGGGCCGTCATTTCGTTGTACGCCGCCGTGACGGCGATCGGGCCGGAACGGGGTCCCGCCTCGAGTGTGCCGATGGATTGCGCAGTGCCGCCGTGGGAATTCAGCACATATAGAGCAACTCCACCGGCAATGGCTAGCAAAACAATGGCAACGATCAGGAACGCGACGGCGAAAAACCGCCGCCCCGTGATGCGCCCGCCCGGCACGGCCGCGCGGTCGGCGACCGCGTCGAGCAGTTGCGAGGCCCGGTCGACCGCTCTCGGGGCGCGCTCGCCGGTCGATCCCGCACCGGCTTCACCACTCCCCGTGGGGAATTCGACGACCGTGCTGCCGCGGTAGCGCAGCGGCGGTGCGTAGGAGGCACTCTCGCCGGATTCGCTCATCCAGTCCGACCAGGCCCCGTCGAAGTGGTTGCGCCGCAGCACCGATTCGGGCACCGGCGGAATCTCGAGCTCGGGTTCGTCGTGGATGTAGTGCGGGTAGCGGGCCGGGCCCTGCTCGTCGGCGAACGCCGAGTCGGCATCGGGCCGTTCGGGGGCCGGGGCCTGTACGTCGAGTTCCAGGGCGGGGTACCAGCGCGACACTTTTTTGTACGACTTCAACATTCCCGCTGGGGGCACGTCGCTCGGCATCGTCTGACCCTCTCGGCGGTCGGTCGTGGCTGACGGTGTGTTGTCGTCGGTGATCGTCGGTACTGTGCAGCCCGCCGTCGTCGCGTCGCCACGGGCGTCGCGCACGAAACGGTCCCGATCGGAAATTCTCTCGCATGAACAGGATTCCAACGACTCGACGCGCCGGACGACACTCCGTTCAATCCGCGCGCGCGTGCGAGTAGCAGGGTTCGCGACATCGTGTGAACGCCACGCCGACGGGGCGGTCTTCCCTGTGGGCGGAGCAGAATCTACATTAACAAGACCAAGAGTTTTGGAGGTTTTGTGAAGACAGCAGACATTGCCGCGGTTGTGACCGGTGGTGCGTCGGGACTCGGACTGGCCACCGTGCGGGAACTGCACGCGGCCGGCGCGAAGGTCGTTATCCTCGATCTTCCCTCGTCCGACGGCAAGGCCATCGCCGAGGAACTCGGTGAGCGCGTGGTGTTCTCGCCCGGTGACGTGACCAGCGAAGCGGATGTGACCGCCGCGTTGGACGCCGCCCAGGAGCTCGGCACGCTGCGAATCGCGGTGAACTGCGCGGGAATCGGCAATGCCATCAAGACGGTCGGCAAGCAGGGCGCGTTCCCGCTGGAGTCCTTCTCCAAGATCATCAACGTTAACCTGATCGGAACGTTCAACGTCATCCGCCTGGCCGCCGAGCGCATCTCGGCAGTCGAGGAGGCCGACGGCGAGCGCGGCGTCATCGTCAACACCGCGTCGGTCGCCGCCTACGACGGCCAGATCGGCCAGGCCGCGTACTCCGCCTCCAAGGGCGGCATCGTGGGCCTGACCCTGCCGGTCGCCCGGGACCTGGCCTCGTACAAGATCCGCGTGATGACCATCGCGCCGGGCCTGTTCCACACCCCGCTGTTCGCGACCCTGCCGCAGCAGGCCATCGACGCCCTCGGCGCGCAGGTGCCGCACCCGTCGCGCCTGGGCGACCCGGCCGAGTACGCGGCGCTGGTCCGCCACATCGTGGAGAACCCGATGCTCAACGGTGAGGTCATCCGCCTCGACGGCGCGATCCGCATGGCCCCGCGGTAATCAGCAGGGCCACGCGGTGATCACCGCGGCGATCACCTGGTGACGGCACCGGCGCGGGCACTCGCCCGCCCGGTGCCGTCACCGTTTCCGCGCAGCGCGAGCAACTGCCGAGTGTGGCCTGGGATTTCGACATCGATCAGGCCGATGAACAGATTCCGCAGGGGCAGGGCCTGATCCAGCAGCAGTGCGCCCGCGGAGAGCAGGCGGGTCGGCACCGGGCTGTCCAGTTCCGCGTCGCTGAGCGCGGGCCCGCCGAAACCGCAGAGCATCTCGGCCTGGCGGCGCAGGCGTTCGCGCAGGCCGGGGAATCCGCCCGCGATATCGACGACGCGATCGATGGTCCAGGTGTCGAGGGCGAGGCGATTGTCGTAGGTGGCGTGCTCCCCCGCCGCCACCGCCGACGCGGCGGCCATGGTGGCGGCGGTGACGAGGGAGACGTGGGCCAGGATCCGCTCGACGTTCCACTCCCCCGGCGGAGGCGGCAGCGGCGGGCCCGAATCCGCCACGGCGGCAGCGGCTTCCAGCAGGGTGTCGTATACCTCGCGCAGCGCGGTGGCGTCGAACATCAGGCGTGGGCCTGCGACATTTCCCAGGGCGCCTGCGGCAGTACGGCGCCGGTCTCCAGCAGCGACTTGAGATTGGCCAGCACGGCGGGCCAGCCGCTCGAAATGCCCTGTAGCATTTCCTGATTCGGCAGGTTCTCGTGGGTGACGGTGAGCCGGACGATGTCCTGGTGTGACTCGATGAGGAAGGTCACCACCGACGGGGCGCGGTCCGCTCCGATCGAATCCTCGAAGGTGAGGACGAGGCGGCGGGGCTCGTCGACCTCGAGGACCTTGCCGACGACATCGATCTTGTCCGAGCCGTCGACGCGGCGGTGCTCCCATTCCGAACCGGGCTGCCAGTCGGACACATTCGCGTGCCCCCAGTACTGCGCGGTCAGGTCGGCGTCGGTGAGGGCCTTCCACACCTGCTCGGCGCTGGCGTGGATGTAGGTGACGTAGACGTAGTTCGGCACGGTGGCGGTCATGGCGTACTCCTCTGCCTGGTTTTTGACGGCGCGCAGGACATCCAGCCGGGGGCGATCGAAGACGGAGATCCAGCGCTGTTCGATGTCGTGAATCGGGGTCGGATTGATGTAGTGCACCCGTTCGCGACCGCGCCGCAGCACGGTGACGAGGCCGGCCCGCTCCAGGATGTCGAGGTGCTGGGTCACCGACTGGCGGGCCATCTCGACCCGTTCGCACAGCTCACGCAGGGTCTGGCCATTGTTCTCCCGCAGCCGGTCCAGCAGCAGGCGGCGGGTGGAGTCGGCCAGGGCCTTGAAGACCGCGTCCATCTCGGGTTCGGGTTGCACGGGAAAATTATGCAGGCATTTACCTGCATAAGTCAACGCCCTACCGCCGCGACCGGCCGGACGGGTGGCCCGGCACCGCCTCTTACGTGGGAATTTCGTTCTCGGACATGACAATCCGCGCATTCACCGTCAAGATGATCAACGGCCCTCGGCCAGAACTGACATCGTTGTCTCAGCAGCGCCCGGTGTTTCGCGGCGCGGACAGGAGCGCCCGTGGCGACGCCGCAGACCTCGGACCCCGTCTCATCGGTGATCGTGGAGACGATCCGGCCGGCGCGCATCGGAACCAGGCTCGCCCATCCGGTGCTGCGCACCACGGTGCAGCAGTTCCTGCGTGCCGGAGCCTGGGTCGCCGACCTGGGCCCGCGCCCCGCGCACCTGGTATTCCGGATGACGCGGCTGTCCGAGCAGCCCGCCCGGGTGCTCGGCACCCCGCGCGGCACCCGCCGCGAACCAGTGCGGTTCGAGCACTGCGACGCCGAATGGCTGTGGAGCGCACCGGTTCCCGATCCGCGGGTGGACCGCGACGCCGCGATCCTGTACCTGCACGGCGGCGCGTTCATCGCGGGCGGGCTCAACAGCTACCGCCGCCACACCGCCCGCCTGGCCGCGCTGAGCGAGCTGCCCGTGCTGACCGTCGACTATCGGCAGCTGCCCGACGCCCACCCCAACGAGAGCCTCGACGACGCCCTCACCGCCTACCGGCACCTGCTGGCCGAGGGGTTCCCGCCCGAGAAGATCGTCGTCGCGGGCGATTCCGCGGGCGGCGGACTGGCGCTGCGGCTGGCGCTGACACTGCGCGAGCTGGGTCTGCCGCTGCCCGTGGCACTGTCGGTGACCTCGCCGTGGGCGGATTTCGACTCCGCCGCCCGCCTCGCGCATCCCAATGCCCGCTACGACGCGGTGCTGCCCGCGGTCGGCCCGGACATGGTGGTGCGCCGCGGTATCGCCGTGGACGGCGAGCTGGATCCGAGCTGGTCGGTGGTGAATCACGATTTCACCGGTCTGCCACCGATTCTGCTGCAGGTCGGCTCCCGCGAGATGCTGCTCGCCGACGCGCTGGCGGTAGCGAAACGCGCCGAGGCGGCGGGGGTCCCGCTGCGCCTGCAGGTGCGGCCGAGCGCACCGCACACCCTCATCCACCTGGGTGCGGACCTGCTCGCGGACGGCCGGGACGCCGCCCGTGACGCGGCCGATTTCCACCGTGCGATGATCGATCCAGGTCGCCTCGGCCGCAGCGCCGCCTGATCCGCACCGGCGGTTCCGACCCTCCGATCCGAGAGGCTCCGATGTCCCAGCCCGCCAATTCTTCTCAGCCCGCGATCCTCGTTACCGGGGCGGCCGCCGGTATCGGCCGCGCCATCGCCGCGCGATTCGCCCGGGCGGGCTGGACCGTCGGCCTGTACGACATCGACGCCGATGCGGTCGCCCGCACCGCCGCCGAGATCGGCGGGCGGACCGTGACGGGTGCCTTCGATGTCACCGACCCGGCGGGCTGGGATCGGGCCCTGAAGGACTTCGACGACGCGACCGGCCGGCTGGACCTGCTGGTCAACAATGCGGGCATTCTGGTCTCCGGGCCCTTCGGCGAGATCCCGGTGGAACGCCAGCATCGTCTCGTGGACGTGAACGTCAAGGGCGTGCTCAACGGCTGTCACGCCGCCCTCCCCTATCTGCGCCGCACCCCCGGCAGCCGCGTCATCAACCTGGCCTCGGCCTCGGCGCTCTACGGTCAGCCCGGCCTGGCGACCTACGGCGCGACCAAGGCCGCGGTGCGCAGCCTGACCGAGGCCCTCGACCTCGAATGGCGGCACTACGGCATCACGGTCAGCGACCTGCTGCCCCTGTTCGTCGCGACCGACATGATGACCGAGGTGAGCCGCGGCTCGAAATCCGCGACCATGCTGGGCGTCCACCTCACCCCCGGCGATGTCGCGGAAGCGGTGTGGCACACCGCGATCGGACGCCGCCCGCTGTCGGGCCCGCACGTCCTGGTCGGCTTGCAGACCAAACTCACCGCCCTCGCCACCCGCCTGTCCCCGCCCTTCGTGACCCGGGCGGTGGTGGGGTGGATCAGCAAGGCCGATTCGCTGCGGTAGCGCCTCGTAGGAGCCGAATCGGCTGGTCGCGGGGGTTCAGGGGAATCGATGCCCGACCTTGACCTCGTCGGGCGGCGGCGTGCGCATCACGTGACCGGCAGTGCGGGCGCGATGTCCGACTCCGGGGTACCCGGCTGCGCGGCGGTCCACGCTGGTGGTGCGGCGCGCATCGGCCGGGCCGCCACCGCCCTCGCCAGGATCGACGCCAGGCCCAGGTAGCCGCGGAGCGCGGGTGCGGATGGTCGTCCCGCGGCTGCTGCGCCGCCCCGGTTGGATACGCGATCATGCCAATCCCCCTTCGGCCGACGGTTATCCGGTAGCGGTCCGCGCGCTCGTCTCGGTCCGGGGCGCCAGCGCGAACCGCAGTTCGCTGCGGCGGGCGACCGCGAGTTTGCGGTACACCCGCGTCAGGTGCTGCTCCACCGTACTGGTGGTGATGTTCAGGGCCTCGGCGATATCGCGATTGCGCTGACCGAGCGCGGCCAGTTCGGCGACCCGCCGCTCGGCCGGGCTCAAGGCGTCGAAACCGGTGTCGACCAGGGTTTCTCGCGCGGCCGGCGCCGGGTCGACCTGCAGCCGGGCCAGGAGCGGTTCGGCCCCGCAGAGCTCGGCGAGTCGCGCCGCCTCCCGCAGCGGGGGCCGGGCCCGGTCCGACTCCCCCAGCGCCCGGTAGGCGTTCCCGAGATCGGCGAGCACCGTGGCCAATTCGAGTTCGTCGCCACCCGAGCGGGCCAGCGCCGCCGAGCGGCGCAGCAGCGTCACCCGCCGCAGCGGATCGCTGGTCGCGGCGAGCAGGCGTAGCGACACCCCGCCGGTGTGGTGCTGCTCGGCTCCGCCGATCAGGTCGAGGTGCCGGGTCACCAGATTCCGCACCTGCCGCTGCTGCCCGGATACCAGGCCGGCCGCGGCCAGGTCATTGCGCCACGGCGCCAGCCAGGCGAAGTCCATGTCCCACTCGTCCATCAGCCGCCCGCACCGGCGGAAGTGCCGCAGCGCCTCCTCGGGCCGGCCGGTGGCCAGGCAGTGCTCGCCGCAGGCGCGCAGATAGCCCAGCGCGAAACGGGATTCGAACATGGCGCGCGGCATCGGCCGCTCCAGCTGCGCGGCGGCCTCGGCGTGCCTGCCCTGTGCGGTGAGCGCGCGCACCAGCACCGCGACCGTCCGGCCCAGCCACACCCCGAGCTGTTCGGCGGGTAGCAGATTGAGTGCCGCCAGGGCGTGCCCGGCTGCCTCGACCGGATTTCCCTTGCGCAGCAGCGTCTCCGCCCGCGCCGAGGCGAACAGTGCCTGCCAGGTCGGGGCGCGGCGCGCGGTGGCCTCGGCCAGCAGGGCGGTACACCAGGCGTCGGCGGCGTCGAGGCGATCGGTGTGCAGCAGGCAGTCGACCGCCGCCACCAGCACCTCGACGGTGGCGGGGGTCAGCCGGTGGTGTGCCAGGATGCGCTGGGCCGCGGCGGCGGTCTCGGCGGGCGAGCGCGGCTCCCACAGTCCCGTCAGCAGTGCGGCGGCCTGCCGGTGGGGTGAATCCCGGTCCGGCGACGGCGATTCCGGGCCGGAGCGGGCGCGGGCCGGCCACGGATGCCGTTGCGCCTGCACCGGATGCGTGTAGCGCAGCCACGCCCCGACGAATTCGAGCCGATCGGCCGCCACCGCGTCCGTGCTGCGACGCAGCTGGACCAGCGCGTGATCGGCGTGCAGGACATGACCGTGCCACAGCATCTGCAGCACGGTCATGGGCAGCTCCGGATACGGCACCCGCCCGGTGCGCAGGGCCGCCTTGAGCCGGCCGAAATTGCGGGTGCGGCATGACGGGTTGATCCGCCACTCCACCGCCACCAGCCGGGTCGCGATGGCGGCCCGCTCGTCGGCGCGTCTGCTGGCCCGATAGGCCAGCTCCAGATAGGTTCCGGCGCTGTCCAATTCATCGGCGTCGAAGGCGCGGTCGGCGACCTCCAGGAGCACCTGCGCCACCCACGAGCCGCGGGCGTCGCCCGCCTCGACCAGGTGCCGGGCCACCGTCGCCGCGGGCAGGCCCTCCCGGAACAGCAGTTCGGCCGCCCCGGTGTGCAGGGCGCGCCGATCCTCGTCGGGCAGGCCCCGCAGCACCGGGGCCGCCAGCTCCGGGTGCGGGCGGCACTCCCCCACGATCAGCCCGGCCGCCGCCAATTCCGTGACCACCGCACGGGTCTCGTCGAGTTCCGTGTCCAATAGCGCCGCGACCCGGCCCACCCCCGCGGCGGCTCCCAGCACCGCCACCGCGCGCGCGACCCGCAGCCGCTCCGCGTCCGCCGCGCTCACCTGGGTGGCGACCGCCCAGCTCGTCCTGGCGCCGGCCCCCACCGGCATCTCCCCTCGGTCCCGAGCGACCGACCGTGCCATCTGACGTCCCTTTCACCGATCGGGATGCGCCCGACTGACAGGCGTGGCACGGCGAGCTTCGGTGTGCTGGAGCGGCATCATTGCAGCGAGGGCGCGTGGGCGCCCAGGATCAGCCGGGGCACAACGGTTTCGAAATGTACTGCCAAACAGTGTATTTCACATCCGCCTAGGAGGTAAGGACGAGCGCGTGCGGGCGATAGACCAGGGCGGCCGCCGACGTGTCGTCCACCGCCAGGAACACCACCGCGCGCGCCTCGTCGAGCATGCCCTGGGTGGCCGCGCTCAGATACGCGTGCACCGGGCCCGCGGAATATGGGTCGCCGACGAACGGGTCGATCCCGGCGACCGCGGCCGAGGGCACCCCGATCCGGTAGGCCACCCGCTCGCGGAAGCCGGGGACGGGGGCCGGGGCCAGCAGTACCGCGCCGCCGGTGGCGAAGTCACCGGACTCCAGTCCTTCACCGGCCAGGCATTCGCGCAGCGCGGCCTCGGCCAGCGCGAGCGGGTCCCCGCTCTCGGCGCGCACGGTCAGTGCGGTGCGGCCGCCGGTGCCCGCCGCCTCCAGGTCGGCCCATGCGGTCGGGGCGAGGGCGCCCGGGGTCTCGGTGGTGTAGATGCGGCCGAAACCGCCCGCGCTGTCGGAGGAATGCAGCAGGATGGCCGCACCGCTGGCGGCGTACGGGAAGTCCTCCCGGTCGCGCTCGGTGGACGGGTGGGTGTCGCCGGCCACGATGAGCGCGTACTCGACATCGCCGAGACCGGTGAAGCACTGGGCGGCCATGAGCGCGTGCACCACCCCGGTGCCGCCGTTGAGCAGGTCGAAGGAGAACGCGGGCACCCGCCCGGTCGCGTACTCCAGGCCCACCTCGAGGCGCTTCTGAATCAGCGCGGCCACCGCGGGTTCGGCGATATTGCTGTCCCGGAACACCCCGGCATTGACCACCAGGCCGACCCGGCCGGCGGAGACCTCCGCCGCCGCCAGTGCCTGCGCGCCGGCGCGGGCGGCCAGCTCGAAGTAGCTGCCGGTATCGGCGTCGGTGCAGACGGCCGCGGAAACGATTGCGGTGCTCATGGATTCAGGCCTCCAGCCGGGAGATGGTCGCGGCGAGGTGCCCGGAGACCACGCCGGACGCCTCGGGGATCAGCAGCACCTTGGAGCCGCGCGGAATCCGGCCCTGCGCCAGGTGTTCGCGCAGCACCAGGAAGTGTGAGGTGGACGCGGTATTGCCATATTCGGCGTAGACATTGAGGGCCTGCGGCATCGGGGTGTCGAAGTGCCGCTCGGTGAGCGAACTGATGTAGTCGATGGCCGGGCCGCTGAACTGGTGGTGGATCCAGTAGTCGTACTTCTCGCTCTCCCAGGCCCGGCCGGTCTCCAGCAGGAAGTCGGCCATGCGCGAAATGCCCTGCAGGAAGCGGGATTCGCTGGCCAGCGCCCGGTTGTCGGTGTACATGGCGATGCCGGTGGTCTTGTCGCTGGGCATGCCGATGCAGTGCTCGGCGCCGGCCGAGGTGGTCATGAGCTCGATGTAGTGGATCTCGTCCGCGTCGTCGCCCTGGTCGTCGACCACCACGGCCACGGCCGCGTCGCCCACGGTGAGGGCGGCGAACTGCGGGTCGTAGGGCTGGGAGATCTCGCGGGTGGCGGTCTCGGCGATGGGGGTGATCTGCTCGCCGCTGACCACCAGACCGCGGCGCACCACACCGGACTTGATCATGCGGTCCAGCACCAGCACGCCGGTGATCATGCCCGCGCAGGCATTGGACAGGTCGAAATGCAGCGCCCCGCCCGCGCCGATGGCCGCACCCAGCTGGGCGGCGAAAGACGGTGCGAAGCAGTACTGCCCGGGCGCGGTGAAGCGGGTGATCGACACCGAGATGATGACGTCCAGGTCCGCGGCGTCGTAGCCGGAGCGGGCCAGGCAGTCCTCGATGGCGTGGCGCGCCAGCGCGAACGACGATTCGTAATTCTCCGGATCGCTGTTGTGCACGCGCCGGTTCTTGATTCCGGTAATTCGTTCCAGGTCCAATGCCCTGGGTACCGAAAGGCTGTTGATCACGTCCTCGGTGGAACGGATGGTCGTGGGTGTGTACGCACCGATCGATTCGAAGCGTGTACGCATGTGGCCCCCTGCTCTCTGGACTGAGTGCGTCCGGTCGAATGTGGCTGCGGCGGCCGCAATTCGGTGTCCCCCGAGCCGGCCCCGCTGATATCCCGTAGCCCCGATGCCAAGTGAAACGCTACCGTACCCACCGGTAGACGAGTGTCCCACGCACCTCACCAATCACAGTGCGCTCAAGCGATTTTCGCGGCGTAATCGCTGGAAGGAAGTGGTGCGCACGCCGATCGGCGAATGGCCGCCGAGTCGCCCCGTAGGGGTGGAATAGGGGGTTGCGAAGAACCCGTGTCGGTACCCGGGGACACACTAAAACTGTTGTATATCAAACGAATACGGAGCGCCACGTCTAGCGGTCCGACATCACCCCGTGTAGCCTCACCGATACATTCCTCGCATTCCTCGACAATTCACTGGGGGAAGTGTGTCGCATTCCTTGCCCACCATTTATTGGCGCGCTCTCGATCGTTTCAGCGATATCGTCGCCGCCCATCCCGAACGGGAGGCGGTGATCTATGCCGACGGCAGGAATCGGGACGGCCTGCCCGATTACCGTCACCTCACCTACGCCGAACTCGACGCGTGGTCGGACACGATTGCCGAGCGGTTCGCCGAGGCCGGCGTCACCCGCGGCGTGCGCACCATCGTGCTGGTGCGGCCGGGACCCGAGCTGTACGCCGTCCTCTACGGGCTGTTCAAGATCGGCGCGGTGCCGGTGGTAATCGACCCGGGCATGGGCATGTTCAAGATGCTGCGCTGCCTGCAGGCCGCCGACGCCGAAGCCTTCGTCGGCGTCACCGAGGCGCAGGCGCTGCGCATCGTGTTCCGCGCCTACTTCCGCAAGGTGCGGATGGCGGTCACGGTCGGGCGCTCGTGGTGGCAGGGACCCACCCTCGAAAGCTGGGGCCGCACACCGGCTTCCGCGCTGCCCGAACGCGAGCCCGCGCCCGATGACGAACCGCTGCTCATCGCGTACACCACCGGCAGCACCGGGCCCGCCAAGGCGGTGGTGCTCACCCACGGCAATCTCAGCGCCATGATCGACCAGGTGGACGCCGCGCGCGAGCACGTCGCGCCGGGCACCTCGCTCATCACCGCGCCGGTGGCGGGCATCCTGGAGCTGCTGCTCGGATCCCGGTGCGTGCTACCGCCGCTGATTCCCTCCAAGGTCGGGGCGACCGATCCGGCGCACGTGGTCGACGCGGTGCAGCGGTACGAGGTGAAGACCATGTTCGCCTCCCCCGCCGTGCTGATCCCGCTGCTGCGGCACATCGAGCAGACCGGGGCAGCGCTGCCGAGCATCGAGAGCATCTACTCCGGCGGAGCGCCCGTCCCGGACTGGTGCATCGCGGCGCTGCGGCAGGTGCTGCCCGAGCCGGCGAAGGTGTACTCCGGCTACGGCGCGACCGAGGCGCTGCCCATGGCGACCATCGAATCCCGTGAGCTGCTGGGCGATCTGGTGGAGCAGGCGCACACCGGGTACGGGGTGTGCGTGGGCGCGCCCGCGCTCCACGTGCGGGCGCGCATCATCGCCATCACCGACGATCCACTACCGGACTGGGCGGATGCGGAGGCGCGGGCAGCCGATCTGGCGGCGTCGCGCGGAATCGGCGAGCTGGTGGTATCCGGGCCGAATGTCAGCCCCCGCTACTTCTGGCCGCAGGCGGCCGACCGGACCGGCAAGATCATCGACGGCGAGGTGATCTGGCACCGCACCGGAGACCTGGCCTGGATCGACGACGCCGGGCGAATCCGCTTCTGCGGGCGCAAGAGTCAGCGG
The DNA here is from genome assembly GCF_040680715.1 of Nocardia sp. NPDC051981. Classification (NCBI taxonomy): domain Bacteria; kingdom Bacillati; phylum Actinomycetota; class Actinomycetes; order Mycobacteriales; family Nocardiaceae; genus Nocardia; species Nocardia sp. NPDC051981. The sequence continues at coordinate 79,759 of NZ_JBFAXK010000006.1, read as the reverse complement.
CTGGAGACGGCGAGCGGGCCGATGTTCACCGTGCAGGTCGAGCAGGTGTTCAACACCGTCGAGGGCGTGGCCCGCACCGCGCTGGTGGGCGTGGGTGCGCGCGGGGACCAGCAGCCGGTGCTGTGCGTGGAGCTGACACCGGGGGCCGACCGGGCCGCGGTCGAGGACCGATTGCGCGGGCGGCGCGACGAATTCGACATCACCAAGCCGGTGGCGGAGTTCCTGTTCCATCCGCGATTCCCGGTCGATATCCGCCACAATGCCAAGATCGGCCGCGAGAAGCTGGCGGTCTGGGCGGCCAAGCAGCTCGACGGATAGGGCCGCGGCATGAGAAGCCCGGCGCCGCGGGTGGTTCCGCTGGTCACGCGGTTGTACTTCCTGACCGGGATCGCGGCCCGGTTGTATCTGCTGGCCGGACTGATCGCCGCGGTGGCCGGGCGTGCCCCGTCGAATCCGGCGCTGCGGCTGCTGTGGTGGGCCGACGCGGCACTGTGCGCCGCGGATCCGGCCACCCGCATACCGGTCAGCATGGCCGCCGACGAACTGGCCAGCCGGATCGGCTGGGACACCGCGGCGCTGGCGCCGCTCCTCGGCCGCGCCCGGCGACGCGACCACACACTTCTGGAGGCATCGTGAAAGCAGCAGCATCGTGAAGGCATTGGTGACGGGGGCCTCCGGCTTCCTGGGCGGCGCGCTCACGCGCCGGCTGGTGCGCGACGGGGACCACGAGGTGGCGATTCTGGTGCGGCGCACCAGCAATCTGCGAGACCTGACCCCGGTGCTCGACCGGGTGGAGCGGGTGGTGGGCGATCTCGGCGACCCCGACTCGCTGGAACGCGCCGTCGCCGGTGTCGATGTCGTGTTCCACAGCGCCGCCCGCGTGGACGAGCGCGGCACCCGCGCCCGCTTCTGGGCCGAGAACGTCGCCGCCACCGCGCGATTGCTGGCCGCTGCCCGGGCAGCGGGCGCGCAGCGGTTCGTGTTCATCTCGAGCCCGAGCGCGCTCATGGACCGTGACGGCGGCGATCAGATCGATATCGACGAGTCGGTTCCGTATCCCCGCCGCTACCTCAACCACTACTGCGAGACCAAGGCCGCCGCCGAACGCCTGGTGCTGAAGGCGAATTCGCCCGGATTCACCACCTGCGCGCTGCGGCCGCGGGCCATCTGGGGTGCGGGCGACCGATCCGGGCCCATTGTGCGACTGCTCGAACGGGCGGCGGCCGGGACCCTGCCGGATCTGTCGGCCGGGCGCGAGGTGTACGCCTCGCTGTGCCACGTCGACAATATCGCCGAGGCCGCGGTCAGGGCCGCTGCCAGCGAGAATGTCGGCGGCAAGCCGTATTTCATCGCCGATGCGGAGCGGACCGACGTGTGGGGGTTCCTCGGTGACGTCGCCGCGGACCTCGGCTATCCGCGGCCCGGCCGCCGGCTCGATCCGCGCGTGGTGGCGCTGGTGGTGTCGGTGATCGAAAACCTCAGGCGGGTACCGTATCTCGCCGAACACTGGACGCCGCCGCTGTCGCGGTACTCGGTTGCGGTGATGACCCGCTCGGGCACCTACGACACCTCCGCGGCGACCCGTGATTTCGGATATCGGCCCGTAATGGATCGCGACACCGGCATGACCGAACTGAAATCCTGGATCCGCAGCGGGGAGGTGATCGCAGGGTCCACCCGCTGACCAGCGCTCGGACGCTCCCCTCAAGAACTTGTGTTACGCGCGGTACCGGCTAACATGGCTGGTACCGCGCGAGGGTGAGTCGGTGCTGACGGCCCTCGAGGCCGCAGACGCAGTGCAGCACCGCTACTCAATGAGGAGAGCGCCCGATGCCGGAGTTCGACTATCACGGCGTATCCGTCGCCTACGATCGCGCCGGGTCCGGGGATCCGATCCTGTTCCTGCACAATATCGGCGGCGACCGGCGCATCTGGGTGAACCAGACGCGCGCGCTGGCGGCCACCAACACCGTGTACGCGCTGGACCTGTTCGGCTACGGCGACTCCGACTCACCCGCGGACGGCTACACCGTCGACAACTATGTACGCATGGTGTCGGAGTTCATCGACTCCCACGGGCTCAGCAATGTCACGATGGTCGGCAACTGCTTCGGCAGCGCGCTGTCCCTGCTGTACGCACACCGCAACCCGCAGAATGTGCGCGCGCTGGTGCTGTGCAGCCCACTGACCGCCGCCACCCTGCGTCCCACACCGACCGGATGGACCGCGCGCGCGGCCGCCCAGTTCCCGCTCGACTCGGTCGCGGGCGCGATCAGGCTGCCCGGTTTCGCCGCGAATCTCGTCGTCCGAGAACAGCTCGGCCCGCGCGGCCGAGGCATGGGCTCCTCCCCCTTCACCGGCCTGCGCCGCCGCTGGAGCGAACCTCGCCGCCTGCTCCCACCCGCCGCCATCGCCCGCGACCTCCCGAAGCTGGCCGTCCTCGACGACTTCCGTCCCGCCCCCGGCTTCCCGCCCATCACCACCGTCTGGGGCGCCAAGAACCACATCCTGTCCGCCGCCGCCGGCGCCCGCCTCAATGCGACGCTGTGCCCGTCCGAGGCCATCGAACTCCCCGACTGCGGTCACCTCGTCATGCTGGAGCAGCCCGAAACCGTCACGGCCGCCATCCGTTCCGCCACCCGCACAGCCCTGGCGGGCTGAACTCGCCCAGCACCCAGCCCCCTCTCCGCCACGGACGCCCGGTGCATCGGCCGAACCCGGCGTCTCGAAAGAACAGTTGCCCGCCGGCAACTCAGGTCAGCCCGCCGCCCGGTGCAGTCGGGTAGCGAGCTCACGCAGGTGCGCCGCCAGTTCCGGCGGCTCGAGGATCCGGAAGTCGAAACCGAAACCCGCCACGTGGACGGCGATGGCGTCGAGTGAATCCGCGCCGGTGTGCAGGATGCAGGTGTCCGGGTCGACGGCCTCGAGGACGCCGACGGTCGGGGCGATCAGCTCGGCGGCCCGTTCGGCGGAGGTCAGCAGGGTGATGCGGGCCTGATAGCGGTAGGGCGCTGTGGTGACGCCGCGGGAGACCTGGGCGGCGGCGTCGGGGGCCTCGCGTGGTGTGAAGCGGGGGCCGGTGGGGACGCGCGGGGTGAGGCGGTCGACGCGGTAGGTGCGCCAGTCCTCGCGGTCCACGTCCCAGCCGGTCAGGTACCAGCGGCGGCCGACGTGCACCAGGCGGTGCGGTTCGGTTGTCCGGCGCGAGGAGTCGCCATTGTGGGTGCGGTAGTCGAATCGGAGGCGATGCTGGTCACGGATGGCCGCGGCGATGGTGGTCAGGGTGTCCGGGTCGACGCGCGGGCCGCCATCGGGGACGGCCACGGTCGCGGCCTGCAAGGCCGTCACCCGATGCCGTAGCCGCGAGGGCAGCACCTGTTCGAGTTTGGCCAGTGCGCGCAGTGAACTCTCCTCGATGCCCGCAATGGTCCCGCCCGCCGCCGTGCGCAATCCCATGGCCACGGCGACGGCCTCCTCGTCGTCGAGCAGCAGCGGTGGCAGCTGTGCGCCCGCGCCCAGCCGATACCCGGCCGCGCCGGCGGTGGCGTCGACGGGATAGCCGAGGGCACGCAGCTTGCCGATGTCGCGGCGCACGGTGCGCACATCCACCTCGAGCTGGGCGGCCAGCTCCGCGCCGCTCCACTCGCGCGGAGTCTGCAGCAGCGACAGCAGGCGCAGCAGCCGGGCGGAAGTTTCCAACATGAATTCGATTCTGCCGCACAGCTAGGGCAGAAACTGTCCTAACTGCTTTCTATCGTGGTTCTCATGAGCGAACAGATCACGCCCTTCCGCATCGACATCCCCGCCGAGCAGCTCGACGACCTGCGCCGGCGACTGGATGCCGCCCGTCTGCCCGCCCCGCTGCCCGGCGACGACTGGGACACCGGCGTTCCGGTGCACTGGCTGCGTGCGCTGGTCGACCACTGGCGTACCGGATACGACTGGCGCACAGCCGAAGCCGAGCTCAACCGGTATCCGCAATTCGTCACCGAGATCGACGGGCAGCGCATCCACTTCCTGCACATCCGCTCCGCCGAACCGGGCGCGGTGCCGCTGCTGCTCACCCACGGCTGGCCTGGTTCGATCGCCGACTTCCTCGACGTGATCGGCCCCCTGAGCGATCCGCGCGCCCACGGCGGCGATTCGGCCGACGCCTTCCACCTGATCATTCCCTCGCTGCCCGGGTTCGGATTCTCGGGACCGGTCGGCGACTCCGGTTGGACCCGGGCCCGTATCGGCCGGGTCTGGGCGGAGCTGATGAACCGGCTCGGCTACGAGCGCTACGCCGTGCAGGGCGGCGACATCGGCGGCGCGGTCAGCCCCGAAGTGGCCCGCGCGGCACCGGATCGGGTGATCGGCGTGCACGTCAATGGTGGCCCGAACCTGCCGCCGCCCTCGGCCGCGGACGACATCGACGAACTCACCGAGCTCGAGCGGGACCGGGTGCGGCGCATCCAGGCGTTCATGCGAGAGGAGTTCGGGTACGTCGCGATTCAGTCCACCCGGCCCCAGGCCCTGGCGTACGGGCTCGTGGATTCGCCGGTGGGACAGCTGGCCTGGATCATGGACAAGTTCCGGGAGTGGACGCATCCGCGCGGCGTGGACCCGGACAAGATCATCGACCGCGATCGCCTGCTTACCACCGTCATGCTCTACTGGCTCACCGGCACCGCGGGTTCCGCGGCCTATGTCGGGTACGCCCACACCGGGGAGTGGGGTGTGCCCGGCGTGAATTCCGGTGTGCCGACCGCCGTCATCGCCTTCGCCCACGACGTCTGCATCCGCCGCTACTGCGAGCAGTCCAACACCATCACCCGCTGGGTCGACGTGGATCGCGGCGGGCACTTCGCGGCCATGGAAGAACCCGAGCTGCTGGTCACCGACATCCGCGAGTTCTTCCGCGACCTGCGTTAGCCCGTCGGGTCAGGGCACCAGGGGCGCGATCTGCTCGGCGGCGAACCGGACGAAACCCACCGGGTCCGGTTCGTCGCCGGTGGGTTGCAGGACCACACTGGTGGCGCCGGCCTCGATCCAGCGGAGCACGGTGTCGGCGATGGCCTGGGCATCTCCCGCCACACCGATATCGGGAATGGTGTCGCGTCCCTCGGCGCGCAGCTCCGCGGCCACCCGTTCGGCGGCCCCGGGACCGGTCGCCGCCAGCAGGTACACGACGATCGGATACGGCTGCGCCGCAAGCGCTTCGGGCCGCGCGGCCCGCACGATCCCGGCGGCCGTCCGGATCCCGTCGGCGGGTGTGGAGCTGGTGAGGATCACCCCGTCGGCGGCCTCCCCCACCAGACTCAGCGTCCGCGGCCCGGTCGCGGCGGCCAGGATCGGCGGTGCGGCGGCCGGCGGCCAGTCCAGCGCGACGTCGTCGAGCCGGACGTACCTGCCCTTCACCGTGATTCGCTGCCCGGCCAGCAGCGTCCGCAGCGCGTCGAGATATTCGCGCAGCAGGGTGATCGGCGAGGCGACCCGCTCCCCCACCTGCCCCATCCAGTCCTGAACCCCGTGTCCCACACCCCAGATCCCCCGCCCGGGGAACATCCGCTCCAGCGTCGCCAGCTCCATCGCGGTGACCGCGACATTGCGTAGCGGCACCGGCAGCACACCCACCCCGACCCGCACCCGTTCACTCCACGCGAGCGCCGCTGCGGCCGTGGCGATCCCGCCCTCCAGGAAGCAGTCCTCCCACAGCCACAGCTCGTCGAGTCCCGACTCGTCCGCCGCTCGCACCACGTCCCGCAGCCGCTCGGGCGGTTGCTGCGGCCGGAACACCACTCCCAGGGTCGTCATACCCCATGCGTACCACGCCGGAGCCGGAAATGGCTGTGGCCCGGTCACATTCGCGACCGGGCCACAGGGTTCGGAGCTCAGCCGAAGTGGCAGACGTAGTGGACCGGCTCGACGACCTCGATCTGGAAGCTGGAGTTGCCCGGCACGGAGAACGACTCGCCGCCCTTGTAGGTGACGGCCTCGGACTCGCCGGCGAGGGTGACGTTGCACTGGCCCTCGAGCAGCTCCATGATCTCCGGCGCACCCGTGTTGAAGGTCAGGGTGGCGGGGAGGATGACACCGATCGACTTGCTGGTGCCGTCGGCCAGTTCGATGTTGTGGCTCACACACTTGCCATCGAAGTAGACGTTGGCGCGCTTGGTGACGGTGACATTCTCGAACTTCATGCTGGTACGGGGCCCTTTCTACGGGTGACGACCGGCCGTGCGGGCCGGTCCGGTTCGCGCCGATCGTACCCGCGACCGCCAAGCAATCGTTCAGTCGGGCAGCGCGTCGAGGGCGCGGTCGGGCAGGGCGTCGAGAGCCCGAGCCGTCAATGCCTGCCCCTGCTCGATGATCGGGGTCGTGCGAGGGAAATCCATGGTGCCGCAGATGTTCTGCGGCACCTCGATCACCAGGTCCGGCGGGTGGGCGGCCAGATGCTGGCGGGTGAGATCGATGGCCCGCTGGGCGACATCGGTGGCGCGGATGCTGCTCAGCGCCGGGGGCTGCGCCGGCACCTCCTCGACCCGCCCGGCGGCGAACAGCCCGCCGACGAGTGCCCCCATCGACGATCCGGCCACACCGACGATCCACGCTCCTGGAGCTCGGCGATCACGCCGATGCGCGCGTATCCGCGTGCGCCGCGCGGACTGACCTGCCCCACCGGCTTTCGCCGGGGCGGGACGGGATCAGGCGGCCGAGGTCACGCGGTAGACGTCGTAGACGCCTTCCACATTGCGGACCACGTTGAGCAGGTGGCCGAGGTGCTTGGGGTCGCCCATCTCGAAGGTGAACTTGGAGATGGCGACCCGGTCACCGGAGGTGGTGACCGCGGCCGAGAGGATGTTGACCTTCTCGTCGGCCAGCACCTTGGTCACGTCCGACAGCAGGCGGGTACGGTCCAGGGCCTCGATCTGGATGGCCACCAGGAACACCGACGACGGCGACGGCGCCCACTTGACCTCGATGATCCGTTCCGGTTCCGCGCGCAGCGAATCGGCGTTGGTGCAGTCGGTGCGATGCACGCTGACCGCGCCGCCGCGGGTCACGAAGCCCATGATCTCGTCGCCGGGCACCGGGGTGCAGCACTTGGCCAGCTTGGAGACCGTCCCGGGCGCGCCCGGAATCTCCACGCCCGCATCACCTGTGGTGCGCTGACGAGCCGGCACGGTGGACGGCGTGGACCGCTCGGCCAGTTCGTTCTCGACATCGCTGACACCGCCGAGCTGGGCCATGAGCCGCTGCACCACATGGTGCGCGGACACCTGGTTCTCGCCGACCGCCGCGTACAGCGCCGAGATGTCGGTGTAGTGCAGCTCGTGGGCGAGCGCGCTCATGGCGTCGACGCTCATCAGGCGCTGCAGCGGCAGGCCCGAGCGCCGGACCTCCTTGCTGATGGCGTCCTTGCCCGCCTCGAGGGCCTCCTCGCGGCGTTCCTTGGCGAACCACTGCCGGATCTTGGCCTTGGCGCGCGGGGACACCACGAAGTTCTGCCAGTCCCGGGAGGGTCCGGCGTTCTGGGCCTTGGAGGTGAAGATCTCGACGACCTCACCGTTCTCCAGCTGCCGTTCCAGTGCGACCAGCCGCCCGTTCACGCGCGCGCCGATGCACCGGTGGCCGACCTCGGTGTGCACGGCGTAGGCGAAGTCCACCGGGGTGGACTTCTGCGGCAGGGTGATCACGTCACCCTTGGGCGTGAACACGAAGATCTCGGGCGATTTGAGGTCGAAGCGCAACGACTCCAGGAACTCGGCCGGGTCGGCCGCCTCCCGCTGCCAGTCGAGCAGCTGACGCATCCACGCCATGTCGTCGACTTCGGTGGAGTCGTTGGAGTGCTTGCCCTTGGTCTCCTTGTACCGCCAGTGCGCGGCGATGCCGAACTCGGCGGTCCGGTGCATGTCCTGGGTGCGGATCTGCACCTCCAGGGGCTTGCCGTCCGGGCCGACCACGGTGGTGTGCAGCGACTGGTAGACGCCGTAGCGCGGCTGGGCGATGTAGTCCTTGAACCGCCCGGCCATGGGCTGCCACAGCGAGTGCACGACACCGACCGCGGCGTAGCAGTCGCGCACCTCGTCGCAGAGGATGCGGATGCCGACCAGGTCGTGGATGTCGTCGAAGTCCTTACCCTTGACGATCATCTTCTGATAAATCGACCAGTAGTGCTTCGGACGGCCCTCGACCACGGCATTGATCCGGCTCGACGCCAGGGTGTTCACGATCTCCGCGCGCACCTTGGCCAGGTAGGTGTCACGTGATGGCGCGCGGTCGGCGACCAGCCGCACGATCTCGTCGTACTTCTTGGGGTGCAGGATCGCGAAGGCGAGGTCCTCCAGCTCCCACTTGACGGTGGCCATACCGAGGCGGTGCGCCAGCGGCGCTATCACCTCGAGGGTCTCGCGGGCCTTCTTGGCCTGCTTCTCCGGCGGCAGGAAACGCATGGTGCGCATGTTGTGCAGCCGGTCGGCGACCTTGATCACCAGCACGCGGGGGTCGCGGGCCATGGCGATGATCATCTTGCGGATGGTCTCGGCCTCGGCGGCCGCGCCCAGGTTGACCTTGTCCAGCTTGGTGACGCCGTCGACCAGATGGGCGACCTCGGTGCCGAATTCGGCGGTCAGTTCGTCGAGCGAGTACCCGGTGTCCTCGACGGTGTCGTGCAGCAGCGCGGCCACCAGCGTGGTGGTGTCCATGCCCAGCTCGGCCAGGATGTTGGCCACCGCCAGCGGGTGCGTGATGTAGGGGTCGCCGGACTTGCGGAACTGGTGGGCGTGCTTCTCGTCGGCGACGTCGAAAGCCCGTTGCAGCAGAGCGAGATTCGCCTTCGGGTACAGCTCCCGGTGCACGCTGGCGAGGGGCTCGAGCACCGGCTTGACGGCGGCGATGCCGCGCTGCCCGGTCATGCGGCGGGCCAGGCGCGCGCGGACGCGACGTGATGCGGAGGTGGGAACGGCGGTGGTGTTGCGAGCGGCGGACTGCCCGTTGGCCGATGGGGTGGCGGACTCACCCTCGGGCGATTGCCCCGAGTTCGCCTGCTCCAGATGCTGTGTCATGCCACCTCCGCTCGCGGCCTCGATCGGAAAACCATATCGGACCGTTCAACCACCCAGATCATCCACTTTAGTCCTGGAATCGGATCCCGACCGGACAGCGACCACCGCCGGTCCGAACAGCTCCGGAGCGATGAACGATACCCGGTCGGGGCTCGGTTTCGCGCCCGCATGGGACCCGGATTGTTCCGGTGTCGGCCGGGCCTCCCTGCTCATTGTTCGCCCGCGCTCTCGACCAGGCCCTCCGGGGTCAGTTCCAGCCGCCTGGTCACCCCGATCTCGGCGAGGAAGCGCGGGTCGTGACTGACCACGAGCAGCGCGCCCTGGAAGCTCGCCAGCGCCTCGGTGAGGTGGGCGAGGCTGGGCAGGTCCAGGTTGTTGGTCGGCTCGTCGAGCAGCAGCAGTTTGGGCGCGGGTTCGGCCAGCAGCAGCATGGCCAGGGCCGCGCGCAACCGCTCACCGCCCGAGAGGGCGCCGGCCGCGACATCGGCGTCGGTGCCGCGGAACAGGAACCGGGCCAGCTGGGCCCGGATCTGTTCGGCCGAGGCGTGCGGCGCGGTGGCCGCCACGTTCTCGAACACCGACCTGGATTCGTCGAAGACGTCCAGGCGCTGCGGTAGCATGCGCCACGGCACCCTGGGCGACTCCTCCCGGATGCGGTGCAGCAGCGTGGTTTTGCCGATGCCGTTGCGGCCGGTGAGCGCGATGCGTTCGGGGCCACTGACTTTCAGCGTCACCGTCGGCCCGCACGGGAGCCGCGCCTCGGTCAGCTGGAGCACGTCCTGGCCCGGGTAGAGCCGGGTGTCCGGCAGGTCGACGCGGATCTCGCGGTCGTCGCGCAGCCGGTCCTGCATGTCGGTCAGATGATCCCTGGCCTCCTCGACCTTGCCGATGTGGTGGTTGCGCAGCTTGCCCGCCGAGACCTGGGCCTGGCGTTTGCGCTCCCCCATGACGATCTTGGGTTCGCGCTTCTGGTCCCACATCTTCTGCCCGTAGCGTTGCCGCCGGTCGAGTTTGATGCGGGCCTCTACGAGTTCGCGCGCCTGTTTGCGAACATCGCTGCGGGCCTCCCGGATCGCCGCGCGGGCGGCATCCTGCTCGAGCTCGATGATCCGCTCGTACTCGCTGAAATTGCCGCCGAAGAGCCGGATCTCGCCCTGCCGCAACTCGGCGACGGCGTCCACGCGGTCGAGCAGTTCACGGTCGTGGCTGACGGTGAGCACGGTGCCGGGGAATTGGCCGACGACCTCGTAGAGGCGTTGCCGCGCCACCTGATCGAGGTTGTTGGTCGGTTCGTCCAGCAGCAGGACGTCGGGTTCGCGCAGCAGCTCGGCGACCAGGCCCAGCAGTACGGTCTCACCGCCGGAGAGGGTGTCGAGCCGGCGGTCGAGCTGCGCGACATCCCCTGCGACGTAATGCAATCCGAGCCGTCCGAGCAGCGCCACGGCGCGTTCCTCGATATCCCAGGCGGTGCCCACGGTTTCGAAGTCGGCGTCGGTGCCGGATCCGGATTCGATGCGGTGCAGGGCTTTCCGGATCGCGGCCAGCCCGAGCACCGCGTCGACCCGCTGCCCCGCGACCAATCCGAGGTCCTGACGCAGGTACCCGAACCGCCCCGGAATGCTCACCGAACCGCGCGCGGGGCGCAGTTCGCCGGTGATCAGGCGGAAGAGAGTGGATTTCCCCGCGCCATTGCTGCCGACCAGGCCGAGGTGACCGGGTCCGAGCTGGGCGTCGAGGCCGTCGAAGACCCCGGTGCCGTCCGGCCACGCGAAGGTGAGATCGAAAATGGAAATAACAGGCATTGACATGCGGGCCTCCCCGAGAGTGAGCGAATGCGGCGCGCGATTGGCGGGCCACTCGGCGATCACCTCAGAAGAGCAACGGCATGTCTCCGATCGGACGGGAAACGAACTCGACTACGGTAACCGAGATCAACGAGCCCGTGCAAGAACGTATTTCGTGAGCCGAGTCTCACCGCCGGTCAGCGCGCGGCTCGCGCCGTGCACCGCAGGTAGCCGAGCGCGATCACGGCCAGCAGGGCGGCCAGGCCGTACATGACCGTCGCGCCGTGCCCCAGCGTGATGCCGCCGAGCGCGGTCCCCGCGCCGATGCCGATGTAGATGCAGGAGGCGTTCAACGCGACCACCAGCCCGGACTCCTGCGGCGCGGCCGCGATGAGCCGGTGCTGCTGCGCCGGCGTCTGGCACCAGCTGGCCGCACCCCAGCCCACGGTCAGCAGCCCGACCAGGGCGGGAACACGGGTGTCCGTCGCCGCCAGCACACCCATGCTCGCCAGGGTCGCCGCCATCACCGCGTATCCGGCGGTCAGCACCCGGGCGGCGCCGAAGCGGTCGGTGGCGTAGCCGGACGACAGGTTGCCCGCCACCGCGCCCACGCCGTACAGCATCAGCATCCACGCGGTCGTGGGGGCCCCGATTCCCAAGGCCCCCAACGCCGGAACGGCATACGCGTACACGACATACGCCGCCCCCATGCCGAGCACCGTCAGCGGCAGCACGGCCGCGACCGACCGATTGCGCAGCACCGCCAGCCGTTTCGCCAGCGGGACCGCGGGATTGCCGGGCAGCGCGGGCACCCAGGCCGCGACACCGGCCGCCGCCAGCAGGCACCCGATCGCGACCCCGGTCAGCGCCGACCGCCAGCCCAGCCAGTGCCCCAGCAGATCACCCAGCGGCACACCCAGCGCGGTCGCGATGGTCAGCCCGCCGACGACCACCGCCAGCGCCCGCCCGCGCGCCTGCGGCGGCACCAGCGCCGCGGCCACCGCGCCCGCGTTGGGCGTGAAGGCCGCCGCTCCCAGCGCGGCCACGATCCGGGTGGCCAGCAGGATCGCGAACGTCGGCGCGAGCGCCGATCCGAGATTCGCCAGCACGAGCACCAGTAGCGCCGACACCAGCAGCGCCCGGCGTGGCAGCCGCGCGGTCATCGTGGCCAGCACCGGTGACCCTAGCGCATAGGCCGCCGCGAACACCGTCACCGCCGCGCCCGCGGTCGCCGTGGACACCCGCAGCGATCCGGCCAGGTCCGGCAGGAACCCGGCCAGGATGAACGAGTCGGTGCCGACGGCGAAGGTGCCCAGCGCCAGGATCAGGGTGCGCCGCAACCCGTTCGGCGCGACGGTGGCCTCGGCCGTCGACGGCCGGGCAGCAACCGGGATATTAGGCATCCCGAATCTCCTTCCGAAAAAACCCGGCGCGGGGCCGGGTCGGTTTCTCGCGAGCGGCGCGACCACTCAGGCGGTCACATGTTCATAGAAGCTGCGTGTGTGGGCCGAGGCATTGGACGGAGCGGCGGCCATCAGGTCGGCCACGGTCTGCGCGGCCAGCTCGCGCCGCCAGGCCAGCTCGGCGCGCCCCATGGCCCGGGCGATGCCGCACGGCTTGGCGAATTCCGTAGCCGCCCGGGTGGCTCCGGCCCCACGGCGGCGAATCTCGGTACAGCGGAAGGCTTCCGTGCGCCCCTCGACCGCGGACACCACGTCCATGAGCGTGATGCGCTCGGGTGCGCGCGCCAGCCGGTAGCCCCCGCGCGCGCCGGGCGTGGAGTCGAGGATTCCCTCGCGCACCAGCGGCTGCAGCCGCTTCTTCAGGTATTCGGGCGGTAGCTCGAAGATCTCGGCCAGGCGGGCGGTGGCGATCGGCGCGTGATCGTCGAGCCAGGCCAGCACCGTGCAGCAGTGCAGTCCCCATTCGACGCCTTCACCCATCATCATGAATAGGGATAATACATGTCCCGGATACCCGGGCCAACCCCGATTCAGCGGCTGATGCGGCGGGCCTTCATGCCGTTCGAGAGCGGCACCTCGGTCACCTTGCCGCCGGATTCGGCGTGCAGCATGCGGCCGCTGCCGGTGTAGACGCCGACATCCGAGGGCCCGCGCGGGCCGAAGGACCCGAACACCAGATCGCCGGGCTTGGCATTGAGCAGCTGGACCTCCACGCCCTGTTCCCACTGCTGTTCGGCCGTGCGCGGCAGGCTGATGGTGCCGCCGCTGGCGGCGAATACCGCGGCCGCGGTGAAGCCCGCCTGGTCGAACCCGCCGTCGCTGGGCCCGCCCGGACCGCCACCGCCGAAAACGTAAGGGGTGCCGACCCATTGCTGTCCCGCCGCCACGATCTGCGCTCCCAGATCGGCATTCGGGTCGGCCTGGAACCGGCCCTCGCTGCCGAGGCTGCGGAATCCGGGCTCGGCGGCCAGGATCCGCGCCACGTACGGCCGGGTCTCGGTGTAGTGCCGGGAGATCTGGTTGGGCATGCCGCCGGAGGCGAGCACCGCACCCTCACCGGCGTTGTAGGCGGCGATGGTGAGCGCGGTCAGGTCGCCGGAGACCCTGCCCTCCGACATCCAGCCCTCGATGGTCTTGGCGATGGCGCACATGTAGCGCCCCTGCCCGATGATGGCGTCGGCCGGATCCAGCACGCTGGCATAGCCTTTGCCGTCGGCGTCGATGACGTACGGCTGTCCGTCGGGTGCGAGGGCCTTGGCGGTGCCGGGCATGAACTGGGCGATGCCCTGCGCGCCGTCCGGAGACACCGCGTCGGTGCGGAACCCGGATTCGGCCTGGCCCTGGGCGGCCAGCAGCGAGGCGCCGATCTCCGGGCACAGCGAACCCGCGCGGCGGTACCAGATCTCGAGTTCGGGCGGCACCTTCCCGGAGGCGAGATTGCCGCCCGGCGTGCCGAATCCGTTCTCGCAGTAGGGCGTACTGGGTGCGGGGATGCCGCCGCCGGCCAGCCATGGCATGGGATCGACCTGATGGCCGCCGGTCAGCCGCCCGCCCGGCACCAGCTCGAAATGCAGGTGCGGGCCGGAGGATTCGCCATTGCTGCCGACATCGGCGATGTGCTGGCCCATCTGCACGATGTCGCCGGTGTGCACGAAGATGCCGTTCTGGTACATGTGCCCGTACACGGTGGAGTACCGGCGGCCGCTGCCGTCGAGGGAGTCGATGACCACCCAGTCGCCGAAGCCGGACGCCGCGCCCGCGGCCACCACCAGCCCGTCGGCGGCGGCGTAGATCGGCGTGCCCGCGGGGGCCGCCAGGTCGACGCCCATATGGGTGCCGCCGCGCGCGCCGAATACGTCGCTGACGGTGAATGCGCCTGCGGCGAGCGGATATTGGTGCCGCCCGGCCCCGATGAGGCTGCCCGCCTCGTTCACCGTGCCGGGCGCCGCCGCCATGGAGGCATTGGCCGGCGCGAGCTCGGTGGAGGTGGGGGCGGCGTCCTTGATGGTGACCTGGACCCGGTCCAGGTGATTGCGGGCGACGTCCCCGCGGTCGCCGAGCGGGCTCCACTCGGTGCCGGCGGCCGCGCCCGGAGTCCAGCTGCGCTGCTTCCAGATCAGGTAGTCGACCCGGAAGGCGGCGGCGTTCTGCTGCAGGAACGAGACGATGGCGTCGCCCTTGCCCGAGTCCGCGCCGACGATGAATTCCACCGAGCGCCCGGCCTTCAGGTCCGGGACGGAATCGTCGTTCACGACGCCGCGCATGTCCATCATGCCGAAGTGGGCCACCGTGCAGCGCAGCACGCGCAGCGCACCCTCCTGCAGACCGGCCTCGACGGGCGCGCCGGTGCTGGGGCAGTTGGGTTCGGTGCGGGCCGAGGTGACGGCCGGAACGCTGGGTGTGCCCGGGCCGCAACTGGTCTCGCTGGCGGGCAGGATGATGACGAGGACGAGGGTCAGCAGACCCAGCACCAGGGCGACCGCCCCACCTACGAGGACTTTGGGCTTCACGCCCGAACGCTCCCGGCCGCCGCGGTGATCACCCGGACATCATGCCATGGCGGACACACGGTTTCACGGATCTGCGTGTCTGTTTCAACAGGCATACAGCGGGCATCCCCCTGATATGCCGTACGTCGCCCGCAATGAAGTCCACGCCGCTCGTATCATCAGCGGCGTCGGCACGTTGTTCGCCCTCGTCGAGGGCGTCTACATCCTGATGCTGATCCTCAACGCGGATCAGTCCAACAAGTTCTTCGTCTTCATCAAGGGGCTCGCCGAACCTCTCGCGTTATTCTTCCCGGGCCTGTTCCACACCGGTAGCCCGAACGTCGACACCATCCTGAATTACGGCCTGGCCGCGGTCTTCTGGCTGGTGGTCACCGGTTTCGTCGCCCGGGTCGTTGCCCGCTAGAGGCCTGCGGCCGACAGATCGAACGCGGTGAGAGCCGCGGAGAACAGGGGTGTGTGCTCGGAGCGGCCGGGATCGTATCCGGTAAGGGCGGCGATGCGGTTCAGGCGGTAGTTCAGGGTGTTCCGGTGCACGACCAGCGACTCGGCGGCCGCGACGCGATTGTGGTCGCAGGCCAGATACGCACGCAGGGCCGCCATCAGGTGCTGATGCTCGGCCAGGGGCGCGAGCAGGCCGAGCAGCCAGGCGCGGGCGGGGCCGGGGCGGGCGAACTGGTACTGCAGGGCGAGGTCGGCCATGCGGTACACACCGGTCGGCCGTCCCAGTCCCAGGGCGAGCCGGGCGATCTCCCCGGCCTCCTCGGCGCGCCCGGGGATCTCGGAAACCGTTGCGGCGGTGGCTGTCCCGGCTATCACCGGGCCACCCGCGGCGGCGGCGATCCGGGCGACCGCGGCATCGACCCGGGCGGCCGGTTCGCTCACCGGCACCAGCACCCAGCCCCCGGCCCGCTCCAGCACGGTCAGTGCCAGCGGTGACAGCGCGTCGACCTCCCCGTGGATCACGCGCATGGCGAGCCGCGCGCCGTCCCCTGCGGCGGGCCGCATCTCGCCCACCGGGGCGGCCGGGCCGGCGGTCCGCAGCGCCAGCACGTGGTAGCCGCCGAGCGCGATCCCGAATCGATCGGCCAGCAGTTCGGCCGGTTTGCCCTGCAACAATGCTTGCGCCAGAGCGCGTTTGGCTTCCCGCTCTTCCCAGTGCAGGTCCTGCCGTTCATGCAGATAGGACCCGGCCACGCCCGGAATGACGACGCCCAGGTACCGCAGCAACTGCGGCACGGCCCGCAGCAGTTCCTCCCGCTCGTGTTCGGTCCGCGCCTGTGCGGTGAGGAAGTTCCAGGCCGCCAGCGCCCCTTGGTGATACACCGCCAGCACCGCGTCCAGCGGGATGCCCTCGCGCGCCCGGCGCACCGCGGCCGCGATCATGTCGTCCAGATCGCCCGCCTGGGGTTCGCGCCCGTCCCCCAGCAGTCGCGCGAACAGCCGCAGATTGTCCTCGGCACGATGGATCACGTCCCGCTCCAGCAGATCCCGTGGCAACTGCTCGTAATCCGGGACGCTGCGCACCACCGCCGCCAGGATCTGCCGCGCGGCCTCGGACAGGTGGGTCGCCAGGAATTCCGCGAACGCGGCCTGATCCTCGGGTGGGTTACTCACCGGTACATTGTTGCCGCGACCGAATCCCTTCGCGGGGCAAATGAATCCAGCAGAGCGAATAGCCGCCACCACCGGACCGGCCTGTCATTCCGCCAAATCCGGCCGATCAACCCTGAGCCCGCGCACAGAGACCGCGACCACCCTTCTCCGGGACGGTTCGGCCGACATTGTCGTGGCACAGAAGGAAGATCCCTCCCCACCGCGGTGCAGGCCCTGATCGGTCAGGCCATCGGGGCGGGGAGGTGACCGGTCATAGCTCGACGATGGACGTCAGCGGGTAATCACCCTGGCGCTCACGGCCTTTGAGGAAGCCGAGCTCCAGCACCACCGCCGCCGCGACCACCTCGGCCCCGGCGGCGGCGAACAGCTCGGCCGCCGCGGCGAGGGTGCCGCCGGTGGCGAGCACGTCGTCGAGCAGCAGGACCTTACGGCCCTTCAGATCGATGCCGTCGGCCGGGATCTCCAGTGCCGCCGAACCGTATTCGAGGGTGTACTCGCGCGAGATGACCGGCGGCGGCAGCTTGCCCGCCTTGCGGACCGCGATCACGCCGGTGCCCAGCGTGGCGGCCACGCCCGCGCCCAGCAGGAAGCCGCGCGCGTCGACACCCGCCACCAGGTCGGCGTCGGGGGCGCAGGCCGCCAAGCAGTCCAGCACCGCGCGGAAGCCCTCGGAGTCGGCGAACACCGGGGACAGATCCGCGAAACGCACTCCCGGCGTCGGGAAGTCGTCACGCCAGCGGGTCAGCCGCTGCACCGCGGCCTCCGCGCGGGCGGCCCGCTCTCCCGCCACCTCGGCCGTCTCCAGCATCTCGTGCTTGCTCATCCGCACCCACTCCTCGTTCACCACGCCACCACGGCTCTCACCGTTTCAGCACCCAGCGATCCATGTTCCAGCCCGCTCCCGCCTCGGTGGGACTGGCGATGCCGTTCTCCATACCGTCACCGAACCCGATGGTGCGGGGGGCGGCGAACAGCGGAACCGACGGCATCTCGCTCCAGAGCAGGTTCTCCTGCTCGGTCAGCAGGTTCAGCACGGTGCCCGAGTTGTCCTCGGCCGCAAGCTGATCCGCGATGGCATCGTAGCGGCCGTTGCCGAACCGGCCGAAATTCAGCCCCGCGCCGGTGCGCAGCGACGCGATGGCGTCGGTGCCGGTCAGCGAACCCGACGGGCCCGGCATGCCGGCGGTGCCGCCCAGGATGGCGTCCACCTTGCCGTCGGTGAGCTGCGACGCGGTGAAATCCGGTGCGCCCGCGTCGACCACGGTGATGCCCGCGGCCTTGCAGGCGTCGGCGATGGCGGTCACCGTGGCCGCGCGCCGCTCGTCCGGCTTGACGTAGCCGATGCGCACGGTCTGGTTCTGGACACCCGAGGTGGCCGCGGCCTGGGTGGCGGTGCCGTCACCGCCCTTGTACTTGTCACCCGCACCCGAGATCGCCGAGTAGTACACCGAATCCTGTTGCACCGTCCGGGAATTCAGCAGGCTCGCACCCAGCCCCAGCTTGACGTCGTAGCCCGGGTGCCCGAACTTGTCGAACAGCGCCTGCCGCGGCACGCACAGCGCGAACGCCCGGCGTGCGTCCGCCGATCCGAACACCCCGCCGGTGCCCAGCACCAGCTGCTCGACCCCGCGGCCGGGCAGATTCTGCTTGTGGAACCCACCCAGGCTCAGATCGCCCAGCGACCCGGCGCCCACATCGAGCACGCCGATCGACTTGTCCGACACCTTCGACTTCAGGTCGGAGTGCCGGTCCCACACCACGATCC
The DNA here is from genome assembly GCF_040680715.1 of Nocardia sp. NPDC051981. NCBI lineage: Bacteria > Bacillati > Actinomycetota > Actinomycetes > Mycobacteriales > Nocardiaceae > Nocardia > Nocardia sp. NPDC051981. Next base: position 61,576 of record NZ_JBFAXK010000006.1, on the reverse strand, counting down.
GCGGCGTCCGGGGCTGATTGCCCCACCACTTCTCGTTCTTGACCAGCACCAGACCGTCCTTGTCACCGAACGAGTCGATCCGGTACGGCCCCGAGGACGGCAGCAGTGTCAGGTCCACCTTGCCCGGGGCGAGCTTCCAGCCGTTGTTCCAGAAGTCGGCGATGCGCTCGAGGGTGGGTTGATCCCCGATCTGCACCGGCGTCACCACGCTCGGGATCTTCACCTGCGCGGCGATCACGTGCGCGGGCATCAGCTCGGTGGCATTGAACAGCGTCTTCCACGCCGAATAGTGCTTGCCCGGCCGGAACACCACGGTGGCGTCCTTGGATCCGGGTTGGCAGTCCACCCGCTCGATATCGCGGTAGCCGTCGGTGCTCGCGGCGTCGAACAGTGGCACCGGCCCGCCAGGACCGGCCTTGGTGAATCGTCCGCTGCGCGCGGCCCAGGTCAGCACCAGGTCATCGCAGGAGGTCGCCACGCCATCGGAGTAGACGCCCTCCGGAGCGAGGCGGTACTGGATGGTCTGCGCGTCGCCCGGGACCTCCTTGGCGGTGCCGGTGTCGGTGTCGGCCACCGGCTGCCCGTCCGGCCCGGTATAGAAGAACCCGGTCAGCACCCGCGAGAACACCGCGGCCGCACCGCTGTTCGCGCCCAGCGTGCTGCCGCCGTTGTAGCTGGCGACGACCGCGTCCACGCCGTACCCGATCGAGGGGACCTGATTCTTGCTGGAGCACCCGGCCAGCGCACCGGCGGCGAGGGCACCCGCCACCAGCGAGACGGCGGTCCGGCGCATAACCCTGTGGTCTTGCTTCACGGTCGCACCCCCTGCGCTCAGTGCCGTCGCTGCTGTCGTTTCCCAGTCGGCCGGGCTCCGGGACGCGGCGCCCCGGCACTCTGACTGCGCGGCGCGTGATCGCGTCCGAAACCATTGGCGTCGGCGCCGCGGCCCGCGGCGACGGCCCGCTCGGCGGCCGCCGCGCCCACCCGCGCCTTCGCGCCGCCGGAGCGGCGGTTGAGCACCTTCTTGGTGTGCGCGGCCACCGGACCCCAGGTCTCCTTGAGCGTCACCAGCACCGGCACCGCGAAGAAGATGGACGAGTAACCACCCACGATCATGCCGACCAGCTGCACCAGGGCCAGGTCCTTGAGGGTGCCGACACCCAGCAGCCACACCGCGACCACCAGCATGCCGATGATCGGCAGGATGCCGATGACGGTGGTGTTGATCGAGCGCATCAGCGTCTGGTTGGCCGCCAGGTTCGCCTTCTCCGCGTACGTGTGCTTGGTCAGGTGCAGGACACCGCGGGTGTTCTCCTCGACCTTGTCGAAGACGACCACGTTGTCGTAGAGCACATAGCCCAGGATGGTGAGCAGACCGATGACCGCCGCCGGTGTCACCTCGAAACCGACCAGCGAGTAGATGCCCGCGGTGACGATCAGGTTGAAGAACAGCGAGCCGATCGCCGCGAACGCCATGTCGCGTTCGAAGCGAATCGCGATGTACAGCGTGGTCAATCCGACGAACACCACCAGCGCCAGCAGCGCCTTCTTGGTGACCTGGCCACCCCAGGTCCCGCTGATCTCGGCGACGCTGATGGCATTGCGGCTGGCCTGGCCGTTGGAGTCCTTCGGATGGAAGGTGTCGAACAGCGCGGTCTGCAGCTTGTCGGCCTGCTCGGCACTCAGTGTGTCGGAACGGATCTGGATGGTCGCCGAGGACCCCGAGCCCGCCTTCTGCACGGTGACCGGGTCGTGGCCGAGCGTGGACCGGTAGACATCCTCCACCTTCGAGGTGGTGACGCTGTCGGAGGCGGGCAGCTGGATCCGGGAGCCGCCCGCGAAGTCGATGCCCAGGGTGAAGCCCTTGAACACCATGCTGGCCACCGCGATGGCGATCAGCGCGGCCGCGATGCCGTAGTACACCTTGCGCTTGCCGACGATCTCGAAACCACCGGTACCGGTGTAGAGCCGCTCGAACAGGCTGTGCCGCTTGCCTGTCGGCACGGCCTCGTAGTCGAGCTCGGAGTCGGAATCCACGACGACGGGAGAGGACTTGGCCATGATCACGCCTCCTTCACCAGGACGCCGGCGGTAGCCTTGCGTTCCTGTGCAAGCTCTGTAATAGCGCCCAGGCCGTTCACCGACGGCTTCGCCCAGAACGGCGAGCGCGAGACCAGCATCATCAGCGGCGACGTCACCAGGTACAGGACGACGACGTCGAGCACGGTGGTGACACCGAGGGTGAAGGCGAAGCCCTTCACCTGGCCCGCGGCCAGCACGTACAGCACGGCGGAGGCGATGAGCGAGACCGTCTTGCCGGACAGGTTGGTGCGCTGCGCGCGCTGCCAGCCGCGCGGGACCGCGGACCGGAAGCTGCGACCCTCCCGCATCTGGTCCTTGATGCGTTCGAAGAAGACGACGAACGAGTCGGCCGTCATACCGATACCGATGATCAGACCCGCGATACCGGCCAGGTCGAGGGTAAAGCCGATCCAGCGGCCGAGCAACACGATCAGCGCGTACACCGCCACACCCGCCGCGAGCAGCGAGAAACCGGCCAGGAAGCCGAGCATGCGGTAGTAGAGCAGGCAGTACAGCAGCACCGCCACCAGGCCGATGGCACCCGCGATCAGACCGGCGTGCAGCGACGAGATGCCGAGGGTCGCCGAGACCGTCTCGGCCTCGGAGGTACCGAACGACAGCGGCAGCGAACCGTACTTCAGGGTGTTCGCCAGCTCCTTGGAGGTCTTGGCATTGATGCCCGGACCCGAGATCGCGGTGCTACCGCTGAACTGGCCGCCCTCCTTGATCACCGGCGCGGAGACCACGCGGGAGTCCAGGGTGAAGGCGATCTGCTTGCCCACGTACTTGTTGGTGAGGTTGCCCCACTGGTCGGTGCCGCTGGACTTGAACTGCAGGCTGACCACCCACTGGGCCTGCTGCAGCACGCCGGAGGCGTCCTTGATCTCGGTACCGTCCATCACGGACTTGTCGAGCAGGTAGACGGTGGTGCCGTCGGTGCTGCAGGTCACCAGGGGCAGGTTCGGATCGTCGTTGCCCTGCAACGGATCCGGCTTGGAGCAGTCCAGCGTGGCCATGGCCTGCAGCTGGGCGTTCTGGTCGGTGCTCTGGCGGGCCGCCTTGGCGGCCGCGATCTCCTGCGCGGTCTGCTGCTGGCCGCCCGGCTGCGCGGGCGTCGACGGCGGCGCGGACGGGGTGGTCGGAGCCTGTGCCGGGAACACCCGGTTCTGCGGGGCCTCGCCGGTCGTCGTGGGGGCCGGAGCCTCGGCCGTGGCCGGAGTGGTCTCGGTCGGCGTCGCGCTCGGCGGCTGCTGCGGCTGGGTCTGCTGCGGCTGCTGGGCCTGCTTACCCGCCTGCGCGGGGGCGCTCTGCACCACCGGACGGAAGTACATCTTGGCGGTGGTCGCCAGCGATTTCGCCTGTGCGCCATCGGCACCGGGGACGGTGATCACCAGATTGTCGCCCTCGATGACGACCTCGGAGCCCGCCACGCCCAGACCGTTCACGCGCTGCTCGATAATGTTCTGTGCCTGCTTGAGGCTGTCCTGGCTCGGCTTACCGCCATCCGGGGTGCGAGGCGTCAGGGTGACGCGGGTACCGCCCTGCAGGTCGATGCCGAGCTTCGGGGTGTGGTGCTTGTCCCCGGTGAAGAAGATCAGGCCGAACATCAGAGCCACCAGCGCGGCGTAGATGCCGAGCAGACGCAACGGGTGCGCCGTTCCCTGAGAAGGTGGCACAGTACTTATCTCCTAGGCGGATTCGAAGGTGGAACGAGCAGGGCACACACCGCAGCGCCACCGGCCGCCGGGAATCCGGTGCGGCCGATGGCGCGGAGTATGTCAGTCCTTGGTCAGCCGCGGCGCGTCGTCGGCGGCTTCGGGGGCGGCGACGTGATCGTCGGCGACGCCGTTCGAAGACGCGGCTTCGGTGGTCTCGGCGGTGGTGTCCTCGGTGGCGTCGTCGTCGTTGCGCACCTCGCGGATCGATTGCCGCAGCCAGGTGGTGACGACTTCCTCGGCGATCTCCAGATCGACGGTGGTGTCATCGAGCTCGACCACGGTGCCGAAGAGCCCCGACGTGGTGACGACCCGGTCGCCGACCTTCAGGCTGTCCTGCATCTCGGTGACCTTCGACATCTCCCGCTTCTGACGGCGGACACCGAGGAACATCGGGATGAGCAGGGCAACCAGCAGTAGCGGCAGCAGAAGGTCCATCGTCGAAGTCAGCCCCTAGTAAGTGGTCGGTTGGGTGCGTTTCCCACACAGTCTGCCAGTAATCCCTGAGAGAATGCGCGGCGACCTGTTCTAGAGTCCACGCTCGTTCGCGCAGGGCTGATTCATCCTGTTTCCCCAGCTGCGCGGTCGACCGCCGACTCTGCCGACCGGGCAGTCCCACTCAGGCCGGCTGCTGCCCGTAGGTGTAGTCGTCGAGCGGGAAGGTGGTCGCCTCGCGGTGGGCGTTCAGGGTGCTTGTCGGGCGCAGCAGCGCGGCCTCCCCGTGCTGGTTGAAGTAGTAGCTGCGGGCCGTGGCGCACTGGCCGCCGTAGAAGACCGACGAATCCAGTTTCTCGGTGACGCGGTCGAGGAATTCGGCATTGGCGCGCTCGGTGACCTCGAAGACCCGCTCGCCACGGCGGAACATCTCCCCGAACAGGCGCGCCATGTGCTTCATCTGCGCCTCGATGGTGGTGAAATAGGACAGGCCGCTGTAGGAGTAGGGGCTGTTGAGGCTGACGAAGTTGGGGAACTTCGGCACCGTGATGCCCTCGTAGGCCTGGAAGCGGTTGTCGCGCCAGAACTTTCCGAGATTGCGGCCGTCGCGGCCGATGATCTCGATGGCCGGGAAGTTGACGTCCCACAGGTTGAAGCCCGTGGCCAGGATGAGGGTGTCGATCTCGGTCTTGTGGCCGTCGGCGGTGACGATGCCGTCGGGCTCGATGTGGTCGATGGAGTTGGTCTCCAGGCGCACGTGCGGCTGGTTGAAGGTCTTGAAGTAGAGGTTGGAGAAGGTGGGGCGCTTGCAGCCGAAATCGTAGTCCGGCGTCAGCTTCTTGCGAGTCTCCTTGTCGCGCACCTGGGTTCGCAGATGTGCCTTGGCCAGGATGCCCGCGGCCCTGTTGAGCGGCTTGGCCTCCTTGAAGTGCAGCACGCCGACCACCATGAGCGCCTCCAGCATGGAGGTGTTGACCAGGCGAGCGGCCTTCTGCGTCAACGGAACTCGCGCGAACAGATTCTGCACCGCGGGCGGAATCGGGGCGTCGACCTTCGGGACGACCCAGATCGGGGTGCGCTGGAAGACGGTCAGCGCCCGTGCCTGCTCGGCGACCTCCGGGATCAGCTGCACGGCGGTCGCGCCGGTGCCGATGATGGCGGCCCTGGTCCAGGTGAGATCGACCTCGTCGTCCCACGCGGTGGTGTGGATGATCTTGCCCGCGAAGGTGTCGATGCCCGGGAACGGCGGGGTGTAGGGCTGCGACAGGAATCCGGTGGCGGCCACCAGGTAGCGCGCGGTCAGCGATTCACCGTTCTCGACGGAGACCACCCAGTGCTGCCGCTCCTCGTCCCAGCGCGCACCCCCGACGACGGTGTCGAACCGCATACGACGGCGCAGGTCGTACTTGTCGGCGACGTGCTCGGCGTACTTCTTCAGCTCCGAACCCGGGGCGAACAGCCGCGACCAGTACGGGTTGGGCTCGAAGGAGTACGAGTAGGTGACCGAGGCGATGTCCACGGCCAGGCCCGGATAGCGGTTGACGTGCCAGGTGCCGCCCAGGTCGTTCTCCCGCTCGAGGATGACGAAATTGCTCAGGCCGAGCCGATCCAGCTCGATGCCCGCGCCCATACCGCCGAATCCCGCGCCGACCACGATGGCGTCGTACTGAGGTGCCACGCCGAACCTCCTGCAAGAACTGTGTTCGCACAAAACTGTGTTCAAACAAAGAAATGATGCACATGTCACGGAATGACATCTCATTCCGTTTGTGATCACCGTATCATCGGGCTCGTGACGAAGCCATCCTCGAGAATCAAACGGCGCAAGGCCGAACTCCGGCAGGAGATCATCGACACCGCGTTCGCATGTTTCGCCGAGCGGGGCTACCACGCCACCGGCATCGCCGACATCGCCGGCGAGCTGGGTATCGGGCACGGGACGTTCTACCGGTACTTCGAGAACAAGCGCGACATCATCGACCACGTCATCGACGATCTGTCCGCGCGGATCATCGAGTCGCTCGGGACCGACAATGCCCCCGACGCCGCCGACAGCCTCGAGGAGTACCGCGCCCAGGTGGACCGCATCGGCGACGCACTGAACCACATCTTCCTCGAGGACCGGCGGGTGGCGCAGCTGCTGCTGTTCCAGGCCACCGGCATCGACACCGAATTGACCGCGCGGCTCTACGGTTTGCTCGACACCGCCGACATGCTGACCGCCGGGTACCTCGAGCACGGGGTCGAACGCGGTTACCTGCGTGCGGATCTCGACACCGTGAACACCGCGCGGGCGGTGACCGGCATGCTGCTGGCCGCCATTCTGCACGGCATCCGGACGCCCGAGGTGCAGGCGGTCGACGATCTCAGCCACGCCATCCGGCATCTGCTCATCGACGGCGTCCGCAAGCACTGAACCCACCTTGCACAAACGGACCGTTTGTCCGGTGCGGCCGGATTCGGCTGGGGGCGGAGGTAATTCGGACATGCAACCATTGGCACAATGACCCGGGTGACCCCAGACGACGTCCGCCGCACCCGGTTCGGCCACGCTCCGTCCGGGCCCCACGGCTACCACCCCGCCCAGGTGGACGCCTTCTGCGCACGCATCGCCGACACCATGCTCGGCCGCGACCATCTGAGCATCGCCGATATCAGGCACATCGAATTCGACGGTCCCCCACCCGGACATCGCGGCTACGACATCGACGAGGTCGACGACTTCCTCGACCACGTCTGCATGGAACTGGAATACCTACGCCGCGGCCGCGGGCGCCTCCCAGCCGGTCGCACCCCCGACACCCTCACCCACGACGACGTCCTGCGCATCCACTTCTCCGCACCCCCTTTCGGTTTCCCCGGATATCTGGCCGACGAAGTGGGCGCGTTCCTCGACCGCCTGGCGGCGACGCTCGCCCACCACGGCCCCAACGGCCTCACTCCGAAGGATGTCCGGGACATCACTTTCCACCTCGCCACCGACGGCGCGCCCGCCTATCACCGCGAGGAGGTCGACGCCTTTCTCGACCTGGTGGTCCACCAGCTCGAGAAGTCCGAAGCATCCCGGCACTGAGACCCGAAGGCGGAGGAGAATCTCCATCGGACATCCCGCGCGGAGGGACCTCGGGCCCTGCCTCCGGAGGAGCCGGCGCAACAGACTGATCGTCATGCGCAGACGATTCGATCACCAAATCGCTGCTGGGGCTGTCGTTCGTGCGATTGATCCTGCTGGCAACGCCGTTCGACAATTGGGACAGGGACGAGACGCCCGCCGGGTACCGCGTGGACCGCAATCTCCCGCTGCTGGCTGTGGGCGCCGGCGAGATCTACCTCATGCGGCGCGAAGCCACCCGCACCGGCGACCGCACCTTCCGCTTCCTCTCCGACGCCATGGCCGCGTCGTTCGGCTGCTACTTGCCCGTCATCCTGTGGGCTCGCCGCATCCCCCGCGGGGTCTGCTCATGATTCCCAAGACCCTCGCCTACCTGGCCATGGCATTTCGCGTCTACGCCGATTTCTTCCGGGGCACACCGGAATCGGCCGCCCCGGAACCGGCGGCCCCCGCAGCCGACGCCACCATCATCCCGGCACCGACGCAGCCGGCCGTGGCGCCGAGATGACCGGTGCCACCGGCGGCCTGCGGTGTGCCCAGGGGGCGACGCGCTCGATGGCCGCGGCCAGCCGGATCACGGTGGCGTCGTCGAGGTGGCGGCCGATGATCTGGAGTCCGACCGGGAGGCCGGTGTCGGTCCAGCCCGCCGGAATGCTGGCGGCGGGCTGGCCGGTGAGATTGGCGGGATAGTTGAATCCGATCCAGGCCGAATCGGAAACCGCTGTGCCGTCGATGATTTCGGGCCCGGTCAGCTCCACCGGGAAGGCCGGGACGGCCGTGGTCGGAGTGATGAGGACATCGTGGTGGCGCATGAGCCGGGCCATGGCGTTCACCAGCGCCTTGCGCGCGATGTTCGCGTCGGTGAAGTGCTGTGCGGTCCACGGTTGCCGGATCCAGTCGATCACGTACGGCGATATCCGCTCGCCGTGCGAGTCGATCATGGCTCGCATGCCGGTCAGATCGGTCTCGGCGATGATCAGCGCGGAGAAGGCGGCGGCGGGGTCCGCCCACGCGGGCGTCACGTGCTCGACGCGACATCCGAGGCGGCCGCCCACGACCTCCCGCACCGCGCGTTCCACCACCGCCCGAACCTGGGGATCCACCGCCAGATACCCGAGATCGGGACTGAATCCGACCCGCAGCCCGGCCACCGACTCCGGATGCTCCGCACCGGCCCGGGCCGCACCGATCCAGTCCGCGTCCTGGCACGGGATGGAGTGCCGATCGCGCGGATCGGGACCGGCGAGCACCGACAGCAGCAGCGCCGCGTCACCGACGGTCCGGGTGATCGGGCCGATGTGTTCGAGGCTCTCCCAGCCAGATACGCCGGGCAGCCGCGCGTCGCGGCTGCCCGGATACACCGGCACCCGCCCCATCGACGGCTTCACTCCGACCAGCCCGCACAGCGCCGCGGGCGCGCGGACCGAGCATCCGCCGTCGCTGCCCAGGGCCGCCGGCCCGAGCCCGGCCGCGACCGCCGCCGCCGACCCCGCACTGGATCCGCCGGGGCTCATCGTGAGGTCCCACGGATTGCGGGTGGCCGGGAACAGACGATTGAGCCCTGTTGCGCTGTAACCGAATTCGGAGGTATTGGTCTTGCCCAGGCAGATCGCTCCCGCCCCGAGGGCGCGTTCGACCACGATGTCGTCCTCGTCCGGGATGTGATCGCGATAGGCCCACGACCCGGAGGTTGTGCGAATTCCCTTGGTGGACAGCAGGTCCTTGATCCCGAGCGGCACTCCCCCGAGCGGCCCCGGATCGATGCCGCGCGCCAGTCCATCGGCCACCCGCCGCGCCTGACGCAGCGCCAGGTCCGGCGTGGGGGTGCAGAAGGCGTGCAGCAGTGGGTCGAGCTCCGCCATCCGGTCGAGGACCGCGTCGACGATCTCGACCGGAGACAGCTCCCGTGACCGGACCCGGGCGACGAGTTCGGTGGCGGGGAGAAAGCAGAGTTCCTCTCGCTCAGCGGAATTCACCGTGCGTCCTCACCCGCTCACGGCGGCGACGGCGGGTTCGCGTGCGGCCGTCGGCAGTACCGCCGTGATTCCGGCCTGCACCGCCACCGCGGTGACGAACCCGACGACCGCGTCCACCGAGCCCGGCAGCTGATAGTGCGCGATCCCGGCGGCCACCGCCCCGATCCCCCACGCCGCGAACGCGACCGGCCGCACCGGCGCACCCGCCGCGGCCCGGCGCCGGGCCAGCAGGTGATCGACGATGAGGACCGCGCCGATCGGCGGCACCACCACGCCCAGCAGTACCAGCCAGTTGACGATGTGCGCCCAGATTCCGGTCAGCGCCACCACGGTGCCGATCAGGCCCAGCGTCACCGCCAGCGGCCGCATGCGTAGCGGGGTGATCCCGGCCCAGCCCACCGCCCCGTTGTAGAGGCAGTGCGCCGCAACCGATCCCAGGTTCGCGAACACGAACAGCACCGACAGCCCGGTGATCAGAGAGCCGTGCCCGGCGAGCAGTCCGAGGAAGGCCCCGCCGTTCGACGCCGGATCGGTCGCGCCGCCGATCGCGACCACCACGCCACCGACGAGGAACGCGATCGAATTGGCGAACGGGAAGGCCGCGGCCGCAGCCAGCACCCCCGCTCGGCCGTCTCGGGCCCAGCGGGTGAAGTCGGCGGTCATGGTGCCCGAATCGGCGAAACCGCCGACCACGATGCTCACGCACGCCCAGAATCCCAGCGGCCCGGCGCCGCCGGCGTAGCCGAGCACCCCCGAGAGCGAATGCGCGTGCCCGAGACTGTAATACAGGGCCAAGCCGGCCATGATCAGGAACAGGGGCGTGCCGATCAGGCCGATGAGCGACAGGGCCCGGATTCCGGCGAGGGTGAGCAGCACGAAGAGCGTCCCGCCGATCACCCCGCCCCAGAACGGATTCCACCCGTACATGCCTTGGAGCGTGGTGCCGGTGAGCCCGACCTGATAGGAGAACCAGCCGATCACCACGGTGGCCAGGAAGCCCACCACCACGGCGCGCCCGCGGTCGCCGAAGGCGCGTCGCGCCTGCAGCGAGAAATTGCGGCCGGTCTGCCCGCCGATCCAGCTCAGCGTGCCGATGTAGCCGAACAGCAGCAGATTGCCCAGCAGGATCGCCAGCAGCCCGCGGCCCATGCCCTGGCTGTAGACGATCAAGCCGCCGAAGACCGCGTTGCCCAGGCACATCGGAAATCCGGCCCAGACCGCCGCCACCGAGAGCAGGCTCCGGCGTTCGGTGACGGGGACCGGTTCCTGCTCGTATTCGTGACTCGACATGGTTCGGCCCCGCCTATCCGTGCTGCTCGAGACCCTTTGCGGGGTCGATGAATTCGTTGGTGACCAGGTCCGCGGCGGTGAGGTTGTCGGGGACCTGCTGGCCCTTGGCGCGCAGCAGCGGAGTGACCTGGGCGATGGCGCGGGTGACGCGGTCGGTGTCGAAATTGCCGAGAGTGTTGCCGGGGCCGTTGGCGACGATCTTGTTCTCCAGCTGGACCCGGACGGAGTCGGTATTGCCGGCGGCGGAGATGGGCGGGCCGTCCGGGATCGTCTGTGCGATGCGGAGCAGGGCCTGATTGGTGGGGTCGGGGTTGGTGACGTAGTCGATCTGGGCCTGCTGCAGCATGGGGACGAGCTTCTGCAGGCAGGGGCGCAGTTTGTCGAGTTCGCCGCTGCGGACCGACCAGGCGTGCGGGTAGCTCTCGTATCCGGCGTCGGCGACCAGCAGGTGACCGGTGGGCTTCTGCCAGCCCTTGACGTCGTGCTCCCAGCGGTACGGCTCGTTGGAGACGTAGGCCTGCTGCATGACCCGGCCGTGCTCGGCGACGAAGCGGCTGGGGGTGCCGTCGTAGGAGGCGTCGGCCTGTTCCTTCTTCACGTAGCCGTTGGCGATCAGGTAGTCCATGTAGATCTTGCCCTCGGAGTACAGGATCGGGGCGTTGGTCGCGGCCACGCCCTTCCACGAGTTGACGGTGTAGGTGGCGGGATCCCACATGATGATCTGCGGGTTCTTCGCGAGTGAGGCGAAGACACCGGTCAGCGGGAATTTCGCGTTGGCTCGCACCTGCTCGTCGGTCGGGACCAGTCCCAGGGTGATGGAGTTGTCCTGGTACATCTGCGCGGGTACCGGTTGGCCGCCGAGGAACGGACCGCCCAGCCGCACTTCGACATTCACGCCGGTGTCGCCCAGCGGGCCGGTGTACGCGCCCTTCTTGGGGTCGACGGTGCCGTTCGGGCCGACCAGCTGATAGGCGGCCGCGCGTTCGGGCGTGGCGTACCAGTCCGTCTGGATCACGATGGTGGACGGACAGACTCCGGCCAGCACGCCCTGCCCGGAGGGTTTCGGGGTGGAGGCGCCGCCACCGCAGGCGGCGGTGAGCAGAACGCTGCCGGTGATCGCGGCAGCGGCGAGGACACGTTTCTTCACGAGCATTCCTAGAGGGTTGAAACCGATTGCGGGAGAATTTGTTCGGCTATTCGCCGGCGCGCTTGCCGTGGGCGCGGTCCACACGCCCGGCCAGGAAATCGAAGATCCAGAAGAGGACCAGGCCCACCAGAGAGGACAGCAGCAGCGCGGTCAGCAGTTCCTCGGTGGCCAGCCGCTGCCGGTAGACGTCGATCATCCGGCCGATGCCCGGATTGCCCTGGCGGAAGAAGAAGTCGGCGACGATCGAGCCGATCACGGCCATGCCCGCCGAGATCTTGAATCCCGAGATCATGGCGGGCAGCGCCGCCGGGAGTTGGAGTTTCAGCAGCCGCTGCCATCGGTTGGCGCCGTGCAGCGTGAACAGGTCGTGCTCGGACACCCGCACCGACTTCAAGCCGAACAGGGTATTGGTGATGACCGGGAACAGCGACACCATCACGCACACGATGACCCGGCTGCCGAATTCGTAGCCGAACCAGAAGCCGAACAGCGGCACCACGGCCAGCACCGGAATCGTCTGCAGGATCACGGCATACGGGTAGAGCGAATACTCGGCCCAGCGGGCCTGACTCATGATCACCGCGAACGCGACCCCGAGCACGATGGCGATCACCAGACCGACCAGCGCGATCTGCACGGTCGAGGCGAGGGCGGTGAGAATCTCGGCGCGGGTGGCGGCATTGAGCAGGCCCTTGGACACCACCGATTCCGGTGGCGGCAACAGGAATCGGGATTCCTGCGGGATCAGGAGGTGGCTCGCGATCGTCCAGGCGGCCATGACCAGTGCGAACACCAGCGCGGGCGCGAGCACGCGCACCGGGGTGACGGCGAAGGGCCAGCGGAGTTTCCGGGGCTTGCGCGGCGGCCGCGCCGTCGCCTCGGTCGTCTCGGGCGGCACGGCCGTCGCGGGCACGACGATTCCGCTGTCAGCGGTCGCGGCGGTCATGCGGCCCTTCCCCTGATTCGCGTGGCTCCCCGCTCCGCGTCGTGCAACGCCGCCGACACCTCTGCCGCGACGGCGCCGAACTCGGGCGTGTACCGCGACTCCGGTGATCGCGGGAAGTCCAGCGGCACCGGGATGTCCGCCGCCACGCGACCCGGCCGCCCGGTCAGCACGACGACCCGGGTCGACATGAACACCGCCTCGGCCACCGAGTGCGTCACGAACACCCCGGTGAAGCCCGATCGCCGGTACAGCCCGCTCACCTCCTCGTTGAGGCGCTGCCGGGTGATCTCGTCGAGCGCCCCGAACGGCTCGTCGAACAGGAACAGTTCGGGCGCCCCCGTCAGGGCCCGCGCGATCGACGCCCGCATACGCATGCCGCCGGAAAGCTGTGCGGGCTTGTGGTTCTCGAAGCCGGTCAGCCCGACCAGCTCCAGCGCCTCGCGCGCGGCCGCTCGCCGGATGGCCTTGTCCACGCCGGCGAGCTCCGCGGGCAGCTCGACATTGCGCAGCACCGACCGCCACGGCAGCAGCGTCGCCTCCTGGAAGACGTAGCCGAGTTTGCCGGTGGCGACGGAAACCGTTCCGGCGGTGGGGTGCTCGAATCCGGCGGCGAGGCGCAGCAGGGTGGACTTGCCACAGCCGGACGGGCCGACCAGGGAGACGAACTCTCCCGGCCGAATGGCGATATCGATGCCGTCGAGCGCGTGCGTGCCGTTCTCGAAGGTCAGGCCGACATGCTGAAAGGCCAAGGCCGGATCGGTGTATACATTGCCGCCCTCGGCGGCCTCCGTATTCCCGTCCGGGCCTTGGCCTTTGACGATGGTTGAGGCGGTGGTGCGCATGTCCACAGTTCTATCGGCGGATCATTGCCGGACGCGGTCCACGCGATTACACCTTTGTTTCGTATACGATCAGCCCACGCTGAGCCGGCCGTCCCGCGCGACCACCCGGCCGCGCTTGACCACCAGCTTTCGGGTCGGAACGGAAACCACGGCCGCAGCGGGTGTTTCGGCGTCGACGGTGAACAGGTCGGCGGGCGCACCCACCCGCAACCCGTAATCCTCGATCCCGAGAACCGCGGCGCCGCCATAGGTTCCGGCCGCCAGCGCGAGTTCGATATCGGCATCGGACACCAGCCGATCCCGGAAGGCCACCTGCATGATCCGGCGCAGCATGTCGCCGTCGCCGTAGGGCGTCCACAGGTCCCGGACGCCGTCATTGCCCAGCGCCAGCCCGGCTCCTGCCTCGTGCATCACCCGCACCGGCACCACCGGCGCGTCACCCACCGCGCAGGTGATCATGGAAACCCCGGCGTCGGCGAGGTTTTCGGCAATCCGGCGTTGCTCACCCGGGGCGAGCTCACCCATCGCGTAGGCGTGGCTGATGGTGACCCGTCCCGCCAGCCCCGTGGACCTGGTCCGGGCCGCGATCAGGTCGAACTGCCAGGCGCCCAGCGCGCCCCGGTCGTGCAGGTGGATATCGATGCGCGCGCCATACTTCTCGGCGAGACCGAAGATCAGATCGAGCTGGCCGGTCGGATTCCCGTCGTAGCCGGCCGGATCCAGACCGCCGATCACCTCGACGCCCTCGGCCAGCGCGGCCTCCAGCAGCTTGCCGGTGCCCGGCCGGGTCAGCAGACCGCCCTGCGGGAAGGCGACCAATTGCACGTCGACCCGGTCCGCGTGCCGCGCCGCGGCCGCCCGGACCGCCTCCACGCCCTGCAGCCCCACCTCCGGGTCGATGTCGATATGACTGCGGACGTGCGCGGTCCCGCCGGACACCATGGCCCCCAGCAGGTTCGACGCGTAGTCGGCGCTGGGCAGCCCGAGCTCGTCGCGGCGGCCCTCGCCGTTGGCGATGCGCCCGGCCAGGGTCGGCCCGCCGGTATTGGGCACCCAGGGACCGCCGAACATGGTCTTGTCGAGGTGACAGTGCGACTCGACCAGGCCCGGAAGCACCAGCGCCCCGGCCAGATCCACGGTGTCGACGCCCTCGGCGCTCAGATCGGGCGCGATCGCCGTGATCCGGCCGTCCCGGACCAGAATGTCGGCGCCGGCGAGCGGGACTCCGGGAGTCCAGGGGCGGCCGCCGCGCAGCAGGAGATCGTTCATGGAGTGCACCACCTGTGTCGAAGAGAGAACGGCAATTCGGGAATCCTTCCGGACGGAATGGCCGCATCGTATACAAATACCGCCTGCTCAGCGACCCGAAACCCTTGCGACACAGCTGGACCCGCGATATCCGACAGGTGTAGTAGATTTGCGGGATCCTGTCGGGCGAGGCCACGATGGATCGTATGCAAATCCCCATTCCACCGATCGTCAGATGAGGCCGTAGTGACCAGCACCGCCGGGCGCATGACACCGCAGCAGCTGTGCCGCGCCATCCGTGACGACATCATTCGCGGCGCGTACGCCCCCGGCCAACGACTCACCGAGGAGGCGCTCGCCGAGAGCTACGGCGTCTCCCGCGTGCCCGTCCGGGAAGCGCTCCGCACCCTGGAAGCCGAGGGTTTCGCCTCGTCACGGCCCTACGCCGGGGTGTTCGTGGCGGAACTCACCGAGGATGAGGCCGCCGACCTGCTGGAGATCCGGGCCCGCCTGGAACCGCTCTGCGCATCACGGGCGGCGGTGCGGCGCACGCCCGAACAACTCGGCCGCCTCAAGGAACTCACCGCGCTGGGCCTGGACGCGGTGCGGGCGGGCCGCCTGGACGAGTTGGCCCGGCTCAACAGCCGCTTCCACGAGGTGCTCGCCGAAGCGTCGGGCAGTACCCTGCTCGCGCAGCTGATCATGCAGCTGAGCTGGAAGATCGCCTGGGTGTACTCGGTCGAACTGCCACGCCGCGCCAGTGATTCGTGGAGCGAGCACGAAGAGATCTGCGCCGCACTGGAGGCCGGTGACCCCGACCGCGCGGCCGATGTGGTGAGCGCCCACATCGCGCACGCCGCGAACGCCTACCGATTCCGGAAACACACCGAGGACACCGCGTTGCCGCGCACCGAAAACACTGCGCGACAGCGTGCTTCGAGGTCGCCCACTTCGTAACATCGGCGCAGCAATTGCCACCCCGGAACGAAACACGGCTCTCGTATACAAAATGGAGTCACTTCGTCCGGGGAGGTCACCATGGCGGATCCGTTGCCGTACACCGTGGATCTGATGTTGCGCGCCGCGCGTATCGCCGACGACGCGGAGCTGGTCGACATCGCGATCGACGGCGGTGTCATCACCGCGATCGAGCCCGCGCTCACCGGCCGGGGCGCCGAGGAAATCGACTGTGCCGGACGCGTCGTCATCCCGGGCCTGATCGAATCCCATGTGCACCTGGACAAGGCGCTCCTCGACGCCGAGAAGTCGAATCCGGACGGCACCCTGGCCGGGGCCATCAGCGTGACCGCTGAACTCAAGCGCGGCTTCACCGTCGCCGCCATCCGCGACCGCGCCCGACGTGTCCTCGACATGGCGATCGGCAATGGCACCACCGCCATTCGCGCGCACCCCGATGTCGACCCGATCGTGGGCCTGCGTGGGGTGACCGCGCTGCTCGATCTGCGCGAGGAGTACCGCGACCGCCTGGACCTTCAAATCGTCGCATTCCCGCAGGAGGGCATTCTCCAAGCTCCCGGCACCCTCGACCTCCTCCGCGAGAGTCTGCACGCGGGCGCCGACGTCCTCGGCGGCTGCGCCTACAACGAACGCACCGTCGAAGACTGCCGCCGCCACATCGACCTCATCTTCGACCTGGCCGCCGAATTCGATGTCCCGCTCGACATCCACGCCGACTTCGGCGACGACGCCACCGACCCCCGCTATGCCATGGCCGACTACATCGCCGAGGTCACCGAGCGCAACGGCCGGCACGGCCAGGTCGCCCTCGGTCACATGACATCCCTGGCCGGTCGTCCCCGCGCCGACCGCGCCCGTACCCTGGAGCAATTGGCGGCGAGCGGAATCTCCGTCGTCCCTTTGCCGGCCACCGACATGCATCTCGGTGGCCGATCGGACGTCACCAACGTGCGCCGCGGCATCGCCCCGATCCGCGAACTCTGGCAGGCAGGAATCACAACGGCCTACTCATCCAACAACATCCGCAACGCCTTCACCCCATACGGCAACGCCGACATGCTCGATATCGGCCTCTTCCTGGCCCAAACCGCGCATCTCTCCGGCCCCGAGGACTTGACCCGGGTGCTGGCAATGGCGACCACCGAGGCGGCCCGCACCATTGGCATCTCGGAGCGGTACGGGCTACGCGTCGGCGCGGCAGCCGATCTGGTGGTGCTGTCCACGCGGAGAGTCGAAGGTGCCCTACTCGACCGCCCCGATCGAAACTATGTCTTCAAGTCCGGACGCCTGACCGCCCGCACCACCCGCGTGCACGAGGTAGTCCGAAATGACGAAAACCCAAGCTACAAAAACTAAAAGACCAAAAGACAAAGACGCCTGGAGAAGGGGGGGTGCCGGGCTCACGTCCGCAACTTCACCTCCCAGCCCCCTCACCTCTGAAGCCGCATGTGGGGTTACTGCAGGAGGTATTCCCTCAGATCACGGGGTTGGGGTCGCCACATGATCGCTTGCGCCCCTTGGAGGGACATTGCCGATCAGTAGTGACGCCGTGGATCGACCTCCCGGCAGGAGGCACTGTGGTGAGGACTGGGGTCGGCGGGTTGGCGATGGGTCCGTGCTGCCGGGGATTGGGTCACCGGCTTGATGGGCTTCAGCGTTGGGTGCGAGTGCTGACCAGTTGGCAGGACTCCGAGACCTTGGGCCGTGAAGATGTGGTCTGTCGATTCGATCGCGATCCCCCGGCGGCGGTCGCCTGCGAAGCGGTGGAGATGGCGGCGGCTGTCGCAGTGGTGGCCGCGCCAGGTGCCGAATGCGCTCGCGGGTCGGGCAGCGATAACAGTAGTGGCCGAGGCGGCAATCGCGGCGGCGCTGACGATCTGGGCGGCGGTGGCCGCAGCGGTCGGAGTGGCAGTGGCAGGAATGCCGGTGTGGGCGTTCGTCATCGGCGAGAACCGCCGAGCCAGATGGCCGCGGCAATCGCGGTGGCGCGAATATCACTGTGGGCTTTGTGGGTTCAGGGATCATCGGTGAGGTAGCGGTGGGTTTGTCTGTAAAAGGTGATGCGTGCAGTCCCTGGGCCGGGATCGGCGGGTGGCGTCTCCCGACCCGGCGGCAGCCCAAGTCCGGCAGGGCAGGCGAGGTGACCACACTCCCCGGTCCCTGCGCACACCAGCAGCACACGAGCAGCCGGGAATCACGCCGCCCGTGCACCCCACCTCCGGCAACTCGAATCGATCGCAGCGGCAACCCACTCCCCCACGTGATGTCGATCGTTCACCCGCGCCATGCCCGTCGGGTCGAGACGTTTCGGGGCAATCCACCCGGTACGCCCCCGATACGGGGAATCCTTGCCCATGACAACGGTTTTCCAACCCCCGGCACTGTCGTTCACCAGCGCATGGCAGCGATCGCACACCAAGGTCAGATTGGTCAGATCCGTGGGCCCGCCCTTGGCCCAGTCGGTGACATGGTGCACCGCGCACATGCTCGCGGGCGCCTCGCATCCCGGGCGGGTGCAACCCTTGTCGCGAGCGATCAACGCCAACCGCTGCGCCGGGCTCGCCAGGCGATCGCAGCGACCCAGATACAGCGGCAACCCGTCGGCGTCGAGGACCGCCAGCACCGGACGGGTACCCTCGGCCAACTTCAACGCCTCGTCGATCGAGACATGCCCGCCGGAAGCGGTGGTCGCGACCCCGGCCCCACGCTCGAGATCGGCCAGGTTCATGGTCAGGATGGCCTGCACCGGCAAACCACGATGCGAACCCAGCCTGGCCGGGTCGACACCGGGCTGCAGCAACGCGAACAACGCGTCGTGGGTGCGCTGACCGGCATCACGACGGTCACGACGCGCAGCAGCCTCGAGGACCGTCGAATCGACGACCTTGGCCGTGGCGGAAACGCTGTCGGTGTCGTCGAGGTTGCACATGCCCGGACGCGCCAGCTTCGCGAAGACGGCATCGAGCAGGGCCCGCAGTTCGGGGGTGATCCAGCCTTCGATCCACGACATGCCATCGACGCCGGGGCGGCCCAGGATCAGGCCGCGGCGGCGACGGCGGTCGGTGTCGGTGACGACCTTGCCGTCGGGGTCGATGCGGGCGAGGATGTCGCGCCCGATCTTGGGCAGGTCATCGGGCCAACCAGTGCGGGAGTGGCCGACCAGGATGTTCTCGGCCTCCGCGCGCGTCTCGGCGGGGATGTCGGCAGGCAGGTGGGTCATCACGTCGATGATGTTGCGAACATGATCACGCGAGATATCGCCTGCCTCATAGGCTTCGGCGGTCTTCTCCAACGCGGCCGGACGCAGATGACCGGTGGGCTCGAAGAACTCCCCGCACTGACGGGTGATCTTCACCCGCACCGACGCGTCGTACCGCGACAGGCCCAACGTCTGCCGCAGGAACGGCACTACGCCCTTCGCCCCGCTGCCTTCGGGCAGCGAACGATTGCAGGCTTCGACGATCAAACGTGAATCCAACGCCGACAGTTGACGTTGCAGGCTTCGAGCCGCTGCATCAATTTGACAACATCACCATCGGAAAACGGGTTCAGGTTTCCGTGCAAGACGGAATTCGTCAGAGATTGAACGGCGGTCGCCAGGTCGGCGATGCCGCACGTGTCGAGTGTTTCCCCTTTCGAATCCATGTGCTAATTCTACCGCCGTGCGATCATTGAGAGAACCCGAATTGTCCAGTATCCCTTATCCTTTCGATTGAATATCGAATGAGGGTTCGATCCATACCGGGCGCCCCAATCAAACACAGACCATTTGGAATTCCATCGATATCCACCAGTGGAAAGGCGACGGCAGGTGCGCCTGCGATAGCGGCCAAACATGTCAAACGCAGGGTGCGCTTCCGGCCCGATTCCAATACTTCGGCGGCGGCCGTCCGGGGCGGCGGCGGTGTGGCGGTGGTGGGCAATACCAGAATTCGGTCGCGCAGTGCGGCGCGGAGATGTTCGGCGGCGGTACGTAGCACTTCGGCGGCCTCTATCGCTTGCGAGGGGGTGATCGTCGATGCGAACCGGAAGCGCTGCGCCACTTCGGATTCGAGTGCCCCGGGATGCGCCTGGATCCAGGCTCCATGGTTGGTCCAGGCTTCGAAGGCCTGGACGGTCCGGAACGCCGTGAACCACGATGTGGTGTCGGCGTTCAGATCTGTCTCGACGGCACCCATCCGCTTCGCGGCGGCGAGACTCGCGGCCGCCGGCTCGTCATCGGCGACAGCGCACAACCTCGGATCCACGATCAACTGTGCGTCGCCCGATTCCTGTTCGGGCAGCAGGCATTCCGCCACCGCCGCCAAGGTGAGCACGTCACGCGTCATCCAGCCGACCGTGTCGAATGATCCAGCGAGCGGCAGCACTCCCGTCGTGGGTATCGCGCCGTGCGAAGTACGGATTCCCCACAATCGCTGATAGGCGGCCGGAACCCGGATCGACCCGGCCGTATCCGTGCCGAGCCCGATGGTCACCGCGCCGCTCGCCACGGCGACCGCGGAGCCGCTCGACGATCCGCCCGGAACTCGCTGCGGAGCAGCGGGATTCACCGGCATTCCATAGCGTCCGTTGCCGCCGGTGATGCTGTAGGCGAATTCGTCGGTCTGCGCGATGCCGGTGATGTCGGCACCGGCCGCGAGCAGGCGGGCCACCACGGGCGCGTGGGTCGGCGCGGGCGCGCCGAGATAGTCCGGAACTCCTCCGCCGAGCGGAAACCCGGCGACGGAGTAGAGATCCTTCACTGCCACGGTGTGCCCGCTGAGAACGCCGTCGCCGGTGGCATGGACCAGCGGTGCACCCAGTTCACGCCATACCCGCCGATCGAAATCCGTTGCCCGATCCGGGATCTGCTTCACGATCGTCATCAGGCCCGCTCGAGGACGCGCCGGGCCAGCTCGGTCGCGGCGTGGTGGGCGAAGTCGGCCACCCGTACCTCGCCGTGCACCCCGCGCACCTGGTCCACTGCCTGTGAGATGGTGAAATCCGTTGCGGCGCTGAGATACAGGTAGGCCTGCTGCGGGTGGGCGTCGAACAGCGAGACCACCAGTTCCACCGCATTGCGGACGCAGACCTCGAGCGCCCGGTTCAGGTCCTCGTCCAACCCGGTCGGAATGACCAGCCCGTGTGCGGCGGCGAACGGCCCGATCGTCCGGCCCAGTCCGGCCGCGACCTGTGCGCCCGGAATCACGTCGACCGTCAACCGCGCCCGCAGTGGCGCTTCCAGCGCGGTGAGCGCCACTTCGCCGTTGCCCTGGGCGAAGTGCGGGTCACCGATATAGAACAGCGCGTCCGGAACCTGAACCGGCAGAAACAGTGTCGCGCCGGCCGTCAGGCGGCGGATGTCGATATTGCCGCCGTGCAGCCCCGGCGGCACCGACGACACCCGGCTCTCGGTGTCGGTCGCGACCCCCATGATCCCCAGGAACGGATGCAGCGGAAAACTCGCCCGCTGCGGCCGATCCGGATGCATGGGCATGGTGCCGAACCACCTCCCGTCCCGGGATTCCACCGCACAGAACTGCCCGTAGTTCCCGTCGAATCCGCGCCGATGGGCCAGGACACCGCGCGCGTGCCGCGTGGAGATGACGCCGTAGGGTGCGCGCATGGTCAGTTCGTCGATGCGGATGGCGAGCAGATCGCCCGGCTGCGCCCCGGTCACCGCGATCGGCCCGGTGACGATGTGTGGCCCGGCGAGGGAGTCACGGTTCCTGGTCGCGGCGACCTCGACGGCGTCGGCCAGCACCTGGTCGCGTTCGACACCGTTCCGCGCGAAATACCCGACGGGATCCGAGCCCTGGTCGTCGAGAATCCCTTCGTGGCTGACGGTGTCGACCACGATGCTGCGTCCCGGCTCGACGGCCGCGATCGGCCGGTCCCGCGCACACGGCAGTCGCCCCCACAGCACCGCCGACGGATCGACCGGCAGATAACCGGTCTCCGAGCCGATCCCCTCACCCGGTTGCAGCACCGGAAACGCCGGGATGAACTCCCGCACGATCGACGTCACGCTCACTACCTCTCCTACCCGACCGAATTGGTCGGACCATCCGATGTGCCGACCATAAGCCGGGCGAACGGGCGGTGACGGGGCTCGAAACCGAACGTAACTGGCGTTTTACCTGACCGAAATAGCTTGGCCGGGAACGGCTTTAAACTCGGGCGATGACAGCATCGATTCCCCCGCTGCGCCGGCGTGCGCGCAGCGTCAGCGCGGAGGTCGCCGCGCATCTGGAGGCGCTGATCACCAATGGCGAGCTGCGGGCCGGGGATCGGCTGCCGTCGGAACGCGAGCTGGCCGCGAATATGAACGTGTCGCGATCATCCTTGCGCCAGGCCATGTTCGAGCTGGAGTCCAAGCAGCTCATCGAACGCCGTCAGGGCCGCGGCAGCACCGTCACCGAAACCCCGCGGCACGCGGACGCGCTGACGGAGGGCCTGCGGGCGCTGGACATCGAGCTCGGTCATGCCATCGAATTGCGTGATCTGGTGGAACCCCGCATCGCGGAGCTGGCCGCCCTGCGTGCCCTGGACTCGAACCTGCTGTCCCTCGACGACGTCCTGACCCGTTCCAGCGACACCCTCTCCCCCGCCGAATCCCTCCGGCTCGACATCGAATTCCACACGCTGCTGGCGCACGCGGCGCAGAATCCGCTCCTGGTGACGCTGTGCACCATGACCACCGAGTGGACCAGGAGCACCCGCACGCTCTCCCACCGCTCACGTCACGCCCGCCGCCTGTCGCTCGAGGGCCATCACCGGATCTACGCGGCCGTGGCGGCCCATGACAGCGCGGCCGCGGCCGCCGCCATGGAACGGCACCTGCGGGAGGTACGCGAACTCAGCATCGCACCGCGCTGAGCGCTCAGGCGCGCATCGCGCCGACCGCCGCCACCTCGGTCCGGAAGGTGCGCCGATAGGCCAGCGGCGACACACCGATCGCCTCGTGCAGGTGCTGGCGCAGGGAGGCTCCGGTGGCGAAGCCGACCTCCCCGGCGATCCGATCCACGGAAAGCTCTGTGGTCTCCAGCAATTCGCGGGCGCGGAACACCCGCTGCTGAATCAGCCACCGCCCCGGGCTCATCCCGACCTCGTCGCGGAACCGGCGGGCGAAGGTGCGGCCGCTCATGCGCGCTCGATCCGCGAGGTCGGCCATGGTCAGCGGCCGGTCCAGATTCTCGAGCGCCCACTGACGAGCGGTGGCCGTGCCCGCGGCGGTCGGTGGGGGCACCGGCTGCTCGATGAACTGGGCCTGGCCGCCTTCGCGCCAGGGCGGGACGACACAGCGGCGGGCCACCATATTGGCGACCTCGCTGCCGTGGTCGGCGCGAATCAGGTGCAGGCACAGGTCGACTCCGGCGGTGGCGCCGGCGGAGGTGAGGATGTCGCCGTCGTCGACGTAGAGGACGTTCGGGTCGACGCGGACCCTCGGGAAGGTCCGCCGGAACCGGTCGGCGAAGTTCCAGTGGGTGGTCGCGGGCCGATCGTCGAGCAGGCCCGCGGCGGCGACCACGATCGCGCCGGTGCAGATGGAGACCAGCCGTACGCCAGGACGGATGGAGACCAGCGCATCCGAAACCGACTGCGGCAGGCCGTTTTCCAGGATCGGCACGACGTCGCACGGCGGAATCACCACGGTGTCGGCGGTTTCCAGCAGGCTCGCGTCGTGCGCGACCGCGATGTCGAAGTCGGAGCTGCTGCGCACCGGCCGCCCGTCCAGCGAGCAGGTGATCACCTCGTACAGTCCGTCCGCCGTGCCGAACACCCGGTTCGGGATGCCGAGCTCGAACGGGTAGACCCCGTCGAGCGCCAGGACGACGACCTGGTGCGGCTGAACCTTGTCCGACTGCATGGCACGATCCTATCGAATATTGGCAATCGTGCCATTTCCTCCCTGCTCCCCCGGCGGCAAGCTGGAGGCATGAGCGAAAAGGAGATCACCATCCCCACCACCATGAAGGCCATCGGCCAGGACATCCTCGGCGGTCCCGAGGTCCTGCACGAGGTGGAACTGCCGGTGCCGCAGCCCGGTCCGAGCGAGATCCTGGTGCGGGTACGCGCCACCGCCCTGAACCCGACCGACTGGGGTCACCGCCGCCGCGCGGGCCTGTTCCTGCCCCCGCCCCCGTTCGTGCTGGGCTGGGACGTCTCCGGCGAGGTGGTGGCGACCGGGATCGGCGTCACCCTGTTCAAGCCCGGCGACGAGGTGTTCGGCATGCTCCCCTACCCGCACGGGCACGGCGCGGCCGCCGAATACGTCACCGGACCGGCCCGGGCCTTCGCCCGCAAGCCCGCCAATCTCGACCACGCACAGTCCGCCGCCATCCCGCTGGCCGCCCTGACCGCCTACCAGGCGCTGGTCGACACCGCGAATGTGCAGGCCGGGCAGCGGGTGCTGATCCACGCCGCCGCCGGCGGTGTGGGGCACTTCGCGGTTCAGATCGCCAAGGCGCGCGGCGCGTACGTGATCGGCACCGCCAGCGCCGCCAACCACGACTTCCTGCGCGGCATCGGCGTCGACGAGGTGATCGACTACCGCACCACCGATTTCGCGGAGACGGTCCGCGATATCGATATGGTCCTCGACCCCATCGATGCCGACCACGCCCAGCGCTCCCTGCGCACGCTGCGGCCCGGCGGCATTCTGGTTTCCCTGCGCGCCAATGGCGGTGACCACTACAAGGCCGATGCCGAGCAGCTCGGCGTGCATGCCGAAATCCTGCTCGTCGAGGCCGATCACACCGGGATGCAGGCGCTGCGCGAGCTCGCCGAATCCGGCGCGCTGCGCCCCACCATCGCGGGGTCCTTCCCGCTCGCCGACGCGGCCAAGGCCCATGCTCTCGGCGAGACCGGCCGTACCGTCGGAAAGCTGGTCCTCACCGTCGAGTGACGTAGCGATGGAACCGCGCCGCCCGCCGGCGAGCGGCAAGCGGCGCGGTTCTGTTCGCGGAAGTTCGCACCCGTGAACGGTTTACGGCTCGAACAGATCCAGCTGGGGCTCGTGACGCCGCACTTCGATCGATCCGAAGACCAGGTCCGGCGGCGGGACCAAGCCGAGGTGCTCCCACGCCGCCGCCGTCGCGATGCGGCCGCGGGGCGTGCGGGCCACCAATCCGGCCCGTACCAGGAAGGGTTCACACACCTCCTCGACCGTGGCCGCTTCCTCGCCGACCGCGACCGCGAGGGTCGAGACCCCGACCGGGCCACCGTTGAAGCTGCGGATCAGCGCGCTCAGCACCGCGCGGTCGAGGCGGTCCAGCCCCAGTGCGTCCACGTCGTACACCGCCAGTGCGGCACAGGCGATTTCACGCGTGACGAGTCCGTCGGCCTTGACCTCGGCATAATCACGGACGCGCCGGAGCAGCCGGTTCGCAATGCGGGGCGTGCCACGGGAGCGGCCCGCGATCTCGGCCGCCGCGTCGGACTCCAGGCGCACGCCCAGGATTCGGGCCGAGCGTTCCAGAATCTTCTGCAGCTCTTCGGGTTCGTAGAAGTCCATGTGGCCCGTGAAGCCGAAGCGGTCGCGCAGCGGGCCGGTCAGGGCACCTGATCGAGTGGTCGCGCCGACCAGTGTGAAAGGCGCGATATCGAGTGGAATCGATGTCGCGCCAGGGCCTTTGCCGACCACCACGTCGACGCGGAAGTCCTCCATGGCCAGGTACAGCATTTCCTCGGCCGGCCGCGCCATGCGGTGGATCTCGTCGATGAACAGCACATCGCCCTCGACCAGATTGCTGAGCATGGCGGCCAGGTCGCCCGCGCGTTCGAGCGCCGGGCCGGAGGTAAGCCGCAGCGCGGTGCCCAGTTCGCCGGCGATGATCATGGCCATACTCGTCTTGCCCAGCCCCGGCGGGCCGGACAGCAGCACGTGGTCGGGGGTGCCGCCGCGCAGTTTCGCCCCGCGCAGCACCAGCGCCAGCTGTTCGCGCACCCGCGGCTGGCCGATGAAGTCGTCGAGGGACTTCGGGCGCAGGCTGGCCTCGATCTCGCCGTCGGATTGCAGATAGCTTGCGCTGACGGCGGATTCGGTGTCGTCGACATCGTCGAACTCGTCGGTCATGACGGCCTATCGATTCTTGCCGAGCAGCCCGAGCGCCGTGCGCAGCGCCTGCGAGGTGCCGATGCCGGGGTCGTCGGCCAGCACGGCGTCCACCGCGCCCTCCGCCTGCCGAGCCGGGAAGCCCAGCCCGATGAGCGCGTCCACCACCTGCTCGCGCACCGGGGTGGCCACGGGCGCGGGCCCGGATCCGGGCGGGCCGGACTGCACCGGAACCAGATTCACCTTGTCCCGCAGCTCGACCACCATGCGTTCGGCGCCGCGCTTGCCGACACCCGGGACCCGCGTCAGCGCCGCCACATTCGATTCCGCGAGCGCCTTGCGCAGCGCCTCGGGTTCGAGCACCGCCAGCACGGCCATGGCCAGCTTCGGGCCCACACCCGACACGGTCTGCAACAGCACGAACAGCTCCCGCGCCTCGGTGTCGGCGAAGCCGAACAGCGTCATGGAGTCCTCACGCACGATCATGGTCGTGTAGAGCCGGGCGTCCTCGCCGCGGGTGAGCCCGGCCAGGGTGGCCGGGGTGGCATTGAGCCGATAGCCGACCCCCGCCGCCTCGATGACCACATGGTCGAGCCCGATCTCGAGTACCTCGCCGCGTACCGACGCGATCACCGCGTTACCGCCTTCCGTTGCTGGGCAAGCCTTTCCTCGTACATGCGCCGTTGCCGCTCGGCCATCGCCTCCGCCTTGGCCATGCGTTCCAGCATGGGTGCGCGCCAGCAGTGGCAGATCGCCAGGGCGAGCGCGTCGGCGGCGTCGGCGGGCTTGGGCGCGACGGCCAGCCCGAGGATACGGGTCACCATGGCGGTCACTTGCGCCTTGTCCGCCGAACCATTGCCGGTGACCGCCGCCTTCACCTGAGACGGCGTGTGGAAGTGCACCGGGATCTGCCGCCGGGCGGCCGCGAGCGCGATGACGCCGCCGGCCTGCGCGGTGGCCATGGCGGTGCGCACATTGTGCTGGGAGAAGACGCGTTCGATGGCCACGGCCTCGGGCTCATGGGTGTCCATCCAGGCCTCGGCGGCGTCGGCGACCAGCAGAAGCCGTTGCGCCAGCTCCATTTCCGGCGGGGTGCGCACCACGTCGACGGCGAGCATGGAGACCTGCCGGCCCATCCTGCCGACGATCATGCTGAGGCCGCACCGGGTGAGCCCGGGGTCGACGCCCATCACTCGCACCGAAACCCCTCTCACCATGAACGAACAACTGTTCGAGAGTCTAACGGACCCTCGCGGCGACATTGTCCATCGACACGGCCGGTCGCGGTGCGGGCTCGGGTGATCCGGCCGGGATCAGGAGCCGCTGGGCGCGGGCGCGCCGGGGCGACGGCGGCCGCTGTTGTCGACCACGGCACTCAGGTAGTCGATGCCCGTCAGGTAACTGGGCTCGAATCTGTCGGGGTTCTTCTCCATCGGAGCCGGCTTCCAGGTGCCGTCGGGGTTCCTCGACGGCGTGCCGAGGCTGTATCCGCCGGGCACCCAGCGGCCGGTGCACCCGACCTGCGTCGGTTCGGTGGTGTGGCTGTTCACCCAGACCGACGTCTGGTACCCGCCTCCGAATCCCGAGCAGTGCACCCGCACCTGGATGCGATAGATGTCGTCGGTGTCGTTGCGGCAGCTGCGATCACTGCACGAAACCCCCTCGGCCAGATCCGTCGCGAATGCCGCCGGGGCCAGGGCACCGGCCGCGGCGGTGATCAGGGCCGCGGCGCCCAGACCGACCAGCAACCGTTGAGCCATGTGTGAATCAACTCCTATCGACTGTGACCCGACCCGGGATTCAGCTTGCCGCACAGGAGGTTTCACGCCTATCGGGGTAAACCCGGAATTCGCCCGCTCACCCACCCTGATTCGCGGCGAGTGCCGCGGCGAAGATTCCGAACGCCTCATCGCCGAAGAGGACGAACCGCACCTCCCGCACCCGGGTCTCGGCGCCGCGCACGGTCTCCACGGCAATGCGGGCGCCGTCGTCCATGGGCCAGCCGTACACGCCGGTGGAGATAGCCGGGAACGCCACGGTATCCGCGCCGAGTTCGTCTGCCACGCACAGGGATTCGCGGTAGCAGGAGGCCAGCAGTGCGGAGCGGTCCTCGGTCGCCGACCACACGGGGCCGACGGTGTGAATCACCCAGCGGGCGGGGAGGTTTCCGGCGGTGGTCGCGACCGCCTGCCCGGTCTTCAGGCCGCCGCCGTACCGGGAGGCCCGCAGTGCGCGGCAGGCGGCGAGTATCTCCGGTCCGCCCTTGCGGTGGATCGCCCCGTCCACTCCCCCGCCGCCCAGCAGGGAGGAATTCGCGGCGTTCACAATGACATCGACCTGCTGTTCGGTGATATCGCCTCGTACGGCGCGCAATTCGGGCACGCCGCGATTCTCGCACCCGGCACCCGTGGAGCCCGGGAAATACGACGCGGGCCGCCTCCCGGTTCGGGAAGCGGCCCGCGTCGTTCGGAGCTCGATCAGGCGTCGAGCTCGGCCAGCACCTCGTCGGAGACGTCGATGTTGGTGAAGACGTTCTGCACGTCGTCGCAGTCCTCGAGGGCGTCGACCAGCTTGAACACCTTGCGGGCCAGGTCGGCGTCGGCGGGGACGGAGACCGAGGGCTGGAAGCCGGACTCGGCCGAGGTGTAGTCGATGCCGGCCTCCTGCAGCGCGGTGCGGACCGCGACCAGGTCGGTCGGCTCGGAGATGATCTCGAACTCGTCGCCCAGGTCGTTGACCTCCTCGGCGCCCGCGTCCAGCACGGCCATGAGGACGTCGTCCTCGGTCTGGCCGGCCTTGTCCAGCGTCACCACGCCCTTGCGGGAGAACAGGTACGACACCGAGCCCGGGTCGGCCATATTGCCGCCGTTGCGGGTGACCGCGACGCGGACCTCGCCCGCCGCACGGTTGCGGTTGTCGGTGAGGCATTCGATCAGCACGGCGACACCGCTGGGGCCGTAGCCCTCGTACATGATGGTCTGCCAGTCGGCACCACCGGCTTCTTCGCCGCCACCGCGCTTACGGGCCCGCTCGATGTTGTCCTGCGGCACCGAGTTCTTCTTGGCCTTCTGGATGGCGTCGTAGAGCGTCGGGTTGCCATCCGGGTCACCACCACCGGTGCGCGCCGCGACCTCGATGTTCTTGATCAGCTTGGCGAACAGCTTGCCGCGCTTGGCGTCGAGGGCAGCCTTCTTGTGCTTGGTGGTGGCCCATTTTGAATGGCCGCTCATTCCCTACTTCCTCGCTTCGGGGGTCTGTGTGTTTCCGACATTCGAGAGTACGTCAGACTCCGGCGCGCGGTCGCACCACGGTGTCCACGAACAGCTTGTGCACCCGCAGATCGCCGGTCACCTCCGGATGGAAGGAGGTGGCCATGACATTGCCCTGCCGGACCGCGACGATGCGCCCGGCCGCCGGGCCCGCGGGCACCCGCGCGAGCACCTCGACGCCGTCCCCGGCCCGCTCGACCCAGGGGGCGCGGATGAACACCGCGCGGACCGGGCCGTCGTCGAGGCCCGCGAAGTCCAGATCGGCCTCGAAGGAGTCGACCTGACGTCCGAAGGCATTGCGGCGCACCGTCATATCGATGCCGTGCAGCGGCTGCATGTCCGGGCGGGTGTCGAGGACCTCGGAGGCGAGCAGGATCATGCCGGCGCAGGAGCCGTAGGCGGGCAGGCCGTCACGGAGTCGCTGCCTGACCGGTTCCAGCAGGTCGAAGACCTCGAGCAGCTTGCTGATGGTGGTGGATTCGCCACCGGGCAGCACCAGACCGTCGACGGCGGCCAGCTCGGATTCGCGGCGCACGGGCACCACATCCGCCCCGCACGCCTCGAGAGCATGCAGGTGTTCACGCACATCGCCCTGCAGCGCCAGCACACCAATCCTCGGTTTCACGCCGTCGAGCATACGGTTGCGGGGGTGTGTGGCCCTGCTCACCTACGGTGTCAGGGTTCCGTTAGGGCGGGTGTCCAACAGGCGTTTCGGGTGAACACTGCGGCATGTGACTGATTTGCTACCGCAAACCTCGCCCGGGCCGCGCGGCGGAGTCGACGCACCGCCGCCCCGGCACGGGCTGACCGTAGCGACCGGGCTGGCCGGGCTCTCGCTGGACGCCATGGCCTCGGTGGCCTACGGGCCGGAGGCGATCGTGCTGGTGCTGGCCGCCGCCGGAACGGCCGGGCTCGGCTTCACGCTGCCGGTGACCCTGGCGATCGTGGTGCTGCTGGCCGTGCTCATCGCGTCCTACCGGCAGGTCATCGCCGCCTTCCCGAACGGCGGCGGCGCGTACGCGGTGGCCAAGGCCCGGCTGGGCCGGCGGACGAGTCTGGTGGCCGCGGCCTCGCTGATCGTGGACTACGTGCTGAATGTCGCGGTGTCGATCGCCGCGGGCGTGGCAGCATTGACCTCCGCGTTCCCCCAGCTGTTCCCCTACACGGTGTGGATCTGCCTGGCCGTGCTGGCCGGGATCACCGTGCTCAATCTGTACGGCATCCGCGAGAGCGCCCGCGCCTTCATGGCCCCGACCGTGGTGTTCGTGCTCGGCGTCTTCGTGGTGATCGTCGCGGGCCTGCTGCGGTCGGAACCGGCCACGGTCGCCACCGGCGCGGCGGTCGCGGAGAACGCACGCACCATCGGAATCCTGTTGCTGCTCAAGGCCTTCTCCAGCGGCTGCGCGGCCTTGACCGGGGTGGAGGCCATCGCCAACGCGGTGCCCAGTTTCGCCCAGCCCAAGGTCAAGCGGGCACAGCGGGCCGAGGTGGCGCTGGGTGTGCTGCTGGGCCTCATGCTCCTCGGGCTGGCCACGCTGATCGGCAAGTTCTCGATCCACCCGATCGAGGGCACCACGATCCTGTCGCAGCTGACCGAGTCGGCACTGGGCCACGGAATCGCCTACTACATCGTGCAATTCGCGACCGTGATCCTGCTGGCGCTGGCGGCCAACACCTCCTACGGCGGCCTGCCCACGCTGACCAAGATTCTCGCCGACGACAATTCGCTGCCGCACCGGTTCGCGGTGAGCTCGCAACGGCAGGTGTACCGGTTCGGTGTGCTGGCGCTGGGCGTGTCCTCGGCGGTGCTGCTGGCCGCGTCCCGCGGCGATATGAACGCGCTGGTGCCGCTGTTCGCGATCGGCGTGTTCGTGGGCTTCACCATCGCCCAGGTCGGCATGGTCCGGCACTGGCTGGACGTGCGCACGCAGGGCTGGCAGTGGCGGGCGGCGCTGAACGGCTTCGGCGCGGTGCTCACCTGCGTGGCGCTGATCGTCACCACCGCAATGAAATTCACCGAGGGCGCGTGGCTGATCGTGGTGGTGCTGCCGCTGCTGGTGGTGGCCATGGAGCGGATCCGCACGATCTACACCCGCATCGACGGCTGCCGCGGCGTGGGCTGTGTGCCCGCCGAGCCGAAGGCCACCGAGACCGCGATCGTGGTGCCGGTGTCGGAGGTGTCGGAGCTGAGCCGGGAGGCGCTCTCGGCGGCCATGTCGCTGGGCCGCGACGTCACCGCGGTGCACGTGTGCCTGCCGGGCGAGAACATCACCGTCTTCACCAAGGAGTGGGAGGCCTGGCATCCGGATGTGCGCCTGGTGCTGCTCGAGGACGGTGATTCGACGGTCGGCGGCCCGGTGGCGCGCTATGTCGCCGACCATTTCACCGGCCGCCGCAAGGTGGTGGTGATCGCCGAGATCGAGCCGCCCGCCGGGTGGAACCACGTGCTGCCCAGCCATCGCAGCGACGAGCTGGAGCGGGTGCTGCGCAAGATGAACGACACGGTGGTGTGTCACCTGCGGGTGCAGACCGCCTGATCTCCGAAAACCCGAGCGCGCCGCCGGAATTCACCGGCGGCGCGCTCGATTTGTTGGTGGCTCGAACGGTTTCGGGTGCGGCTCAGGCCGTACCGGCCGGGTACGACTCGGCCTGCTCGTCACGGAAGGTACGGATCAGCCCCTCCTGCACGACCACCGCCACCAGTTCCCCGGCCTGGTTCCAGATCCGCCCGCCGGTCAGCGCGCGGCCCGCACCCGCCGAGGGCGACTGCTGGTCGTAGAGCAGCCAGTCGTCGGCGCGGAACGGGCGCAGGAACCACATGGCGTGGTCGAGCGAGGCGTTCTGGGTGGGCTCGTCGGGGTGGATGACCTTGGACGAGCCGAGCAGGGTCATATCGCTCATGTACGCCAGGGTGCAGACGTGGAACAGCGGATCGTCGGGCAGCGCGTGCCGGTAGCGGAACCACACCTGCTGCTGGGCGGCGAGGCCGTCCCGGCGATCCACCTCCCCCTGCGGGATGGTGCGAATGTCCCAGTGCTCCCATTCGCGCATGGCCCACAGCCGTTCCGGGCTCATGGACTCCTTGGCGTCGGGCAATTCGGCCGGCGGCGGCACCGACGGCATCCGGTCCTGATGCTCGGGTCCCGCGTCGCCGACGTGGAAGGAGGCCGACATGGTGAAGATGGCCTCGCCGTTCTGCACGCCGGTGACGCGGCGAGTGCAGAAGGAGCGGCCATCGCGGATGCGGTCCACCAGGTAGACGGTGGGTCGCTCCGGATTGCCCGGCCGCAGGAAATACCCGTGCAGTGAATGCACCTGATAGTGCGGATCCACCGTGCGTACCGCCGCCACCAGCGCCTGCCCCGCCACCTGCCCGCCGAATGTGCGTGGCAGCTGCGTCTTGGTGGACGCGCCACGGAAGATGTCGCGTTCGAGTTGCTCTATTTCGAGCGCCTCTTCGATCGTCGCCATGCACCCGTCCCTTCGCGTTTGTCGCGCTCAGGCTAACAACCGTGCAAATCTATCAATGTCTACACGATCGTTTCTGTTACGATAGTTTCATGAGCTGGAAGCGCCGGACCCTCATCGCCGTGAGTTGCGTTGCCGCACTGGCGCTGTCGGCGGGCGGATGGGTGATCGTCCAGCACGACTTCGACATTCGCGCGGAGCGGGTCACCATCACCGGGGGCGCTCAACCGCTGCAGGGCACGCTGGCGCTGCCGGAACACGGGGACGGACCGTTCGGGCTGGTGGTTTTCGTGCACGGCGACGGCCCGGCCACCGCCGACCGCGACGAGTTCTACCGGCCGATCTGGGAGAGCTTCGCGCACGCCGGGTACGCGTCACTGGCGTGGGACAAGCCCGGTGTCGACGGCGCGCCGGGCAACTGGCTGGACCAGAGCATGCCGGACCGGGCCGCCGAGACCGAGGCCGCGATCGCGTGGGCACGCGGGCGCCCGGACATCGACGCGGGCCGCATCGGCCTGTGGGGCATCAGCCAGGCCGGGTGGGTCCTGCCCGAGGTGGCGGTCCGGCATCCGGAGCTGCGGTTCATGATCGCGGTCGGCACGGCCGTCAACTGGATCCGGCAGGGCGAGTACAACCTGCGCGCCGAACTACGCGAGCGGCACGCCTCCGACGACGAGATCGCCGCCGAGCTGCGGCGGCGCGAGAACGATCTGTCACTGCTGCGCGCGGGCGCGAGCTATGACCGTTACCTCGCGGCCACCGCGGATTCCCCGCCCATGTCGGCGGACCGCTGGCGGTTCGTGGGCAAGAACTTCCGCTCCGATGCCACCGAAGCCCTTGCGCAACTGCGGGTTCCGACGCTGCTGCTGCTCGGCGAGCGCGACCTCAATGTCGATGTCGCCGAAACGGCGCGCGTGTACCGGGAATCGATACCCGCGCGCCTGCTCACCGTCCGGACCTTCCCGGACGCCTCGCACAACATCGTGAAGTTCGATCTCGACAAGCCCGACAGCCTGCGGTCCTTCCTGGTCGCGCTGTTCGCGCCCCGATCCCTCTATGCCCCGGGCTATCTCGACGCATTGCGCGAATACGCCGCCCAGCCACCGAACCACTGATGCCGCACAGGAGTACGCCATGAAGGTCCTTGCCCTCGGCGCGGCGGGCGCGATGGGCGCCGCCGCCGTCGACACCGCCGCCCGGCTGCTGGGCGTCGAGCGGATCGTGATCGCCGATCGGGACGGGCAGGCCGCCGCGGCGGTGGCCCGGCGCTTCGCCGGCGCCCGGGTACCGGTGTCCGCGCGCCCGCTCGATGTCACCGACGCGCCCGCACTGCGCGACGCACTCGCGCAGGTCGATCTGGTGCTCAACACCGTCGGCCCCTACTACCGATTCGGCCGCACCGTGCTGAGCGCCGCGATCGACACCGGCACGCACTATCTCGATATCTGCGACGACTGGGAGCCGACGGTCGACATGCTCGGTCTCGATGACCGGGCGCGAGCGGCCGGGGTGTGCGCGATCGTGGGAATGGGCGCCAGCCCCGGGATCAGCAATCTGCTGGCGGCGCTGGCGGCGGCCGAGCTCGACACCGTCCTGGACGCGTATACCGCCTGGCCGGTGGATGTTCCGGGCGCGGGCGGCGGTGCGGAGTCGCTGCTCGCCGACGAGCAGCCGACAGCGGCGGCCGTCCACTGGATGCAGCAGAGCAGCGGCAGCATCTCGGCGGTGACGGCGGGCCGGGTGGTCGCGCAGCGCCCCCTGCGCCCGGTCCAGCTCGCCCTGCCCGGCGGGCGGCGCGGCACCGCCTACACCATCGGTCACCCCGAGCCGATCACCTTGCAGCGCAGCCTGAAACCGGTCGGCGACGCGGCCAACCTGATGGTGGTGACGCCGTCGACGCTGGCCTATCTGGAGATGCTGCGCCGCGATATCGACGCGGGCCGGCTCACCAATGAGGCGGCCGCGCAGGAGCTGGCGCGGCCGACGCTGGCGCGGATCGCCCGCTCGGTGCCGACGGCCCTGCGGACCCGGGGGCCGGGGAATCTGCCGCCGTTCTTCGCCGCGCTGTCGGGCCGGCGAGCCGGGCGCGAACATCGGGTGCTGGCACACCTGGACCCGTCGGTGGCCGGTGGCATCGATAAGCTGTTCGGCGATATGGCGCGGGCGACCGGGATGCCCTTGGCGCTGGGCATGTCCCAGGTCATCGACGGCTGCGCCCGCCGACCGGGGGTGCATCCGCCGGAGGCGGTCATCGACGCGCCGCGGTTCTTCGCGGATCTGGGCCGCGAAGTCGGTGGCGGCTCACCGGTCGTCATCGAGCGGGAACCGGTCGGGTAGCACTGTGCATCGTGGAGTGAGGAGGACGCCGTGGACGATCTGATTCCGGCCACCGAGATTCCGACCCGGACGCTCGTGGAGAGCATGATCCGGGAGGACGCCACGATCGACGCCGGTGAGCTCTACGATGTCGCGGCCGTGCTCGGCATGAGCGATCAGCAGGTGCGGCTGTGCATCAAAAGGCTGGTGGCCGAGGGTCGATTCACGCACGAGGGGCGCGGGCGCAAGGCGGTGCTGCGCGCCACCGAGGACACCCGCGGGACCATCGAACCCGATCTGGAGTATTTGCGCTTCGCCTATGCCCAGGATCGCGGGGAGGTGCAGTGGGACGGTGTCTGGCATCTGGTGGCGTTCGCGGTGCCGGAGGCGAATCGGCAGGCGCGTGACGCCATGCGCGAGGACATCGTGTACCGCGGCGGCGCGCCGATCCAGGGCGGGCTGTATGTGTCGCCGCACGCGTGGGAGGACAGAATCCGTTCCCTGGCAAGGAAACTCGGCATCGAAGGGCAGCTCACCACGCTGTCGACCGGCGAGCTCTCGGTCGGGGGGATCACCACGGGTGTCGAGCTCGCGGCGCGACTGTGGCCGTTGGACCGGCTGGCCGCCGGGCACGAGCGGCTGCTCGCGGCCGCCGAGCGCACCCTGCCGGCACTGCGCACCGCGGATCCGACCCGACGGCTCTCGCTGGCAATCACTTTGGCGAGCGAGTTCGATCGTGCGATCGTGTCCGATCCGCTGCTGCCGCCGGAACTGCTTCCCGCACACTGGATCGGGGTGACCGCGCGCGCTGCCGTCGCGGAGTGCTGGGCGGAGCTGAATGCCGCTCCCCTGCCGCCGATTCGGCTGTTCCGCTGGTACGCGGAGGCGGTCGCCGAGATCACCGCCCCTACCGGCGCCCGGGATTAGACCGACAGCACATCATCCCCCGGCCCGGCCGTGACAGTGACCCGGAACCCGGAAAATACTTACGGTTTGCTTACGCCCAGCAGTGGCAGCATGTGCTGATCGGGCTCACGCCCGATGAGGGACATCGCTGAAACGGGGGGTGCCAGTGTTGGCAATAGCCGAGGTCGATCAGGCCTTGGCCCGGCTCGATGCCGACCATGGTGAAATCGCCGCGAATCTCGCGGAGCTGCAAGACGATCCGGCCGTCCGGTTTCTGGGCGTAATGTCCTACCGCCGCGCCTACGAGCTACTTCATTCCGCCCCTTGCGATCTCGCCGCCGCCACCCGCGCGGTGAGTGAGTATCAGCGGGCTATCACCGAGAAGACGGCATGACCATGACCAACTGCCTGCGGCCGGATTGCGGCGGCACGATTCAGGACGGCTTCTGCGACGAATGTGGGCTGGCGCCCGCCGCACCGGCACAGCACGTTTCGACACCGGTCCTCGCGGCCGGCTTCGCCGGGGCCGCGCCGACGCCCAATGGGCATCCGGCTTCCCGGACCGGGGTGGGCTCGTCCCGCTCGGGCCGGCAGAGCCGTCGCGGCTCCAGCCGCTCCTCCTCCCGCTCGACCCGCACCGCGCGGTCCAGCCGGGGCCGCCTGGGCGCGGGCCTGGTGTCGATTCCGCAGGTGCCCTACCGGGATCCGTCCACGGCGGTCATGACCGATCCGCAGGTGCCCGAGCACGAACGCTTCTGCAGCAACTGCAATCAGCGGGTGGGCCGCGGCCGCGAGGGGGTGCCGGGCCGCACCGAGGGCTTCTGCCGCCAGTGCGGCACCGCCTATTCCTTCACCCCGAAGCTGACGGCCGGTGATCTGGTGGCCGGGCAGTACGAGGTGCTGGGCTGTCTGGCCCACGGCGGCCTGGGCTGGATCTATCTGGCCCGTGACCGCAATGTCAGCGACCGCTGGGTGGTGCTCAAGGGCCTGCTCGACACCGGTGACGCCGACGCCCTGGCGGCGGCGGTGGCCGAGCGGCAGTTCCTGGCCTCGGTGGAGCATCCGAACATCGTCAAGATCTTCAACTTCGTGCGGCATCCCGACCCCCGCACGCAGGAGCCGGTCGGCTACATCGTCATGGAGTACATCGGCGGGGCGTCGCTGAAAGAGCTACGCTCCCAGCATGATCCGGCCGGACGGCTGCAGCCGCTGCCGCTGGCCCGGGGGCTGGCCTACATTCTCGAGATCCTGCCCGCGCTCGGCTACCTGCACGGCATGAATCTGCTGTACTGCGATTTCAAGCCCGACAATATGATTCAGACCGAGGAGCAGCTCAAGCTCATCGACCTCGGCGCGGTCCGGCACATGGACGACGAGGACAGTGCCGGGTTCAAGACCGACGGCTACTGTGCGCCGGAGCTGGAAACCGAAGGCGCGTCGGTGGAGTCGGATCTGTTCACCGTGGCGCGGACACTGGCGGTGCTGACCTTCAACTTCGACTATCAGCGCGCCTACCGGTACACCCTGCCGCCCGCGACGGAGGTGCCGCTGCTGGCGCAGTTCCCGTCGTTCCGGCGCCTGCTCGAGCGCGCCACCGCCGCCGATCCCAACGAGCGGTTCGGGTCCGCCTCGGAGATGGCCGAGCAGGTCACCGGCGTGCTGCGCGAAGTGGTGGCCGCCGAGGACGGGCAGCCGCGACCGGCACTGTCGACCGTGTTCAGCGGCGAGCGTGCGGCTTTCGGCGCCGACCCGCAACAGTGGCCCACAACACCGGACCCGCTGGCCATCGTGGCGGCACTGCCGGTGCCCATGGTCGATCCGTCCGATCCCGCGGCGGGCTTCCTGGCCACCACCTCGATCGGTGATCCCCGGCAGCTGGTGACCGCGCTGGAGGCCGCACCGGTGTCCTCGCCGGAGGTGGCCCTGGCACTGGTCCGCGCCCGCATCGAGTGCGGCGACTTCGACACGGCCACAGCCGAACTCGCCGCACTCGAGGAGTCGGAGGACGCCGACTGGCGGATCACCTGGTATCGCGGGGCGACCGCCCTGGCCCGCCGCGACTGCACCTCCGCGCGCGAGCATTTCGACACCGTCTACGGCATGCTGCCCGGTGAGGCGGCGGCCAAGCTGGCGCTCGCGGCGGCCCGGGAGTGCGCGAGTGAGTTCGACGCCGCGTCCCGGCTGTACCTGCAGGTGTGGCGGACCGACCACGGATACCCCAGTGCCGCCTTCGGTCTGGCCCGCACCCGGCTGCAGGAGCGCGATATCGACGGCGCCATCGCCGCCGCGGAATCGGTGCCCGCCGGCTCCAGCCACCACACCGCCGCCCAGCTCGCCGCGTTCGGCGCGCAACTCGCGGGCGGGTCGGGCCGGCACGGGTATCTCGTCGCCGCCGGCGATCGCCTCAGCGGCCTGCCGCTGGATCCGGAGCACAGGGCGTGGCGGAGCATTGCCGTCCTCGACGCCGCGCGAACCCTGGCGGCCGCACAGCCGGTCGAACCGGGCGCGACCGTGCTGGGCTGCCGATTCGCCGATCGCGAGCTGCGGACCGCGCTGGAATCCCAGTTCCGGACGCTGGCGCGACTGGCCCCCGACA
Organism: Nocardia sp. NPDC051981; assembly: GCF_040680715.1. Taxonomy (NCBI): domain Bacteria; kingdom Bacillati; phylum Actinomycetota; class Actinomycetes; order Mycobacteriales; family Nocardiaceae; genus Nocardia; species Nocardia sp. NPDC051981. Next base: position 23,214 of record NZ_JBFAXK010000006.1, on the reverse strand, counting down.
CATCGACGCGGCGGGATCTGGTCAACCGCGCCAATGCCATTCGCCCCGTCAGCTGGGTGTGAGCCATGACGACGACACTCGAGGAGACGACCGACGTGTGCCCGGCATGTGGAGCGCGATGCGCCGACGGCGACCGATTCTGCGAGGACTGCGGCGCCTCGCTGACCGGTGAGATCACGCCGGCGGCCGTGCCCGACCGGTGGCAGCTCGACCTCGGCACGCTCGCCGCGGTCAGCGATCGCGGGAAACGGCACGCGCACAACGAGGATGCGATGGCGCTGCGCGTCCTCGACGGCACCCGGATCCTGGTGGTGTGCGACGGGGTGTCCAGCTCCGAGCACGCCGCCGACGCCGCCCAGCGGGCCGCCGCCACCGCCGCGGACCGGCTGGCGACCGAGCTCGGCGCGGGTCTCGGCGCGGAGGCAGCGACCCTGCTGGCCATCGGCGCGGCGGCCGAAGCCGTTGCGGCCCTGGGTGATCGGGGCGAGCTGACACCGTCCTGCACCATCGTGACCGCGGCGGTCACGGCGACCGCGGTCACCGTCGGGTCCATCGGCGACAGCCGCGCCTACTGGCTCACCGCCGACCCCGCGGCCACCCCGCCGCGCCGGTTGAGCATCGACGATTCGGTGGCGGCCGGGCTGGTGGACCTGGGCGTGGACGAGGTGACCGCCATGTCCATGCCCGACGCGCACACCCTCACCGCCTGGCTCGGGGCCGACGCGGACGGCGTCGAACCCCATCTGCGCACCTTCGTCCCGGACGGGCCGGGCGCGGTGCTGCTGTGCAGCGACGGACTGTGGAACTACCACCCCGACGCCGCCGCGCTCACCGCGCTCGCCCTGCCGTCCGCCCTGACCGACCCCCGCGCGGCGGCCCACCAGCTGGCCGATCTGGCGCTGGCCGCCGGCGGCGGCGACAACATCACCGTCGCCGTCGCACCGTTTCCCGCCCTCTCGAGGAATGACCGATCATGAACGACCCCTTGGGTTTCCGCATCGACACCTTCCAGAACGAGTACCTGCCCGCCGGTGCGACGCGGGTCGACGCGGTCGTCACCGTGACCGCGACCGGCGGCGGCGCGATACCGGCCGGCAGCGGGGCGGCCGAGGTGATCATCGTCGACTGCTCGGGCAGCATGGACCACGCCTACGGCAAACTGGCCGCCGCCAAGAACGCCACCGCCGCCGCCATCTCGGCGGTGCGCGACGGCGTGGACTTCGCCGTGGTGGCGGGCACCGACCAGGCGCGCATGGTGTACCCGGTCACGCCGTCGCTGATCACCGCCTCCCCCGGCAACAAGGCCGATGCCATTGCGGCCGTGCAGAACCTGCGCGCCGGGGGCGGCACCGCGATCGGCACCTGGCTGGGGCTGGCGCGGCAGCTGTTCGGGGACCGCGGCGGGCTGCGCCACGCCATCCTGCTCACCGACGGCCGTGACGAGCACGAGACGCCGCAGCAGCTCGACGCCGAAATCCAGGCCAGCACCGGCGTGTACGTGTGCGACTGCCGCGGCGTCGGCACCGACTGGGAGATCGCGGAACTGCGCAAGATCTCGAGCGCGCTGCTCGGCACCGTCGACATCGTCGCCGACCCCCGGGATCTGGTGGCCGACTTCCAGGCCATGACCACTGCCGCCATGGGCAAGTCGGTCGCCGATGTCGCGCTGCGGCTGTGGACCCCGCGCGGGGCTACCGTGAAATTCGTCAAGCAGGTCGCGCCGGAGCTGCTCGACCTGACCGGGCGGCGCACCGAAACCGGCACGCAGACCGGCGAATACCCGACCGGGTCCTGGGGTGGCGCGGAGAGCCGCGACTACCACATCTGCGTCGAGGTCGCGCCCGGCGGACTCGGCGATGTCATGCTCGCCGGGCGGGTCGCGCTGGTGCGCGGCAGCGGGGATCAGGCCGAGGTGCTGGGGCAGGGGCTGATCAAGGCCGTGTGGACCGACGACGTCGCCCAGTCCAGCAAGATCAGCCCGGAGGTGGCCCACTACACCGGGCAGGCCGAACTCGCCGGGGTCATCCAGGAGGGCCTCGCCGCACGCCGCGACGGCGACCTCGACACGGCCACCAGGAGACTCGGGCGCGCGGTACAGATCGCCGCGGCGTCCGGCAATGCGGACACCGCCGAACTTCTGGAGGGCGTGGTCGACGTGCTCGACGCGCGGACCGGGACCGTGCGGCTGAAGTCCGCGGTGCGCAAGGCCGACGAGATGACCTTGGACACGCGGTCGACCAAGACCTCCCGCGTGCACAAGCGGTGAGGAGGACGACCGTGCTGACCTGTCCGGCCGGACACGATTCGGCGGCCAGCGACTACTGCGATGTGTGCGGGCTGCTCATGGAGGCGGGCGAGAAGCCCTCGCCCGCACCGGAAACCACGGGGGTGCCGTGCCCGGTGTGCGGCGAGCCGCAGACGGGACGGTTCTGCGAGGGGTGCAGTTACGACTTCGTGGCAGGCGGGCCCGGGGTGACCAGGGCCGCGCCCGCTGCCACGGTGGTCGTGCCGGCACCGACCGTGATCGCGCCCGCACCGGCGATGGTAGCGCCGCCGCCCGACTCCACGGCTTCCATAAATGCCTGGACGGCAACGGTTTTCGCGGACCGCGAGTACTTCGACACCATGCGCAGCGAGGACGACGACGTCGAATTCCCCGTGTACTGCCCCGAACGCGTCTTCGCGCTGCGGGGCGCGCAGGTCCGGGTGGGCCGCTACAGCGCCTCCAAGAGCATCGATCCCGAGATCGATCTCACCGGTCCCCCACAGGATCCGGGCGTCTCGCACCTGCACGTGCTGTTCGTCGCCCAGCCCGGAAACGGCTGGGCCGTCATCGATCTCGGCTCCACCAACGGCACCCGCGTGAACGCGGCCGCCGATCCCATTCCGCGTGGACAGGCGGTGCCGGTGCGATCCGGCGACCGTATCCACCTGGGCGCGTGGACCACTCTCACCCTGAAGCAGGACACCCCGTCATGACGACGATGCTCACCCCTCCCCGGACTCCGCGGCCCGAGACCGGTCGGGTCGGGGTACTCACGCAGGTGCGCGGGCTGCTCCCGGGCCGCACGGACACCCCGGGCTGGATCCGGCTGCTGGCCGTGGCCGCGGTGCTGCTCACCGCGGTGACCGCGCTGGTCATAGCCGCCGACGCGCGGTCGACCCGGCACGGCATCGAGGTGATCGGCCGGCATACCGCGCCGACCGTGACCGCCACCGAGGACCTGTACTTCGCACTGGCCGATATGGACGCCCAACTGGCGAATGTGCTGCTCGCCGGCAACGATTCGACGCTGGCCACGGTGCGCGAGAACGCGCTCGCCGGCTACGAGCAACGCCGGGTGCAGGCCGACACCGATCTGCAGCAGGCCATGACCATCGCCACCAATGACGATGCGTCCCGGCAGATCCGGGAGCTGCTCGACAAGTTCGGACAGTACGAGGCACTGGCCGCGGACACCTTCCAGCTCGGCGATCTCGACCGCGGCGCCGCGGGACAGCCCTCGGCGCGCACCCTGGAGGCCTACCGGGCGGCGACGGGCATGGTGCCGGATCTGCTGTCGCGTGCCCAGAAGCTGGCCGACACCAACAGCGGTGTGCTGAGCCAGGCCTACCAGGACAGCGAGCACACCACGGTCGCGGCTCGCGTACGCATCGCCGTGCTGGGCCTGCTGCTGCTCGTCGTGCTGGCGGGATTGCAGGTCGTGCTGCGGGTGATGCTGCACCGGCGGGTCAACCCGGCGCTGGCCGCGACCACCGTGCTGATGCTGGGGGTGCTGACCGGCGGCTATCTCGCGAATGCCTCGGCGGCACACCAGCTCACCGTCGCCAAGCAGGACGCCTTCGACTCGCTGCTGGCGCTGCGGCAGGCGCGGGCGCTGAGCTACGACGCCAATGCCGACGAGAGCCGGTACCTGCTCGACCCCGCACACGCGGCGACATACCAGCAGAGCTACTTCGAGAAAGCGCAGCGACTGGCCGGCGTCCAGGCGCGCGGCGTCGACGACTACGCGGTCGCGCTCGACCAGGCGATCGGCGCACACAGCGGCGATCTCGCACAGGCCATCAGCGCCGACTCCTTCCTCGGCGAGGAACTGCGCAACATCACCTTCTCCGGCGAGCGCCAGGCCGCCGAGCAGAGCCTGCTCACCTATCAGGCCTACCAGCACGACGATCACGCGCTGCGCGGACTGGCGGGCTCGGACCTGCGGGCGGCCATCGCCCTCGACACCGGCGCGTCCAACGACCACTTCGCCGCCTACGACACGGCCCTGGTGTCGACCATCGACATCAACCAGCGCGCCTTCGACACCGCGATCACCCGGGGCGAGAACGATTTGTCGGGCTGGAGCACCTGGCTCCCGTACGGCGCGGCCGTGGTCGTCGCGGTGCTGGTGCTGCTCGGTGTCCGCCCGCGCCTGGCCGAGTACCGCTGACCGGAGGTGACCGGGCACGAGACCTCGGCAAAGATGGTCTCGTGCCCGATTTCACCGCCATCAGCCCCGACGCCCTGCACGCACTCATCGCCGAGCGGGCCATGACGCTGGCGGGGTATGCGGTGATCGCGGTCGATGGCGCGGATGCCGCGGATCCGCTCACCGTCGCGAACGGGGTCGCCGAACTCCTGCGCACCCGGGGCCGTCCCGCCGCGGTGGTGTCGCTGCACGATTTCGTCCGGCCCGCCTCCGTGCGCCTGGAATACGATCGCGACAGCGAATTCACCTACCGCACAGCGTGGTTCGACTACGCGGCGCTGAATCGCGAAGTCCTCAAACCGCTCCGGGACACGGGGCGCTACCTGCCCGCGCTCTGGGACGAACGCGCCGATCGCTCCGCCCGCGCTCGTATCCGCACCGCCGATGACACCACCGTGCTGTTCATCGCCGGACCCATGCTGCTCGGGCGCGGCCTGGACTTCGATCTGACTGTCGGCCTGCGCATGTCGGCGGGGGCGCTGCGTCGCCGGACGGACGCCGCGAGCCAGTTCACCGTGGACGGGCTGCTCGAGTTCCAGCGCGCGCACGCCGAGGAACCCGATATCCAGGTCGCCTGGGACCATCCGGATCGGCCGGCGATCCGGGTCGGCTGAACCCGCCCGGCAATCCTGATCGGCCGAGCCACGGCACGGAACTCAGCGCGATCCCGCCCGCTCCGCCAGGGCCCCGAACCGCCGCCCACCGATCCGGTCTGGGCAGCGAGGAATCCTTGCGCCGCATCTTCTTCCGGCGCTTCGGCATCACCCTGTCCGCCTATCGGGCCAAGTTCCGGACCACCCGCCGTGACCGTTCCGGTTGCGTGTCCGCACCATGCATCGCAGCGCCAGCAACGATCCCGTGACGGACATGACAGAGGCCAGGACAGGAGTGAGCCACCCATAGGTGGAGTGGTCGATTACCAGCATGCGGGCTCCTTGCCGGAATGGCTGTTCATGACCGTTCACCGGTGGCCGAGCCGAAGACTAGCGAGGAAATGCCAGGTAGAACTTTGCCGCAGTACCGTCCGAAATAGTTAGCCGAGGTTTGCTGAACGGTATGCACGCAGGTAGCCGCCGGTATGGGCGGGCCTGGAGCGCCGCGTGCCACGTATGCGATCCTTGACACCTAGCACTCACCCGGCAACCCGACAAGGGCCGAAGGCCACTCGTGCACAAGGCAGTTGCGGAACAGTGCACACCGCAACCGCGAAATCACCTGAGATCCTCGGTCTGCCGACTTCGGCAAAAATCTCCAATTCCGCCCGATACCAACGGATTCCCTGACCGATTCACTGACCTATCCCTCCCCGCTTGGGGCGGTTCTCACCGCGCAATCCCGCTGATACGGTTCCGCTCCGGTCCACAGCAATACAAATCAAGGGGATTCATGACGTACCAAGGTGTTCCGGCTCCGGGATATCCGATGCAGCCGCCACCGCCCAAGAAGCGGAAGATCTGGCCGTGGATCGTGGGGGCACTGCTGCTGTTCATCGTGCTGCCGTTCGCAGCCTGCACAGCGGTGTTCGGCAAGGCCGCGAACGACGTCGCCAAGGAGTCCAAGCGCACCGTGGATGTGCGCTACGAGGTGACCGGGTCCGGCGAAGGCACGTACGTCAAGCCGTCGATCACCTACAGCATCGGCGACACGGGATCGGGGACCAGCACCGCGACGCAACTGCCGTGGAGCAAGGATGTCACCCTGACCGGCATTCTCAAGATGGCCACCCTCACCGCGACGGCCGCCGACGATGACAGTGCGACCATCAGCTGCCGCATCGTGCAGGGCGACAAGGTGCTGGTGGAGAACACGGCCACCGGTTCGCTGGCCATGGCCACCTGCACCACGGATCTGAGCAATATCACCGGGAGCAAGTGAACGACGATCGCCGGGTGGTTCGAAGACCACCCGGCGATGTCGAATCAGATTGTCGCGGAGCCGTTTACCGGCCCGAGCCGATTACCAGCCGCGCTCGGCGAGGCGGTGGGGCTGGGGGATCTCCTCGACATTGATGCCGACCATGGCCTCACCCAGGCCGCGCGAGACCTTGGCCAGGACGTCGGGGTCGTCGTGGAAGGTGGTGGCCTTGACGATGGCGGCGGCACGCTCGGCCGGGTTGCCGGACTTGAAGATGCCCGAGCCGACGAAGACGCCCTCGGCGCCGAGCTGCATCATCATGGCGGCGTCGGCGGGGGTGGCGATGCCGCCCGCGGTGAACAGCACGACGGGGAGCTTGCCGGTCTCGGCGACCTCGGCGACCAGCTCGTAGGGGGCCTGCAGTTCCTTGGCGGCGACGTAGAGCTCGTCCTTCGGCAGGGAGGTCAGACGGCGGATCTCGTCGCGGATCTTGCGCATGTGGGTGGTGGCGTTGGAGACGTCGCCAGTGCCGGCCTCACCCTTGGAGCGGATCATGGCCGCGCCCTCGGTGATTCGGCGCAGCGCCTCGCCCAGGTTGGTCGCGCCACACACGAACGGGACGGTGAAGGCGAACTTGTCGATGTGGTTGGCGTAGTCGGCGGGGGTCAGCACCTCGGACTCGTCGATGTAGTCGACACCCAGCGACTGCAGGATCTGCGCCTCGACGAAGTGGCCGATGCGGGCCTTCGCCATGACGGGGATGGAGACGGCGTTGATGATGCCGTCGATCATGTCCGGATCCGACATGCGGGACACGCCACCCTGGGCGCGAATGTCGGCGGGGACCCGCTCCAGCGCCATGACCGCGACGGCGCCGGCATCCTCGGCGATCTTGGCCTGCTCCGGCGTGACGACATCCATGATCACACCGCCCTTCAGCATCTCGGCCATGCCGCGCTTGACGCGGGCGGTACCGATGGTGGGGGTGGTGTCGGGCGTGGTCACGGCAAACTCCTGGGTCATGTGGGCCAATCGGTCGGATCGCTCGGAATCGAACAGGTCGATTCTAGGCGGCGCTTTCAGGCCACTTCATAGCCAGTCCAACACGACTGGACTGCCCGCCCCGCAAAGGATGACGGGCGTCACAGCGCCAGGGTTACCGCGTCGCTACTACAGCGGTCCGACGACGAAAATCGTCGCCCAGTACTCGGCCGCGGCCGGACCCATCAACGGCTCCAGGAAGTCATAGAGCAGGTAAGACACGAAGAATTCCACCTTCCACACACGGTCCGCCGATTCCGTTGCGCGGCAAACCTTCCCAGGGACCCTAGCGGAGATCGCGCTGTAGATCACGGAAGGTCCGGGACACAGCCGGTCAGCCCAGGGTGAAGACGTACCGGCTCGTGGGCACCAGATCCAGATTCAGGTGTGCGCCGAAGCGGACGACGCTCTCCATCATGGCCGTCACGCGCCGCTGCAGTTCCGCGTCGTCCCCGCCGCTGCCATAGAAGGCATGTGCGCTGGTCATGGCCGCCATCGGGAACAGTTCCTCGACGAGGGCGTCGACCTGCTTGCCGTCGGTGATCGCCTCGGTGACGGTGTTCTGGACGTAGCCGAACGTGTCCTGCGTCTCGATAGCCACTGGCGTGTGCAGGACGTGCCACCGATGCAGCCACTCCTCGCGCGTCAGGTCCTCGGGAATCCGCAGAATCGCGATATTCGCCAGCGCGTCGGTCCGCACCCCGTCCTCGACCACCGGCGGCTCGATGGGCCGGCGCTCGTCCACGACCCAGCCGTTCACGTCGTCGGCCACCGTCCGCAGCACATCGGTGACCGCCGCGTGCGCGCCCTCGGTCCACACGCTCACGACGGCGTCGATCGGCGCGTCATAGGTGGTGTGCTTCACCTGCGCGGCCTCGACATCGGCATCCCGCACATTCACCTGATAGGCCGTCACCCCCACCCCGGCCAGCTCTTTGCGCAGCTCCTCGCCCCGCAGCCGCTCCCCCAGCCCCGCGCCCCACAACACATACATCAGCTTCATGCCGTAAGTCCTTGCCACAGATCACCATTGATCGCCCCACCGTAGCCCCGCCCGCCGCCCGGAATGCGAGCTTTCAGCCGCCGATCCCACCCACCGGACCGAGGCCGGCGGTTGTCAGCGGATGGAGCGGACTTCGGGATCGATGTCGGAATCGGCGGCCGCGATGGCCTCGGCGAGGAGTTGGTCGAGGTGGTAGGGGTAGACGGTCTCGCCGGAGTGGTCGATCTGGGCGATGTCGGTGGGAGTGCACCATTTGCTGCCGGTGATGGAGCGGCGTTCGATGTAGTCGAGGTTGGCAGGAACCGGGTCGAACGCCTTGGCACGCAGCGCGAAGAACAGTTCCTCCGAGCGGATGAGTTCGCCGTTGAAGGGGAACACCGCCACCCGGCGCCAGAGGGGGCCGCGCAGGGCCGAGGAGTCGGCGGCGTGGCCGGTTTCCTCGTAGAGCTCGCGGATCGCGGCCTCGCGCAGGGTTTCCCCGGGGTTGACGCCGCCGCCGATGGTGAACCAGAACGGGACGTCGGGAACCTTGGGGTCGACGCCCTGCAGCAGCAGGACCCGGTCGTTCTCGTCGACCAGGACCACGCGGGCCGAGGTGCGGACGGTGTCGACGTCGAGGCCGGTGGAGGCGGCGGGGGTGACCCGTTCGGCGATCTCGAAGTAGGTTGGCAGCGGTGCGGTACCGCCGAGGTGCAGCCAGCGGACCAGGCGGCGGGTGCGCAGGGCGAGGGTGTCGCGGACCGCGTCGTTGTGGAAGCGGCGGGCGATGAGGACCCGGGCCTCGGCATCGGCGAGTTCGGCCACCAGCTGGGGTGGCAGCAGCGCGATGTCGACCGCGGACAGGGCGGCGGCGAGCTGGTTTTCGACGGTTTCGCGGTCGCGCCAGTTGGAGCGTTCGGCGCGGTCGGCCAGGGCGGTCAGCCGGCGGGCCTGCTCGACCAGGGATGGATCGTAGAGCCCTGCCAGGGTGGTGGCCACCGAGCGCCCGACCACCGCGCGCCGGGCCAGGGCCGCGTCCAGCGCGTGGCGGGCCTGGTCGGTGCGCACGTGCAGGCGGTCGAGGCGGTTGGCGGTGGTGTAGGCCCAGACCGCGGCGGTGACGACGAGGGCCGCGACGAGGGCGAGGACCAGGATGGTCGTCGCGGAGAAGGTGATCATCCGGCGGTCCTGACGCGCACGTCGCCGACGGTCACGGTCTCGTACACCCGCAGGATCTGCTCGGCCACGACCGGCCAATCATATTCGCCGACAACCTGATTGGCGGTGCGGATGAACTCCTCGCGCCGGGCGTTGTCGGTGAGCATGCCGCTGATCGCCTCGCCCAGCCGCGCCGAGTCCCCGACCGGCACCAGCTGGCCCGCGGTGCCGTCGCGCAGCACCCGGCGGAAGGCGTCCAGATCGCTGGCCACCACGGCGGTCCCGGCGGCCATGGCCTCGACCAGCACGATGCCGAAGCTCTCACCGCCGAGATTGGGGGCGACATAGACGTCGGCACTGCGCATGGCCGAGGCCTTCTCGGCATCCGACACCTGACCGAGGAAGCGCAGGTGTCCCGCGTTCTCCCCCGCCTCGCGGCGCAGCCGGTCCTCGTCACCGCGGCCGACGATCAGCAGCTCGAGCTCCGGATGCCGGCGCACCAGCTCCGGCAGCGCGCCGAGCAGCACCTCCATGCCCTTGCGCGGCTCGTCGAACCGGCCCAGGAACAGCACCGACTTCCCCGCGCGCGGATACCCGGCCAGCAGCGGCGCGTGCGCGAACGCGGGCACGTCGACGCCGTTCGGGATCTCGACCGCGTCCCCGCCGAGCGCCTCCACCTGCCAGCGCCGCGCCAGCTCGCTCACCGCGATCCGGCCGCTGATCTTCTCGTGGTACGGCCGCAGCACACCCTGAAAGGTGCTCAGCACCAGCGACTTCGTGGTCGAGGTGTGGAAGGTGGCCACGATCGGCCCCTCCGCGATCTTCAGCGCCAGCATGGACAGGCTGGGTGCGTTGGGTTCGTGGATGTGCAGGACGTCGAAGTCGTTCTCGGCGATCCAGCGGCGGATCCGGGTATAGGCGGTGGGCCCGAAGGACAGTCGCGCCACCGAGCCGTTGTAGGGGATGGCCACGGCCTTGCCCGCCGACACCACGAAATCGGGCAGCGGCGTGTCGTCGGCGGCGGGCGCGAGCACGCTCACCTTGTGGCCGCGCTCGATGAGCACCTGCGCCAGCTCCACGACATGGGCTTGCACCCCGCCCGGCACATCGAACGAATACGGGCAGACCATGCCGATTCTCATAGCGCCCCTGTTCCCTGCGACCCCTGCGCGTCATAGCCCAGCGCCTGTTGCGCAGCGGCGATACGTTCCAGTCTGGCCTGCGACAGGTCGCTTTCCCACAGGGGTTGCAGCATGTGCCAGTCCGCCGGATGGGCGGCGATATTGGCGGCGAACACATCGGCCAGCGCCTGGGTGGCGGGCGCGATGCCCCCGGACAGATCCAGCGCCTCGAAGACCTGCATGCCCCAGCCCTCGCGGCTGTCGGCCCCGGTGGTGAACCAGCAGTGCACGGGCAGCAGCGCGGCGCCGGTGTCGGCGGCCAGTTTGGCCGCGCCGGCGGGCAGCCAGGTGCGTTCACCGAACATGGTGACCGGCACCCCCTTGCCGGTGAGGTCGCGTTCCCCCATCAGGCAGACCACCTTGTTGTCCCGCAGGCGATCGGCCAGCTGCGGGAACGGCGGCTGCTCGCCGCCGGTCAGCGGGAACACCTCGAAGCCCAGGCTCTCCCGGTACTCGACGAACCGCTCGAACAGCGACTCCGGCTTCAAACGCTCTGTGACCGTGGAGAGCTGGCCGTAGTTCTGCACCAGCCAGACCCCGGCCATATCCCAGTTGCCCGAGTGCGGCAGCACCAGCAGCACGCCCTTGCCCCGGGCCAGCGCCGCGTCCAGGTGTTCGACACCGTCCACGTGCAGCTGTCCGAGCGCGGCGTGGTCCATCGACGGCAGCCGGAACGCCTCGCGCCAGTAGCGGGCATAGGACCGCATACTCGCCGCGATCAGGCTGTCCGGCACCGCCTCCGGTGTCGTGCCCAGCACGCGGGCGAGGTTGCGGCGCAGCTGGTTCGGGTGCCCGCGGTGCGCCTTCCGGTTCGATCGCCGGGCGGCGGCGTTCGCGCCCGCGTCGAAGCCCTTGCGCGCCATGCCCTCCGGCAGGCTGCGGACAAGCCGCCACCCGGCCGCGTACGCCTTGTCGGTCATCGCGGACGTGAAATCGGTTGTCACCGCTGCGGTTCCTCCGGAGCCTTCGCCGTGGGGGCGATGATGTCGCGGGCGCCGGGGGAATTGCGCACCGCCAGCACCCGCTGGAAGACGGTGATGATGCTGAGCACGGCCAGCGCGTACATGGCCGCGTACACCGCGTACGACAGCCAGGTGATGCCGAAATAGCCGCCGATACCGGTGAATCCGGCGCCGACCAGCACGATGACCAGCCGGTCGGGCCGCTCGATCAGGCCGCCGTCGGCAGACAGCCCGCTGGCCTCCGCCCGCGCCTTCGCGTACGAGATGACCTGCGAGGTCACCAGCACCACCAGGGTCGCCACGAACAGATGCTTGGAGTTCGCGTGGTACACCGACCACCAGGCCAGCCCCGCGAAGATGGCGCCGTCGGCCACGCGGTCACACGTGGCGTCCAGCACCGCACCGTATTTCGTGCCGCCGCCCCGGGCGCGGGCCATGGCCCCGTCCAGCATGTCGAACATGACGAACAACCAGATCACCATGGTTCCCCAGAACAGGTGATCGGTCGGGAACAGGGTCACCGCCGCGACGATCGAGGCGGTGGTGCCGATGAGCGTCATCGCATCGGGCGTGAGCCCCGTGCTCACCAGCGCTTTGCCCAGGGGCGCAGTCGCTTTGGCGAACGTCTCGCGACCGAAGAAGCTCAGCACGCTATCCCGCGTCCTTCCATGCGTCGGCTTCCTTCCACGCCTGTGCCAGCAGCGCCCGGGTTTCCCGGAGCAGCTGCGGCATCACCTTCACTCCGCCGACGACGGTAATGAAGTTCGCGTCCCCACTCCAGCGCGGCACGATATGTTGATGCAGGTGATCGGCGAGTGAACCACCGGCAACGCCACCGAGATTCAGGCCGACATTGAAGCCCTCGGGCCGCGACACCTGCTTCATCACCCGGATCGCCTGCTGGGTGAACGCCATCAGCTCGGCGCTCTCCTCGGTGGTCAGGTCCTCGAGGTTGGCGACCCGGCGATAGGGCACCACCATCATGTGGCCCGGGTTGTACGGATACAGGTTCAGCACCGCGTACACCCATTCACCACGCGCGACGATCAGGCCGTCCTCGTCCGACATCTCCGGAATGTCGGTGAAGGGGTGCCCGGTCTTCTTGGCCGCGTCGATCTTCTGATCCTCGGCCTCGCCGGTGATGTAGGACATCCGGTACGGGGTCCACAACCGCTGCAGGCGGTCCGGATCCCCGGCACCGGTATCCACGATCTGCTCGGACACGGGGGCAATCCATTCACTCATCGATCCGCCTTGCGGATTTCGAAGCCCTCCGCGGTCGGCGACTCGTTCTCGCGGCGCCCGATCCAGTCCACGATGGTGGCCACCGCGTCGGCCACGGGCACGCCGTTGACCTGGGTGCCGTCGCGGAAGCGGAAGCTGACCGCGCCGCTCTCCACATCGCGCGCGCCGGCCAGCAGCATGAACGGCACCTTCTGCGCGGTCTGGTTGAAGATCTTCTTCTGCATGCGGTCGTCGCTGCGGTCGACCTCGGCGCGAATGCCGTTGTCCCGCAGGCGTTCGATCACGCCGTCCAGGTGCTCGACGAAGGTCTCGGCGACCGGGATGCCGACCACCTGCACCGGCGCCAGCCAGGCCGGGAACGCGCCCGCGTAGTGCTCGGTGAGCACGCCGAAGAAGCGTTCGATGGAGCCGAAGAGCGCGCGGTGGATCATGACCGGGCGGTGCTTGCCGCCGTCGGAGCCGGTGTACTCCAGCTCGAAACGCTCGGGCAGGTTGAAGTCCAGCTGGATGGTGGACATCTGCCAGGTACGGCCGAGCGCGTCCTTGGCCTGGACCGAGATCTTCGGGCCGTAGAAGGCGGCCCCGCCCGGATCCGGCACCAGCTCCAGACCGGAGTCGGTGGCCACCTTGCGCAGGGTCTCGGTGGCCTCCTCCCACAGCTCGTCGGAGCCCACGAACTTCTGCGGGTCCTTGGTGGACAGCTCCAGGTAGAAGTCGTCGAGGCCGTAGTCGCGCAGTAGCGAGAGCACGAACTGCAGGGTGTTGGTCAGCTCCGCGTGCATCTGCTCCTTGGTGCAGTAGATGTGCGCGTCGTCCTGGGTCATGCCGCGCACCCGGGTCAGGCCGTGCACGACACCCGACTTCTCGTAGCGGTAGACCGAGCCGAATTCGAACATGCGCAACGGCAGTTCACGGTAGGAGCGCCCGCGCGACCGGAAGATCAGGTTGTGCATCGGGCAGTTCATCGGCTTGACGTAGTAGTCCTGGCCGGGCTTGCGCACCGAGCCGTCCTCGTTGAGTTCGGCATCGAGGTGCATGGCCGGGAACATGCCGTCGCGGTACCAGTCCAGGTGGCCGGAGACCTCGAAGAGATGGCCCTTGGTGATGTGCGGGGTGTTGACGAACTCGTAGCCGGCGGCGATGTGGCGGCGGCGCGAGTAGTCCTCGAGCTCCTTGCGGATGATGCCGCCCTTGGGGTGGAACACCGGCAGACCGGAACCGAGCTCGTCGGGGAAGGAGAACAGGTCGAGTTCCAGGCCGAGCTTGCGGTGGTCGCGCTTCTCGGCCTCCTCGAGCAAGCGCAGATGCTCGTCCAGCGCCTCGCTGGATTCCCAGGCGGTGCCGTAGATGCGCTGCAGGTCCTCGCGGGACTGGTCACCACGCCAGTAGGCGGCCGAGGAGCGGGTCAGCTTGAAGGCCGGAATGTACTTGGTGGTCGGGATGTGCGGGCCCCGGCACAGGTCGCCCCACAGCTTCTCGCCGGTGCGCGGGTCCAGGTTGTCGTAGATGGTCAGCTCTTTACCGCCGACCTCCATGACCTCCGGATCGTCGATGCCCGACTTGTCGGAGATGAGCTCGAGCTTGAACGGCTCCTTGGCCAGCTCGACGCGGGCCTCGTCGACCTCGACCACCCGGCGCGAAAACCGCTGCGCGCCTTTGATGATCTTCTTCATCCGGGACTCCAGCTTGGCCAGATCCTCGGGGGTGAAGGGGCGGTCGACCTGGAAGTCGTAGTAGAAGCCGTCCTTGATGAACGGGCCGATGCCCAGCTTGGCCTCGGGGAACTCCTGCTGCACCGCCTGGGCCAGCACGTGCGCGGCCGAGTGCCGGATCACATTGCGGCCGTCCGGGGAATCGGCGGTGACGACCTCGACCTCGGTGTCGAGTTCGGGCACCCAGGACAGGTCCTTGAGCGCGCCCTCGGCATCACGCACCACGATGACCGCGGCCGGGCCCTTGCTCGGCAGGTCCGCCTCGCGCACCGCGGCCCCGGCGGTAGTCCCAGCCGTAACCCGGACGCGGGCGACTGGGGTCTGCTGGGGTGAGGTGGTCACGGCTGGACACTCCTTGGCGGTTCACGGCGGGTGGTCGATCCGCCGTACAGGTTGGACTGGATGACCGGGCACCCCCTTCGTGAAGGGCAGAGCCCCGGCGGCACCACTCTATCGGCACGGTTGTCACCGCGCGCCGATGGACCGGCCCCGCCGCGTCGCCCGCCACCGCGCGGGTCCCGGCCCCGGCCGATCCCGCCCCGATGACCAGGTGGAACACCCGATCAGCACGAAGAATCGAGGATCCGGCGGCACCTGTGGAACAAGATCGGCCCGAACCGCGGAGTCCAGCGCTCCCGGGCAGGTCGACCGCATGATTCTCCGAGCGACCGCACCGGCACGGCAAGCGAATTCATCGCGGGGCCGAGACCGCCACCCGCGTGCGGCGGCCTCGGACGTGTGCGCTTGTCGTGCGCCGCAGGAGGTTTCGGGCAGCCGGGGGCGGCGGCTGCGGGCGGGCACGGTCGCGCCGACGCGCTCCGCCGGCCGTCAGCCGCGCGCAGCCACCTCGGCGAGCAGGGCTTCGCGTTCGGGGGCGGGGCGTTTGGGGCAGCTGGTGCACATCTCGCAGCCCGGCACCTCGAAGACCAGGCAGCAGGAGATGCGGCGGACGAAGGTGCGGCCGCCGACGTCCTGGAATCGTGGCACCGGCAGCCGGCCCGCGACATCGCGGGCCAGGCGGGCACCGGCGTCCTCGGCCCCGATGTCCAGGGCGCGGTTGCCGATGGCGTCGGCCACGATCGCCCACAGCGAGGCCGCACCCGCGCCGGACACCTCGGCCACCACCGGAATCACGCGAGACAGTGTGTGCCGCAACGCATGTCCGACGGACGCCGTCGCACAGCAGCCTCCGGACTCGGCGTTCGCGTCCTCGGCGGGCACCACCGGACCGGCACTCGCGGGGCCCGCGGTCTCCCCGGATCGCGGTGATGGCGCGATCGGAGACCAGGATTCGATGGGCAGCGGACCCGCGCCGACGAGATAGCCGCGCGGTTCCGGCAGCACCCGCTCCACGCCGCCGTCGGGCCGGATCTCCAGGGCGATGTGCTCGAGCGCGGGGTCGAACGCGGGCCGCCCGCTCGCGATGGCCGCGACGATCGGATCCACCAGCGACGAGGCCGCCATGCACCACCACAGCGTCCCCGAGACCCGCGTGTTGGCAGTCCCCCACGAGATCCCCATGTCGGCGATCCGCTCGGCCAGCCACTGTGGTCGTAGTAGGTCGGTGCCCGGCACCAGCGCCTGTGAAACGGGGGGCTGCGCAACCATTTCCATTCGACTCCGATCCGGCCGATCCACGGTGATTACTACCCACGATGTCACGTTTCGCGCCGATGTGGGCCGCTCCCCCGCGACCCCCGGCACACCCGTACGACTCGCGATGCCGCGAGGCGCGCTCAGCGTATGCCGCGCGAGTTCCCCCACCGCGCCGACGCGCCCGGCCGCGAGCATCGCCCGGATCGCCACCCCGGGAAACACGATGGTGCGGGCATTCCCGAACGGGAAGCCCGCACCATCGCAGGGTGGGCGCTATCAGTGGGTGTGGGCCAACGCCGATAGCTCGGGTGCGTCGATTTCCCGGATGCCCGTGGCGGTGACCTCCAGGACTCGGGCGGACCCGATGTCGAAGAACAGGCCGGAAACCTCGAGGCCGCGTTCCAGGATCGCCCGCCGGACCACCGGGTGGGCGCGCAACGTGTCCAGCTGGACGGCCACATTCACGATGGACAGCTGGTCGGCCACCCCGAATCCGGCCCGCGCCGCCGCGGCGGCGACCGGGTCACCGGAGTGGAAGCGATCCAGGCTGGCCCGGCCGTGGACCAGCCAGTTGCCCATGCCGGGTCCGGTGGGCCCGCCCGCGACCAGTGCCTTCATCGCCCCGCACGCGGAGTGACCGCAGACCACGACGTTGTCCACGACCAGATCGTCGACGGCGAAGGCGAGCGCCGCCTCGATGGAACTGTCGCGGCCGCCGGGGACCACCAGGTTGCCGACATTGCGGATGGTGAACATGTCACCGGGCCCGCTGTTGGTGATCATGTTGGGCACGATCCGCGAATCCGCGCAGGTCAGGAAGAGCGAGTGCGGGTTCTGCCCGTCGCGTAGCTCGTCCAGGTGCGGGCGCACCAGGTGGGCGTTGCGCTGATGGAAGGCGGCCACGCCCTGGGTGATCGGGTTGCCGTCGTCCTCGCGCCAGGGGCGCAGCACATCGTCGAGCAGGGTGCGGGCGCGCCCGCGCACCGGCGGGCCCGTCAGGGCGTGCGCCATGCGGGCGGTGCCGAGTTCCACGAATTCGACTGTGCCGCCGGTGCTCTCGTGCTGGCTGGCCCAGTCGTGGATGGCCTCGTAGGCGGCGTGGTCGAGGAAGTCGACGCTCATCTCGACCAGCACGTCGGTCCCGCCGGGCACCTTGGCCAGTTCCGAGGACAGTTTCGGCAGGGCCAGGAATGTACAGGTGCCGTCGATGCTGACCAGCCAGCGATCGGTGCCGGCCACCTCGCCGGCGGTCACCGAGACGCGCACGACCCGCCACAGCAGCAGGCCGAAGGCCAGCGCCAGGCCGATGATGACGCCCTCGAGCAGGTTCAGGAACACCACGCCGAACACGGTCACCAGGTACACCAGCAGGTCGCCGGTGCGCCGGGCCAGCTTGATGTGGGCGAGCTTGACCAGCTGGATACCGACCACGATGAGCAGACCGGCCAGGGCCGATTTGGGAATCTGCTGCACCAGGCCGACCAGCGCCACCGAGAACACCAGGATCCAGAGGCCGTGCAGGAAGGCCGAGGCGCGCGAGCGGGCGCCGGCCTGCACATTGGTGGCGCTGCGCACGATGACGCCGGTGACGGGCAGGCCGCCGAGGCCGCCGGAGATCACATTGGCCGCGCCCTGACCGATCAGCTCGCGGTCGAAGTTGGTGCGCTCGCCGGTGTGCATCTTGTCCACGGCGACCGCCGACAGCAGGCTCTCCACGCTGGCGATCAGGGCGATGGTCAGTGCCGCGAGCACCACCTCACCCCACTCACCGGAGGGCAGGTCGGGCAGGCCGATGGCGTCGAACAGCGAGCCGCTCAACACGATTCGCTCCGGATTACCGGGCAGCACCAAGGACAGCACGGTGCCGGCGACCACGGCGATCAGGGGGCCGGGCAGCACTTTCAGTTTGCCCGGCACGTACTTCCAGCTGAGCATGATGGCGATGACCACCAGGCCGACGACGAAGTCGTCGCCGTGCAGGTTGAGCAGCTGGTTCGGCAGTTCCTTCAGGTTCTCCCACGCGGAGCTCTGCGAGGTGCCGCCGAGCAGCACATGGAATTGCTGCAGCGCGATGGTGACACCGATACCGGCGAGCATGGCGTGCACCACGACCGGCGCGATGGCCAGCGCGGCGCGGGCAATGCGGCTGAGCCCGAACAGGATTTGCAGCACACCGGCCAGCGCGGTGATGAAACAGGCTGTCCTCCAGCCGAATTCGTTGATGGTGGTGGCGATCACCACGGTCAGGCCGGCCGCGGGCCCGCTGACCTGCAGCGGCGAACCGCCGAGCAGGCCGACCACGAGGCCGCCGACCACGGCGGCGATGAGTCCGGCGGCGATGGGCGCGCCGGAGGCGACCGCAATGCCGAGCGAGAGCGGCAGTGCGACGAGAAAGACGACAAGGGATGCAGGAAGATCATGACGCAGCAGGCTGTCGAGCCGGCCGCCGGTCCTACCTGGCGGTGAATCGGTGTCGCGAGACATTTCGCTCCTCAGCGAGCATGTACAGGGGGCATCGAATAAAGGCTGCGGACAGCTCTGGCCGCAGACTCACCGGACGAGCAGAGCCAAGATTAAAGGTAAAGACTTAGCAAAATCTGAGAAAGAAGGCCCCCAATGCACAGGGGGTGTGAACCCCGTCGGGCCCACACCCCTTCCTTCCCCGGCCGTCACGCGGGTTGGGCCACCCGCCCGACGTCATCGATCTCGGCGATCCCGTCCACGGTGACCTCCACCACGCGCGCGGTGGCGATATCGAAGAACAGGCCCGAGAGCACCACGCCGCGCTCCTGCACGCCGCGGCGAACCACCGGATGCGCGTACAGCGTTTCCAGCTGCACCGCCACGTTCACCATGCCGAGTTGATCGACCGGACCGAATCCGGCCGCCGCGGCGGCCACCGCGACCGGATGGCCGAGCCGGAAGCGCTCGAGGCTGGGCCGGGCATGCGCGAGCCAGTCGTCGAGCTGGGAGCCGGTGACGAGCTCGCTGTGCAGCGCGCCCATGGCGCCGCACCCGGAGTGCCCGCACACCACCACCGAGCGGACATCCAGCTTGTCGAGGGCGTAGATGAGCGCGGCCTCCATCGACGAGTCCTGGGCGCCACGCGGAATCAGGTTGCCCACATTGCGCACCGTGAACAGGTCGCCCGGACCGCTGTTGGTGATCACGTTCGGCACGATGCGGGAGTCGGCACACGTGACGAAAAGTGAGTCCGGTTCCTGACCGTCGCGCAGCACCCCGAGGTGCGGGCGCACGACGTGCGCGTGGCTGCGGTGATAGGCCGCCACGCCGGCGACGATCGGGTCCACGTCGGTGGCGGTGCGCCGCCAGGGTCCGAGGACCTCGTTCAGCAGATGCCGGGAGTGCCCGCGGGCGGGCGGCCCGTCGGCGACATCGGCCATGCGCACCGCGCCGACCTCCACGAATTCGACTGTGCCGCCTGCACTCCGGTGCTGGTCCACCCAGTCCTGCACCGCGTCGTAGGCGGCGTGGTCCATGAAGTCGACGGTCATCTCGACCACCACCTCGGCGCTGCCGGGCACCTTGGCGAGTTCGGCGGTGAGCTTGGGCAGCGCCAGGAAGGTGAAGCTGCCGTCGACGGTGACCCGCCAGCGCCGTGCGTCCACCTCCTCGGCCGACACCGACACCCGCACCACCCGCCACAGCAGCAGGCCGAAGGCCAGTGCGAGCCCGACCAGCATGCCCAGCAACAGATTCCAGAACACCACCACGAAGGCGGTGGCGGCGTACACCACCAGGTCGCCGGTGCGCCGGGCGTGCCGGATGTGGGCAAGTTTGATCAGCTGGATGCCGACCACGATGAGCAGTCCGGCCAGCGCCGCCTTGGGAATCGAGCGCACCACGTCGACCAGCGCCACCGAGAAGAGCAGGATCCACAGCCCGTGCAGCATGGTCGAGGCCTTGGTGCGCGCTCCCGCTTTGACATTGGTGATGCTGCGCACGATGACCGCCGCCACCGGCAGGCCGCCGGCCAGTCCGGAGACCATGTTGGCCGCGCCTTGGCCGAGCAGCTCGCGGTCCAGATCCGTTCGGCGCCTGGAGTTCTGGCGCATCCGGTCCACCGCCACGGCCGATAGTAGGGTCTCCACGCTGGCGATGAGCGCGATGGTCACCGCCATCAGCGCCACCGTGGTCCAGCTGCCGTGCGGCACCTGGGGCAGGTGCAGTTCCGCCGGCAGTGAGCCATTGAGCGTGATGCGCTCGACCCGCACCGGCAGCACGCGCGCCAGCAGGGTCGCGACCACCACCGCCACCAGTGGCGCCGGCACCAGGGTGGCCGGTTCGGGCAGCCGCCGCCAGCCGAGCAGGATGGCGATGACGACCAGTCCGATGCACAGGTCACCGGGGTGAACCGAGGCCAGCTGGTGCGGCAGCGCGACGATGGCGTCCGAGGACGAGGTCAGCGAATCGCCGCCCATGAGCACGTGCACCTGTTCGAGCGCGATGACGATGCCGATTCCGGCGAGCATGGCGTGCACCACCACCGGCGCGATGGCCAGCACCCCGCGTGCGATCCGGCTGAGCCCGAACAGCATCTGCAGGCCACCGGCCAGGATGGTGATGAAACAGGTAGCGGCCCAGCCGAATTGGGTGATGGATTCGGCGACCACCACGGTCAGCGAGGCGGTGGGCCCGCTCACCTGGAGGGTCGATCCGCCGAAGAGTCCGGCGACCACGCCGCCCACCACCGCGGCGATGAGTCCGGCGGCGACCGGCGCGCCCACGGCGACGGCGATGCCGATGGACAGCGGCAGGGAGACCAGGAAGACGACGAACGAGGCGGGTAGATCGTGGCGCACCAGGGCGGCGAAACCGGGAAGCGACGTCCGTGGAGGCTGATCGGTGTCGGTGGACATATCTCTCCTTCGCCGGCACGGCCGGGCCGCCCGGTTCATCGGTCAACATGTACTGGCATCGAATCGAGAGGCAGCGGCGGGCGAGGCTGGAGAACCACGACGCTTGGCAGATCGCGGGTAATCGTAAAGACAGTGCAAAAGAAATGAAAAACGTTTGCGACAGTTGAGGCGAACCGCTATCAAACTGTGACACAGCTCACTGCGCCGCGCAAAAGGACCGCCGCGGTCCAAGATGTCACCGGATGTTCACCCGGCGCACCCTGACGAGTCAGAGACGCTGCCTAATCTCTCGCGCCAGATTGCTGTGGAACCCGAAGTGAGACGGGGTCCTTCGGAAAGGGTTCCGCGGAATGTCGCTCCCCCGCCGCGCCGTCATCGCGGCCGTCGCCACCGCGCTCGTAACCACCGGTTGCGGCACGCACGCCGAACCCGCATCCGTTCCCGCCGTGACCAGTTCGTGGACCCCGCCGCCCGGGCTGTCCGGGCAGCTCACCCTGTACTCGGCGAATCCGCAGGACCTCACCGACGACCTGCTGGCCGGGTTCACCCGGATGTCCGGGGTGAAGGTGAACGTGGTCAACGGCGAAACCGGCAAGATCACCGCCATACTCGACAAGGAGGGCCCGCAGCCGCGGGCCGATGTGGTGTACCTGGCGTCCTGGACGCCCGCGGCGGAGTACGACCTGCAGGGCCGCACCCTGCCCTACACCCCGCGCGGCGCGGACCGGGTGCACGACGGCTGGATCGGCAAGGATCACGGCTTCATCGGCCGGGACGGGTCGGCGCTCACCATGGTGATCAACAGCAAGGCGAGCCCGCGCCTGCCCAACGACTGGGCCGATCTGGCCGCACCCGAATTCCGCGGCCGGGTGATCATGCCGGACCCGCGCGAATCCGGCACCGCCCGGGACCTGCTGGCCGCCATGGTCAGTGCGTGGGGCAAGGACCGCACCTGGGCCATGTTCGACGCCCTCTTCGACAATGGCATGGTGGTGCGCGGCGGCAACGGCCCCGCCCTCGACCAGGTGACCGCGGGCGCCTACGCCGTCATCCTCGGCGGCGTCGACTACGCGGCCTACGACGCGGCCGCCAAAGGCGTTCCGCTGCGGGTCATCTCACCGTCCTCGGGCACCGTCATCACCCCGCGGCCGGTCTTCATCCTGAACACCACCCACAACCCAGCGGCCGCGAAAGCCCTGGTGGACTACATGTTCACCCCCGAGGCCCAGCAGATCACCGCCGCGCACAAGATGATTCCCGCCCGTACCGACGTCCCGGTCGCACCCGGCACCCGCTCCTACGACGAGGTCAAGCAGCTGCCCTTCTCCTGGGATCAGGTGAAGGGCAACGGCACCGGCATCCTGACCGAATTCACGCAGCGCTACCTGAGCTGATCCGCCCCGGGTTCAGCCGCGGCCGTGCGCTCGCTCGTAGGCGGCCCGCGCGGCGGCGGCGCGATCGCGTTCGCGCTGGTCGGCCAGGGCCGGATTCAGACCGTGCTTGGTGAGACGGGCCCGGCGGAACACGTACATGAGCGCGGCCGTGAAGTAGATCAGCGGCAGGTACAGCAGCGCCATCATGGCCAGCCCGATCCACAGGGGACCGGGAATGAGCAGGAACAGGCACAGCGGCGGGATGATCGGGATGAGGATGCGCAGCATGTAGCGCCGCGCCGCCCCCGGCCCGGTCAGATCGTCGATCACCCACTGCGACATGGCCGGCGGCAGCGTCCCGCCGCAGATGTAGCGCAGGCGCTGCAGCGGATTCGGGCTGGTCCGGTCGCGCACGGTCAGACTTCCTCGGCCAGGCGGAGTTTCAGGGCGGCGAGTTCGGCGCGCAGGGCATCCGGGAGACGGTTGCCGCCGATGGTGGCATACCACTCATCGATCGATTCGAGCTCGCGCACCCATTCGCGGCGATCGACGGTGAGGGCGGCGTCGATCAGGCCGCGATAGCCATCGCCGAGTCCGTCGAGGTCGAGCGCGGCGGCGGTGGGCACGAAGCCGATCGGGGTGCGCTCGGCCGGAGCGGTGCCGTCCAGGCGCTCCAGGGCCCACTTCAGCACGCGCACGTTGTCGCCGAAGCCGGGCCACAGGAATTTCCCGTCGGCGCTGCGCCGGAACCAGTT